>JAFYHC010000098.1 GCA_017539385.1 Solobacterium sp. | reverse complement strand
TTCCCCTCGCGGTTAAGGAACAGTTTCCCATTCCAGGACACCCTTGAGTTTGGCTAAGCCTTAGGGGTTACCACCCTTGGCTGGAGGTACATTTCAGCCTCCGAGACATGTGCCATGCCCGGCACACGAAAAAAGCATCGAAGATATTCTCTTCAATGCTTTCATGGTTACTCAGATGCGCGCTACGCCGGATTCTCTTGCGGCTTCGGCTACTGCTTTGGCTACTGCATCTTTGACACGCGGATCAAAGGCTGCCGGCAGGATGTAATCCGCATTCAGCTCTTCATCGCTCACCAGAGAGGCAATGGCCTTCGCTGCAGCGATCTTCATGGCATCGTTGATGTCCGAAGCACGTACATCCAGTGCACCGCGGAAGATACCCGGGAAGCACAGTACGTTGTTGACCTGGTTCGGGAAATCGCTTCTTCCGGTGGAAACGACAGCAGCACCGGCTGCTTTTGCTTCATCCGGGAAGATCTCCGGGGTCGGGTTGGCGCATGCAAAGATGATCGGGTCTTTTGCCATGGTGCGTACCATGTCCGCTGTCAGTGTGCCCGGAGCGGATACACCGATAAATACATCGGCGTCATGGATGATTTCTGCCAGTGTTCCCTTTTCATGATCAAAGTTGGTGATCTTTGCCATTTCTTCCTTGATCGGGTTCAGGCCGTCTCTTCCCTCATAGATGGCACCCTTGCGGTCTGTCATAATGACATGTTTCAGACCCATGGCCATGAGAAGCTTAATGATGGCAATACCTGCTGCACCGGCACCGGACGTAACGATCTTGACGTCTTCGATCTTCTTGCCGACAAGCTTCAGTGCATTCATCAGACCTGCCAGTGTGATAACAGCTGTACCATGCTGGTCATCGTGGAAGATCGGGATATCCGTGCATTCCTTCAGTTTCTTTTCGATCTCGAAGCAGCGCGGTGCGGAAATGTCTTCCAGGTTGACGCCGCCAAACGAACCTGCTAACAGGGATACGGTCTTTACAATGTCATCCACGTCTTTGGAACGTACGCATAACGGAATGGCATCCACATCACCGAATGCCTTGAACAGAGCACATTTGCCTTCCATGACCGGCATGCCGGCTTCCGGACCGATGTCACCCAGTCCCAATACCGCTGTACCATCGGTAACGACCGCTACCGTGTTCCATCTGCGGGTCAGTTCAAAACTCTTATTGATATCTTTCTGGATCTCCAGGCATGGCTGTGCTACGCCCGGCGTATAGGCAAGACTCAGTGCTTCGGCATTATCGACCGGTGCACGTGTAACGACTTCGATCTTGCCCTTCCATTCATAGTGTTTCTTCAGGGATTCTTCTGCATAGTTCATAATGATTTCCTCCGAGGTAAGTGTATTGAATATGCATGCAATTGTCCAGAATGCATTTATGATAAAAAATATTCTTCTATAGAATATTTTCACCACACCATACGGTTATTACAATATACATGGAGGACAAACACTATGATCGCATGCCCAGCACCAAAAGACGAAACAAAGCCGGTTAATCCATTGATTGAGAAGAACTGCCCCTGTCCGCGGGACTGTCCGCGTCATGGCAATTGCTTCGAATGCGTTGCAAATCACCGGGATGTTGTCACATCCACACTTCCCTACTGCCTGCGCATACTGCATCAAAAATAAAAGAAAGAGACTGCTTAGTCTCT
This sequence comes from Solobacterium sp., assembly GCA_017539385.1. Lineage (GTDB taxonomy): Bacteria > Bacillota_I > Bacilli_A > Erysipelotrichales > Erysipelotrichaceae > Bulleidia. The sequence goes on along the minus strand of JAFYHC010000098.1, from coordinate 54,266 downwards.
TTGATGAATTCTCCCGGTATTTCTTCGATCACATCAATAATTCATTGGCTTCATAAGACTTTAAAAGATAATCTGGATTCGAATAATATACATTCGAATTGAAATCCGATATTTCATCACTGATAAAAGAGGAGAATACCTTTTTAATCACTTTTGCCGGTTCTTCCCCTTTCAAAGATATGACCAGCTGCTGATAAACTCTGCCAATTGAAAGAACAGATGGAACGGCATATTTACATTCTTTTACTGTATCGAAATCACCATCCGGTATTTTATAATCTTCAACAATTTCATCTGACACCTGTTCAAATGAAAGCGTGTGATTCAGATCAGCCATTTTGAGTTGATGCTTTATGTCTTCTTCCGAAAAATAATTTATGACATCTGATCTGTGATTCTTCGTGGCTCTGGCAATAAACTCAATCAGACTGCAAAAATAATAAATACTATCTTTTTCTATTTCATTCATACACTTCATCACTCCCAAGATATTTCAGGCAAGTAAGAGCACGTGCACTGTGAAAACTGATTTGATTTGTAGGATGTCTGAATTTGGCAAGTTCCCAAAAGGCTGTTCTGCTGATATTTCCGGCAAGAAAATCATTTACATAATTCCATACTGCATCATCCGCCATCGGTCCCTCAACAATATCATATGGATGCGTCTGCCCGGCACGACAGTCTGCAATGAAATCTAACCATTCGTCCGTCATTTTATCAAAATGAAGAATTTTGAGTTCCGGATTGGAAACAATTTCAATACTTCCGTGGTAAACTTCAGACATATTACGACCTCTGCATTCATTATTACAAAAGAGGTTATTTTTATAAGATGGGTGTAATGATTTCACTGACAGCGATCAATACTGCCTTCCCGCAGATCGATATGCGCCCGTCTGTCTGCGGCGTGCAGTACAGCATTCCCCCGCGCAAAGATGCCTGGTATGCCTGTATCGTCTGCTTCTGCAGTACAGATGCCCAATAGGGTGCGATGGCGCAGTGTGCTGATCCGCATACCGGGTCCTCCGCAATGCCAAGCTTTGGACAGAAGCTGCGGGATACGCAGTCTGTATCTTTTCCCTGTGCCGTTGCGTTCTGGATGCGTCCGGGCAATTGCTTCAGCAATTCCTGATCCGGTGTCATGGTGCGTACATTGTCCTCGTGGGCAAAGACGCATACCAGATCCAGACCAAGCACTGCTTTGAGCGGACGCATGCCAAAAGCGGATTCCATGGCATCACTGACCGGTATTTCTTCCAGTGCATAGGTTGGGAAATTCATCTCATACATCCCGTCTTTGCGCACCACGGTCAGTTCCCCGCTCATGGTATGAAAACGCACTTCCTGCTTTTCTGTGTCATAGTGATTCAGAATGACATACGCAGAAGCCAGTGTCGCATGTCCGCACAATTCCACTTCTGTTGTCGGCGTAAACCAGCGCAGATGCCATCCCTGCTCTTCGCGTACCAGGAAAGCAGTCTCAGAGAGATTGTTTTCCCGTGCAAGCTTCATCATGCTTTCTTCCGGGATCCACGCATCCAGTACGCATACTGCCGCAGGATTGCCGGTAAATGGGATATCTGTAAATGCATCAACGATATACTGTTTCATAGGTTTCCTTCTTTTTTCGTATCATTGCCCAGATGGACATGCCGGTGACAATTGCCCATATGACTGCGCCGGTAAAGGCGGATAATTTCAGCATATTTGCATCCGTACTGCCGCCGTTGACCATAATGAGTGTATTCTGCAGTGATAAAAGGGACATCAAGGCATCGATAAAGCCAATGGTACGAAGAAGCCATACAAAGTCATTGGTGCTTTGTTTTCTTTTGCGCAGATTTACAGCTGCCATGATGATTTTATATGTTGTATACGCTGCCATGATGATTGCTGCAGTCAATGTCATATTTACCGGCTTGCGCATCGTTACAAGAAGATAGATTGGTCCGATCATGCAGAAATTTGTCACCAGCAGACATGCCGTAACAATGTAATAGATCGTGCGCCGATGTGCACCTGCCCTACGTTCATACAGGATCAATACAGCTCGCAATACCGCCAGAAACAGATAATAGACGCATACACTGCCATGCCATACAGAGCCATGTGCCAGTCCCAGATATCCGTTATACAGTGCGAAAAACGCCATGATGCCGGCGGAGCCTGCTGAATTGATAAATGTCCTGTAATCGTATTCCAGATGCCATCTGTCCGCTGCTTCACGGATTCGTTTTTTTTGCATGTTTACTCCTGTTTCCGAGTATATTTTAATACGAGATCTCAGCTGACAGCCATCACTGCTGATGCAAATAATACGATTACGCACAATAATGCCGTAAACCACAATACTGTTGCACGTTTGCTTTGATGATACACACGCAGAAACGGATATGGTCCGTCTACTTTTCGCTGGTAGTTAAAATACAGCATGATATCCCCGTACACCAGTGTCACAAGGACCGGCACAATGATCATGCTTTTTCCTGCATGTGCTTCCAGAAAAAGATAACTCACCAGGTTCAGAAGCGGACATAAGATATGCAGGAAGAATCCGGCTCTTGACCATAGCAGCAGCCTGGTGTCTTTCATTGTCGGCACCAGTACAAATATGGTCATCATCAGCATACAGACAGAAAGATACCGGAATGCCGTGATCCATGGCTGCTGTCCAAATACAAGCAATGCCAGTGCAGAGAAAAACGCCGCTGCGTTGGACAATTGGGTATAAAACATCATGGACTTCAGGATATAGCGCCATCCGGCATAGGTCAGTCCCCAAACCTCACACAGAAGGATCAGAATCAGTACTGCATTTAACATAGGTTTTTCCTCTGGCATCATTGTAATATGACACCCTGCGGAAGAAAATTATTCTGCTTTCGTGTATGGGTATTGACTGTAAACAAGGTTTATACCGTATAGTGCAGGTATGGAGGACCATATGAAAACGAAAGAACTGGAAGAGATGCTGGATATTCCCCGCTCAGCAATACGCTTTTATGAGAAACAGGGTCTTATTTCCCCGAAACGCAGTGAACATTCGGAAGAAAGAGAATACAGCACAGAAGACGCAGAACGCCTGCAAAAGATCGTATTGCTGCGCAAACTGGGCTTCTCCGTTACTGTGATCAAGGATCTGCTGGATCACAGGATCGATCTGCAGGAACAGATCACACAGCAGATCGAACTCCTGCAGAAGCAGCAGGAAGAACTGGATGGTGTCTTATCCTTATGCCGGGAAATACAGAATTCCAATATCACACTGGACCAGATCGATCCCAATGCATATCTCAATGCCATTCATGACAAAGAAGAACAGGGATATACATTCTTCGATATTCTTTCGGCAGAGACGGTCCTTGCGGCATCCAGAATCGAATATTCTCCCGGACACGGTCCCCGTACACCGGATCTCATCTATAATCCCCTGCAGAAACAGCAGAAGCAATTGCAGGGCTACTGGGACAGGCATCGTTTGCTGCATATTGCATTGCTTGCGGCTGCAGCGGTCCTGACCATCCTGTTTATCGTATTTGTGACGCAATTGTAAAAGACTCTTCCTGTATCCGGTTTCCCGGGAAATACAGGAAGAGTTTTATTTGTGTATAAGCTGTTTCAGGATGTGTGCAATATCATCGTTGATGCATATGGACTGCTGTTCGATCTGTTCCGGTGTACATGCTTCATTGTAATTCAGGCAGGCATATACAGCATTCGGATTTTCGTGCGTCATTGCCCAGAACGGATACTTGATAATGACCGGTGTATTGCCTCCGACACCTAGTTCCAGAAACAGGACGTGCTTTCCTTCATATTTTTTCAGGAAGCGGGCATAGCGGTCTGCGGCATCATACCATCCATCATCCTGTACAAACGAATCATCTGCACGCAGATTCATGGTCATGGGCTTTCCATCATCCGGACATACCGGAACAAGGTCCGATGGTATTGTCATACGCAGCTGTGTCCCCTCCGGAATGATCAGAGAGTTGTCTGCGGTAATCTTATAGCCCTGCGACAGGATCATCTTCCGTACGATTACTTCATTATCATACGTACGGTGTGCTGTAATGCCGGACGGAGCGCTGCTTTGGAACAGTCCGTAATCCCCCTGCGTATAAAACAGACGGTCTTTGGCAAAGCCGGCACGCTGGAAACAATGATCCACATTTGTCGTAATGACAAAGTATTCCCTGTCCTGTACCAGTGCCAGAAGCTGTGCATAGACATCATTGGGAATCGGTGCATAGCGGTTGATCCAGATATTGCGGCACCAGAATCCCCATCTCTCTTCCGGCGTACGGTATGGATAGAATCCTCCGGAATACATATCCTGGAACCCATATTCTTTTTCAAAATCACTGAAGTATGTACGGAAGCGTTCCCCGGAATATACATAGCCTGCCGATGTGGATAATCCTGCACCGGCACCGATCACTATGGCATCTGCACGTTCCAGTGCCTCTTTCAGCCGCTGCAGCTCGGTATTGTAATCCGGTATTTTCCGGGAAATACCGCCCTGGAATGTACGCACGCCGGCAATGCCTCTCTGGATCGTTTCTTCATAGCCGTTTTTCTGGAAATATCTGCGGTTCATTGTTCACCTCCTGCAAGACGCTGTGTGTACAGCTCCCTGTCCAGATCTTTGAATACATTGAATACAACACGGTCCATTGCGCCGGGATGATCATTGAGCCACTGTATGACGGTATGGACGGCAATGTCCGCCGCTCTCTCATTGGGAAAGCGGAATACACCTGTGGATATGCAGCAGAATGCCACACTGCGCAGTCCGTTTTCCGCACACATGTCCAGTACATTGACATAGCAGTCTGATAACTGCTGTTCCAGTTCCCCGGTCAGATACCGTGAAACAATGGGACCTGTTACGTGAATGACATGGGATGCCGGAAGATTGTATCCCTTTGTAAGCATTGGCACAGCAGTCGGCTGCTCATAGTCATTTCCATACTGCAGGCGCAATGCACGCATCTTCTGTGCGCATTCTGCACGCAGCTGGATGCCGGCATAGGTATGTATGCAGTTATCGATGCACATATGCATCGGCACAAAGCATCCCAGCATCTGCGAATTTGCGGCATTGACGATGGCATCTGCCGCAAGCCGCGTGATATCTCCCTGCCATATGGAAATACCGGTATTCCCCACCGTTCTGCATACCGGTATATCGTTCATTGTGACGATTCCATTTTCTCTGCTGCGTTCCCGGAGATAGTCATCCTGTACTTTCAGCACGTGGGAAGCCATCGGACGGGGCATGCGAATATTCATCAGGGAACGCAGCACCTGCTTCTGTTCCTCCATGCCGGATGGCACAGGCATATTCTTATACTCCGGAGAATCTTTTATAAATTCCTCTGTCAGATACTGCAGACGTTCTTTCTGTACCATAGATGCCTCCTTCTTCTGAAGCATATCACAGTCGTCAAGCATCACTGAAAACGATCCCCATGGATTGTTCCGGCAATCCGTGTTTACAATATGATCAGAAGTATTACGGAGGCTGTGAAAGATCATGTGGAGTGTATTGTCGATCCTTGCAAATATCGTATATATTCTGATTCTTAATGCATCACTGTATACAGACAGGGCAGCTATGCCGAACGGTGAGATCCGGGAGTGGCATCATAGTCCTTTATACCGGCTGAACAGTGCCGATCAGATGTTTCTGTTCTATTTCCTGCTGGTATGCATCGCAGTCAGTGCGGTCACTGCCATCATGAAATTAGCCGGCATGCGTTCTGATACCGTGCATAAAGTCTGGCTTATCAGTTCCATCCTCTGTGCTGCTGTATTCCTTCTCATCATGATCATTACCGGAAATACGCATGTGAAATACGCATGACACAGACACCATGCCATAGTAAACTAAAAAGCCGTACATTGCTGCACGGCTTATGAATCAGTGTCTTTGGACAACGTTAATGCGGTTGATCGCACGTTTCAATGCTACTTCGGCACGTTCCTGATCCAGATTCGGACGTCCGGAGCTCAGGCGTTTTTCAGCACGTGTCTTTGCAGCAACAGCACGGTCGACATCGATCTCATCTTTGGATTCGATTGCATCCGTGAGGATCTCTGCCGTATTATCGCGGAAATAGAGCATTCCGCCGGCAATTGCATATTCAATGCGCTGGCCGTTTTCCACGGTTGTCATACGGCTGATCTTCAACATGATCACGACCGGTACATGGTTGGGGAGTATTCCCCGCTCTCCGCTCAGTGTTACCACATTCAGGATCGAGGTATCCATTTCCTTGTACACACCATGCGGAGTTACGATCCGGCAGTGGATGGTACTCATTTCAGTGTCTCGGCTTTCTTGACGACGTCCTCGATCGTTCCAACGCTCATGAATGCCTGTTCGGGCAGATCATCGTATTTGCCTTCCAGGATCTCCTTGAAGCTGCGTACGGTCTCTTTGACCGGTACATAGACACCGGGGATACCGGAGAACTGCTCAGCAACGGAGAACGGCTGGGACAGGAAGTTACGAATACGTCTTGCACGTGCAACGATCTTCTTGTCATCTTCACCGAGTTCTTCCATACCGAGGATGGCGATGATGTCCTGCAGTTCTTTGTATCTCTGCAGGATCTGCTGTACCTGACGGGCTACGTCATAGTGTTCTTCACCAAGGACCAGCGGATCCAGGTTACGGGAACCGGATGCCAGCGGGTCTACGGCCGGATAGATACCCAGTGCAGCAATGCTTCTGTCAAGGACGGTCTTGGAGTCCAGATGAGAGAATGCTGTTGCCGGAGCCGGGTCGGTCAGGTCATCTGCAGGCACGTAGATGGCCTGTACAGATGTGATGGAACCTTTATCCGTTGAAGTAATACGTTCCTGCAGCTGGCCCATTTCTGTAGCCAGTGTCGGCTGATAGCCGACGGCACTCGGCATACGGCCAAGCAGCGCGGATACTTCGGAGCCTGCCTGTGTGAAACGGAAGATGTTGTCGATAAACAGCAGCACGTCCTGATTCTGTTCATCACGGAAGTACTCAGCCATCGTCAGTGCAGACAATGCGACACGCATTCTCGCACCCGGTGATTCATTCATCTGTCCGTATGTCAGAACGGTGTTCTTTAATACACCGGATTCTTTCATTTCGAAGTACATGTCATTGCCTTCACGCGTACGTTCACCGACGCCGGCAACAACGCTTCGTCCGCCATGTTCAATTGCAATGTTGTGGATCAGTTCCTGCATCAGGACTGTCTTTCCGACACCGGCACCGCCGAACAGACCGATCTTACCACCCTTGGAATACGGACATAACAGGTCAATGACCTTAATGCCTGTTTCCAGGATCTCAGTGGATGTCTGCTGCTGTGCAAAGGACGGTGCTTCTCTGTGGATCGGCATGTATTTCTTTGCGTTGACCGGTCCCAGTCCGTCGATCGGCTGGCCCAGTACGTTGAACATTCTTCCCAGTACTTCATTGCCTACCGGTACCTGAATGGCATTGCCGGTATCTTCACAGTTCATACCGCGTACGAGGCCGTCTGTAGAACTCATTGCAATACAACGGACGATATCATCTCCGATATGCTGTGCCACTTCCGCGGTCATTTCCGTATTTTTTTCTTCATTGCGGATATGGATCGCATTCCGGATCGCCGGAAGACTGTCCGGCTGGAACCGGATATCAATGACCGGTCCGATGACCTGTACGATCTTACCAATATTGTTCATAGTCGTATCTCCTCATTCTACACGGCATTGGAGCCACCCACGATCTCTGTGATTTCCTGGGTGATCGATGCCTGTCTTGCCTTGTTGTATTCCAGTTTGAGCGATTCACTGAGTTCATCAGCGTTATCAGAAGCGGTCTTCATGGCCATTCGTCTGCTTCCCTGTTCTGCCGTCGTGGATTCCATCCAGTCCGCATATGCCACATCATGCAGCATCATCGGGATCAGATTGTCCAGGATCGTTTCCGGATCCGGATCAAACATGGTCTCTACGTACATGGCATGTTTTTCTTCTTCCGGTACTTCCTTCAGTACGCACGGAAGCAGCTGATCAAACGAAGCACGGAATGTCATCGTGTTGACGAATTCCGTATACAGCAGCTGTACGATGCCGACTTCGTCTTTGTCATACAGTGAGATTGCCTGTTCAATCCATTCTTTCAGGTCCAGGAAAGTAATATGGTCAGAGGATACCGGTTCTTCATTCAGCAGGTTAAAGCCTGCTTCTTTCATCTGACGGTACAGAGATGTACCGATCAGAATAACCGGATCATCTTTATCCAGTTCTGCTTTCGCCAGTTTGAAGACATTCTGGTTATAGCCGCCGCAAAGTCCCAGGTCGCTGCAGAAGATGACCGTTGCCTTGGCGTCACTGGACTTTGGTTTCAGATAACCGCAGTCCACACCGGGATTCTTCATAACGATCTCATCGACGGTGTCCTGAAGCCTCTGTGCATATTCACGGTTCGCTTCCATGCGTGATCTCTGCCGGAACAATTTGGCATTGGCGATCATTTCCATCGCCTTTGTGATTTTCTTTGTCGAATTAACAGACCTGATTCTACTTCTCAATGCCTGTTTAGACTGACTCATTCATTTGCTCCTTTGACAAGCAGATACTGATCCGTAACGTTCTTCATAGCGTCCATCAGCTTGTTCTGAAGTTCATCGGAGATGATCTCTTTCTCTTCGATCTCACTGCAGATATCCGCATACTGGTCATGGAACGAATGGTGCATTGTACGCTCAAAGTCACGTACATTCTCTGTCTCGATCTGATCGAGGAAGCCATACCTTGCAGCAAACAGGGACAGTACCTGGTCTGTCATGGACATTGGGGAGTACTGCGGCTGTTTCAGCAGTTCTGTCAGTTTTGCACCATGGTTGATGATCTTCTTTGTGCTGGCATCCAGATCAGAACCGAACTGGGAGAATGTCAGCATTTCGTGGTACTGTGCCAGGTCAAGCTTCAGAGAAGCTGCGACTTTCTTCATTGCCTTTGTCTGGGCATTGGAACCGACACGGGATACCGAAAGACCGCTGTCTACTGCCGGACGGATACCGGACGCAAACAGGTCTGTCTGCAGGAAGATCTGACCATCGGTAATGGAGATAACATTGGTCGGGATATATGCCGAGATATCGCCTGCCTGTGTTTCGATGATCGGAAGAGCAGTCAGAGAACCGCCTCCCAGTTCATCGCTGAGCTTCGCAGCCCGCTCCAGCAGTCTGCTGTGCAGGTAGAAGACATCACCAGGATATGCTTCACGTCCCGGAGGACGGCGGAGCAGCAGGGACATGGTACGGTAAGCAACTGCGTGCTTGGACAGGTCATCGTATACGATCAGGACGTCTTTGCCCTGTTCCATCCATTCTTCACCCATTGCACAGCCTGCATATGGTGCAATGTACTGCAGCGGTGCCGATTCCGAAGCCGATGCATTTACAACGGTCGTATAGCTCATGGCATCGTTTTCACGCAGTTTCTGCACGAGACGGGCAACGGTACTTTCCTTCTGTCCGATTGCGACATAGATGCAGTTTACGTTCTTGCCTTTCTGGTTGATGATCGTATCTGCAGCGATCGCTGTCTTACCTGTTTCACGGTCGCCGATGATCAATTCACGCTGGCCTTTTCCGATCGGGATCATCGAGTCGATGATCTTCAGACCGGTCATCAGCGGCTGATACACCGAACGGCGTGTCATGACGCCCGGAGCGACTCTTTCTACCGGACGGCTGTTTGTTGTGTGAATATCCCCGCGGTTGTCGATCGGCTGACCCAGTGCGTTAACGACACGGCCCAGCAGTGCATCACCGACCGGTACTTCGACGATACGGCCGGTACGGCGTACTTCATCACCCTCTTTGATCAGGGAGTCATTACCGAGAAGTACAGCACCGATGTGGTCTTCTTCCAGGTTCAGCACCATTCCCATCACACCGTGGGGGAATTCCAGAAGTTCGGAGGACATTGCCTTGTCGATACCCTGTACCATGGCAATACCATCACCGACAGAGATGACATAGCCTACGTCATCCGAGTGGATCTTCTGGTCATAGTTTTTTATCTGTTCTTTTATGAGCGAGCTGATTTCTTCCGGTCGAATTTCTTTCATGCGCGCCCTCCTTTCAGCAATGCCTTTTTCATTCCGTCAATCTTTGACTTCATCGTTACATCTGTTACCTGATTCTCCGTGATTACCTTGATGCCTGCAATCAGTTCAGGTACGATCCGGTTTTCGATCCGGATCTTATTTCCGGTACGTTTTTCCAGTGTCTTGCGAATCTTTTCAAGATCCTCTTCTGCAAGCGGACGGGCGGATTCCACCACGGCATGCTGGATGCCCAGTTCCCGGTTGGCGAGAACCACATAGGCACGCAGGATGTCTTCCATATAGTAGGAACGTCCCTTGTCGATCAATAACTTCAGGAAACTGCGCATATGCGGATCCAGATATTCCTGAAATACGGTATCGATCAGATTCCGCTTTTCTTCTTTTGTGATCTTGACCGCTCTTAAAAAGACCTTGAGATCCGGTTCCTGTGTCAGAACTTTGATCAGTGCTTCTGCCTGCTCTTTTTTATCTTCTACTGTTCCGGTCTCACGGGCAAGTTCAAACAATCCCTGGCTGTACCGCTCTGCGACCTCATTCGCCATGATCGGAAGATTCCTCTATAAATGCGGAAATCGCGTCACGGTCATAGTCTGCACCACTGCTTTCCCCGATCAGTTTGCCGGCTGCGGCAAGTGCAACTTCGACCATCTCTTTCTTCATATCGTCGTACATTGCCAGCCGCTCTGCCTCGATCTGTTCGTGCGCCTTCTTCTTGGTGTTTGCGGCTTCTTTGTCCGCCTGAGCAAGAATTGCATCTTTTTCCTGCTTTGCCTGACGAACAGCGGCACTTACGATCTCTTCCGATTTCTTCGACGCTTCGGACAGCTGTACCTGTGCTTTCTGACGGTCGCTCAGAGCTTCCTGCTTTGCCTGTTCAGAAGCAGCCAGATCGGACTGCATCTTGTCGGAACGGACTTTGAGGAAATTCTGAACAGAAGCCCAGAGGAACTTCTTCATCAGTAAAAACAGGATCAGCGTACTGCAGAGCTGCACTAGCATTGTCACCGGATTGGGGATCAATTGACCTAGTACATCAATATCAATCATGTCTGCCTCGAATTACTGGAATACGAACATCAGAAGAATCGATACAAGCAGTCCGTAAATAGCAACAGTTTCAGATAATGCGATACCAAGGATCATCGTCGAACGGATCTTGGATTCTGCTTCCGGATTTCTTCCGATTGCGTCACAAGCGTGCGCCGCACAGGTACCTTCACCAAGACCTGTCATCATACCGGCACAAACGGCAAGACCTGCACCAATTGCAATTAAACCACGTGTAATATCCATAATTCAGCTCCTCCTTAATTAAGCTTCTTTTGCTTCATCAGGAATATCATTCCCGATCAATACGATAGTAAGTGTAACGAATACGAGTGTCTGGATGAATCCTGCAAACAGGTCAAAGTAAGCATGCAGCAGCGGTGCTACCAGCGGTGCGATAAAGTTGAATACCGTACCGGATACGCCGCCTGTGATCAGGCTTACCAGACTGGTTGAGATCCATTGACAGAATGAATAGATCAGCTGCATCATGATGCCGCCGCACAGGATATTTCCAAATAAACGCAGCGACATTGATACCATGGTGGAGAACTTGCCGAAGATGTTCATCGGCAGCATCACCGGGATCGGTTCAAGGAAACCATGCAGGTATCCGCCGATGCCCTGGTATTTGAGTTCTACGACCTGGATCATCAGCCATGTCAGAAATGCCAGCAGAAGCGTGACACTCAGGTTCGATGTCGGTGAAGACAATCCGAACAGTGAAATAATATTGGAGATAAAGATATACGCCCACAACACAAGAACATATGGGGTCAGCTTTTCTGCTGTCTTTTCTCCGACATTGTCCCGGCATGTTTTATGAACTGTCTCCACAGCCCATAATACCGGTGTCAGGATCCCTTTTGGTTTCGCCATCGGATCTGCTTTATCAAATTTCTTCGACAGCGCAATGATTGCGATACCCATCAGGATCGTTTCCAATATGATCGTATAAACGTCCGACTGGATCGTCATTATCCCCCTCCTTTCCGTTCATGCAGAAATGCTTCTTTAACTATAACAGAAATTTTAATCAGCATTAACCCTGCAGTACATGCAAATATGTTGAAGATTTTCGGAATCAGTGCACCTGCAAGCAGGACAGCTGCCATGATCAGGTAATTGACCATGAAATGGAAGATGCCGGTATACTTTGTCGACGTGCCTGTATCCAGTACACCGGACCAGAAGCGGTCGTTGCGGATGTACAGCAGGATGGATGCCAGGCCTCCCAGAGCGAAGCCGGCAGCGTATTGCCAGCGGATGAGTCCGCTGAGCAGTCCGATGCCGAACAGGACCAGGATCGTCTTCCGGTATTCTTCCGGCAAAGCGTTCTGGATCATTCTGCGAGGCTTTCTTCCAGACAGCCAAGTTCTTCCAGGATCCGGTTCATATCGGCCGTATCACTGAAAGCGATCGTGAAGGAATTTTTGCGGAATGTGACCTGTGTGCCAAGTTTTTCCGACATGCGTTCTTCCAGTGCACGGATGGCCGGATCGCGGTCATCGGTGTGAGTACGCACAGGAGCGGGTTTATTGCGCTCACGGATATACTTTTCTACTTCCCGCACAGAGAGCTTGTCTTTCTGGATCTTACGGGCTGTTTCGGTCATTTCTTCTTCACTGTCTAATGCCAGAAGCGGACGTACATGGCTCATGGTCAGCTTCTTGTCGATGACCATGCCCTGTACTTCATCCGGCAGTTTGAGCAGACGCATGATGTTGGCACAGTATTCGCGGGATTTGCCGACGCGCTCTGCCAGCTTCTCCTGCGTATAGCCAAGTTTCTTGACCAGGGAATCGTAGGCAGTTGCTTCTTCGATCGGGTTCAGGTCTTCTCTCTGTACGTTTTCGAGAATGGCGATCTCCATCATTTCTTCTTCGGTGAAATCAACGGAGATAGCCGGTACAGTGTCAAGACCTGCGATTTTGGCAGCACGCAGACGGCGTTCACCGGTGATCAGATCGTAGCCGGTCACGCTCTTGCGTACGAGCAGCGGTGTAAAGATGCCGTGGGTGCGGATGGAATCTGCCAGTTCATTCAGGGCATCCGGATCAAATTCTTTACGGGGCTGATACGGATTGGGACGGATCTCATTGATCGGTACACGGATCTCCTTGCGGCCGGGTACTTCCGCAGAACGGTTCTGGATGTCTTCCAGGAACTGTTCAACATCGGTGCCGAAGATCGAGTCCAGTCCTCTTCCCAGTCCTTTCTTTCCGTCCTTTGCCATTATTTTCTCCTCTCGTTCTGTGTGATGACTTCGTTCACTAACTGAGCATAGGCTTTGGCACCTTCCGAGCGGGTATCGTATTCAAAGATCGACTTCTCACGGGAGGGTGCTTCCGAAAGACGCACATTGCGGGGAATATATACCTTGTATACGTTCTCCTTGAAGTATTTGCGTACTTCCTGCTGTACTTCGACAGACAGCTTGGTGCGGGCATCGAACATGGTAAGCAATACGCCTTCGATGGAAAGACGCGGATTCCACAGACGCTGCACCAGACGGATCGTACTGAGCAATTGGGTCAGACCTTCCAGAGCGAAGTATTCGCACTGGACCGGGATCATGACGGTATCCGCTGCTGTTAATGCATTGGTATTGAGCAGACCAAGTGCCGGCGGACAGTCGATGATGATGTAGTCATACTTGTCCTTGACGGCATCCAGTTTGCGTTTGAGCAGGCGTTCACGGCCGGTCTCATAACTGGCCATGTCTACATCGGCACCGGACAGGTCGATTGAAGCAGGCAGAACGTCCAGCGGCGGCATCTGCAGATGCACTGCCACTTCTTCTACTGTTTCTTCTCCCATCAGGACCTGATAGACCGTATCTTTGAAACCCACTTTGTTGGCACCGATGCCATGGGTGGCATTCCCCTGCGGATCAAAGTCCACCAGGAGTACCTTGCGGTCAAAGTAGGCAAGGCCGGCGGCCAGGTTGATACTGGTGGTGGTTTTTCCGACACCGCCTTTCTGATTGGCAATTGCGATGATTTTTCCCATAAACGATCCTCTTATTTCGGAAAGCGGATGATCATGCGCACGGCATCTTCTCCATCCACTGTTTCCACACTGACTTTGATACCCATTTTTTCGATCATCCGGACACCTTCATTGACGGTGTTGATGCCGATCTGGATATTGCGTGCAAATCCCTTTGTCTTCTGACGGCGTTTGCGCTTCTTCGGGACTTCCATTGCTTCGATGTAGTCTTCGGTCTGCCGTACGTTCCATCCCTCATCCACGACCTTGTGGTAGGCATCTTTCTGCTTTTCTTCGGGAACAGAAAGAAGTGCGCGGGCATGACGTTCGGTGATCTTTCCGTCGATCACGCCTTCCTGTATTTCTTCGGGAAGATTGAGAAGACGGATCTTGTTGGCTACAGCAGACTGTGACTTGCCGATCTTCCGGGCAACCTGTTCCTGCGTCAGGGATGCCTGACGCATGATCTGCACATAGCTCTTTGCTTCTTCGATGGCACTGAGGTCCTGACGCTGTACGTTTTCAACCAGAGCCATCTGCGCTGCTTCTTCATCACTTGGTGACATGATGTAGCACGGAAGCTTTTCATAGCCGGCTTTGACGCATGCACGGAAGCGGCGTTCCCCGGCAATGATCTCATAGTGACCATCTACTTCCCGTACCGTAATGGGCTGGATCAGTCCGTTTTCCTTAATGGACTGGGCCAGTTCATCCAGTGCTTCTTCATCAAAGTGAAGACGTGGCTGATAGCGGGAGGGCTGTATGTTCTCAGCCGGGATCTGCTGGATCCGGCTGCTTTCCTGCTTTGTAAAAATATCTAATATACTTTTCCCAGACTGACGCATATTCACTCCTTTTCAGAGAGGTTTCTTTTTGATCTGTGCATAATTGCGGGGATACTGCACCGGTGTTCTGGCATGTTTGCGGTAATACAGATTGATTCGTACATCCCCTGTGTGAAGCGTACATTCCTGTACATTTTCGATCTTTGCCCCAAGCACCTGCATGGCATGTTCTGCCTGATGGGCTTCTTCTGTGCCTTTTGCGCCTTTCATAGCCGCAAACAGACCGTCTTTCCGCACAAGCGGAATGCACAGTTCCGCCAGTACCGGAAGCGAGGCAACGGCACGTGCCGTAACGACGTCGTACCGTTCCCTGCATTCTTTTACATGTTCTTCTGCCCGCTGGTTGACCACATGTATGCCGGTCAGATGCAATTGCCGGATAACTTCTTCCAGGAATGTGCATCGTTTGCCGGTCGGTTCCACGATGGTGATATCCAGGGACGGGTCTGCAATCTTCCATACAACAGAGGGAAAGCCGGCACCGCTGCCGACATCGCATACTGCACCGGTGATCCTTCCGGTGGATAATGGCAGAAGACAGTCATAGAAGTGTTTTTCTACGACTTCCGAAGGCTCCTTGATCGCCGTAAGATTCATTTTCTGATTCCATTCCAGCAGAAGATCCAGATACCTGTGAAAGGCATCTGCGGCAGTGTTTCTGTCATTTTTGATCCATTGTGCTTCCTGCATCAGTTCTTCGATCGTCATACGGTTCTCCTGTAAGTCTTCTTTGTAGTTATTCTTTTGTTCCGCCGGTAATGAATTCACTGTGCGGAAGAGTCGTGATCCACTCGCAGAACGCTCTCCATTCCGGCAGACGGTTTTTCCGTCTCTGCAAATAGAGTGTTTTGAGCTGCCGGTAGTTGGTTGTCATGCGGGCTGTCAGACGGAATCCGGCCGGATTGGAATACAGGATCTCAAGATATTTCTCTCTGGAAAGATCCTTCAGTGTGGTGACATCTTTTCCTTCTTCCCGACGGATGCGGATGTCTTCCTGCAGATCGTTGTAGTCTTTGACTTTTTCTTTCATGATGGCAACGATGCGCGGATCGGTATATTCGATATATGCCTCATCCAGATCAAATTCTGTCATCCTCTGCATCGTAGACTGGGAACTGACAAGGTCCAGGAAGTGAAAGCGTTCCGCTTCCACCCATGCCTTATTGGTAAACGTCAGATCAAACTGTACGATGATTCCGTTTAAGAATGAATCATGTCCGCTGCCCGGAGTATAACCGGCATGCCTGAATGTACGGTCCGTAATCTCTCCGTTTTTATCGGAAAGGTCGACTGGCATCGGATAGTTTGATTCTTTTACAGATTCCTCCAATCCATAGATGTTCACATTCGATATTACTTCTTCGTATTTCATGATTTTCCTTCTTTCTGTTTCAGATAAATGGCCAATACGGCAATATCTGCCGGATTGACACCGGATATGCGGGATGCCTGTCCCATGGTCTCCGGCTGGTATTCTTTCAGCTTCTGTCTGCCTTCGATCGAAAGATTATCGACCAGATCATAGTTGAGACCCTGGGGGATGCGCACACGATCCATGGCATTGAGCTTGGCAGCTTCCCTGCGTGCTTTGCGGATATAGCCTTCGTAGCGGATCTCGATCTCACACTGTTCAGCGATATCTTCCCGGACGTCTTTTCCGCATGCGTCCAGGACGGTTTTCAGATGGATGTTCGGGCGCTTGATCAGGTCATAGACTGCGATATGACTGCGCAGCGGATCATAGCCAAGGGATTCCAGATACGCGGATACCTGGGGATAGTCCTTCTCTGCGACAGAGAGGGAACCAAGCTGTTCTTTCAGATCCCGGATCGCATCCATTTTGCGGCAATAGGCATCATAGCGCTCCGAAGAGATCAGACCGATCTCATATCCCTTCTGCAGAAGACGCTGGTCTGCGTTATCGTGACGCAGCAGCAGGCGGAATTCTGCCCGGGATGTTAACAGACGGTATGGCTCTTTAGTGCCTTTTGTCGTCAGGTCATCGATCAGTACGCCGATATACGCTTCATCCCGTGACAGAATTAGCGGTGGATTGCCGTTGAGCTTGTTTACCGCATTGATGCCGGCGATAATGCCCTGTCCGGCAGCTTCTTCATAACCGGAGGTGCCGTTGACCTGGCCGGCTGTGAAGAGATTTTCAATGATGCGGTTTTCCAGGGACGGACGCATCTGCACCGGGTCGATCGCATCGTATTCGATCGCATAGGCATACTTTTTGATGATGCAGTTTTCAAACCCCGGCAGTGTATGTGTCATGCGCTCCTGTACATCACGCGGAAGGGATGTGGAGAAGCCCTGCACATACGTGGTATCCATATGCCGGGATTCCGGTTCCAGGAAGAGCTGGTGGCGCGGCTTATCCCTGAAGCGCACCAGTTTGTCTTCGATGGATGGGCAATAGCGAGGTCCGACGCCTTTTACAACACCGGAATACATACTGGATTTATGCAGATTGCTCAGAATGATCTCATGCGTTTCCGGCGTTGTATAGGTCATGTAGCAGGGAACCTGCTCAGAAAACGGCAGGATCGATGTTGTTGTATCGGAGAATGCCAGGAAGGCATCGGTGCCGGGCTCATAGTTGGTCTTGGAGAAGTCAATGGACTTCGTTAATACACGCGGCGGTGTACCGGTTTTCAGGCGGAAGGTGCGGATGCCGGCATCACGGAGCGAGGCACTGAGATTTTCCGTTGTCTCTTCTCTGTCCGGTCCGCCGGGAACGACTTCGCTGGAGATCATATTGACGCCAGCCATGTAGGTGCCGGTCGTCAGGATGATGATCTCTGCCGTGATATGTGAGCCGTCTTTCAGCAGAATGCCTTCTGCTTTTCCGTCCTTCACGCACAGCTGTACAGCCATGCCTTCTTTGACGGTGAGGTTGGGCTGGTGCAAACAGACATTCTGCATCATCTTTCCGTATTCGGTCTTGTCGGACTGCACGCGCAATGCACGCACACCGGGGCCTTTAGCACTGTTGAGCATTTTGAACTGCAGTGCCGTGGCATCGGCGGTGATGGGCATCTGTCCGCCCAGAGCATCGATTTCCCGGACGACGATTCCCTTTGCCGGTCCGCCTACCGACGGATTGCATGGCATCTTTCCGATATTTCCAATACTCAGTGTCAGCAGCATGGTCTTTTTGCCAAGACGCGCCGAAGCAAGAGCAGCTTCGATGCCGGCATGACCGCCGCCGATCACGATGATCTCATAGTCTTTCATTCAGTCTGTTCACCATCTCTCTGACATCCTGGGGAACAGGTTCGCCGAGTACTTCGAAGCGTACCTGTTTCCCGGATTCTTCTTTCTGCAGCAATGCACTGTACATGACCATGCGGCCGAACAATTGCTGCATCTGTGCGGTTTTGTCCTTCTGTCCGGATACGAACGGAAGTGCAATATGGATCGTATCTCCCTCGGCTTTGAAGCAGGAAGTCTTGCTGGTGCGGATACGTTCCCAGCCTTCTTCTTTTGCTTTTTCCGCAGCCAGTCTGCCGGCTTCTGCCAGCTGACGGCGGGAATACGGTCCTGTCTCGATTTCCCTGGATACCATGGCAATGGTATGGCGCAGGGCATCTTCCCGGAAGATGATCTCCGGACGCTCCTGGGAATCCCAGCTCCATACGTCAATGCCATGTTCTTCGGCTTTGCGCAGAATGCGTACGGTGATCTCCGGGTCTTCTTTGTCAATGTAGCAGTAGCTTTCCAGATTCGAAGGAATGTTGAGCTGCACTTCCTTCGGATAGATCGGTGTCATGAAGAATACGACATCGGTGAGATACAGACAGTTCATCTTGCTTGGGATTTCCTGTCCCTTCGCTGCCCGGTGAATGGTCTCATAGAGTTTTTCATATGAGTCATAGCCGGTCATATCTTTGTAGGTATCCCACATTTTCCGAATGGAAAGCTTTTTGATGGAATCAAAATGGGCATAGCCGATCAGTCCCTTACGCCGGGACATGGGTCCGCGCGCATAGAAAAACAGCAGATCACCGTGATGAAAATCCGTAAATCTCTTTTTGGCAGAAAGACGCCAGAAAATCATTTCATGATTCCGGCATAACCGGTGGTATTCCAGCATTCTGTCATCTGTTACATATGCGATCGAACTCATAGTATTACCTGATCAGAAGAGACCGTATGTCTCGCCTTTTTCGTCTACTCCCATGTGAACTGCGGCCGGTACTTTCGGCAGACCGGGCATCGTCAGAATACTGCCGGTATATACAACAACGAAGCCTGCACCGGCAGAGATCGAAATATCTTTAACGTGTACGTTGTATCCTCTCGGACGTCCCTTGAGGCTGGCATCATCCGACAGGGAATTCTGTGTCTTGGCCATGCATACCGGGAGCTTATCCCAGCCATATGCCTTGTACTGTTCGATCTTTTCTTTTGCAAGATCGGAGAACTCAACGCCGTCTGCGCCATATACGACTTTAGCGATTGTATTGACTTTGTCTTCGATGGAGCTGTTTACGTCATAGATCGGTGCATAGTGTGTTTCACCTTCTACGATCTCAGCAACTTTCTTTGCCAGATCACGCATGCCGGCACCGCCGTTTGCCCATCCGTCCGCTTCTTCGACCGGATAGCCGTTTTCTTTGCACCAATTGAGCAGTGCACTGACTTCTGCCGGTGTATCCTTGGAGAACTTGTTGATGGCAACGATGTACGGTACGCCGAATGCCTGGATGGATTCGATGTGTTTCTGCAGGTTTTCGGTACCCTTCAGCATTGCTTCAACGTTTTCTGTTTCCAGATCAGCAACGTCAACGCCGCCATGCATCTTCAATGCACGGACAGTCGCAACGATCACGACTGCATTCGGCTTGAGGTTTGCAGAACGGCACTTGATGTCGAGGAATTTCTCTGCACCGAGGTCTGCACCGAAGCCTGCTTCTGTAACGACATAATCAGCCAGTTTCAGTGCCAGCTTTGTAGCGATCACAGAGTTGCAGCCGTGTGCGATATTGGCGAAAGGTCCGCCATGTACAAGTACCGGTGTGTGTTCCAGTGTCTGTACGAGGTTCGGTTTCAATGCTTCTTTCATAATGACTGTTGCAGCACCGGCAGCGTCGATGTCTTTGACTGTGACCGGCTTGCCGTCATAGGTATATGCAACGATGCAGCGGGAAATGCGCTCTTCGAAGTCTTTCAGGTCATTGGACAGACACAGGATCGCCATGACTTCTGTCGCAACGGTGATAACAAAGTGGTCCTGACGCTCTACGCCGTTGGTGCGCTTCAGCTGACCAATTGTGATGTCACGCAGTGTGCGGTCATTCATATCCATGCATCTCTTCCAGACGACTTTTTCCGGATCGATATTGAGCGGGTTGCCCTGGAACAGGGAGTTGTCCAGCATTGCAGCAATGAGGTTGTTGCAGGATGTAATTGCGTGCATATCACCGGTGAAGTGCAGGTTGATGGATTCCATCGGGACGACCTGGGCATAGCCGCCGCCGGTTGCTCCACCCTTTAATCCGAAGACCGGTCCAAGGGATGGTTCTCTCAGACATGCCATTACATTCTTGCCTTCCTGTGCCAGTCCGTCTGCCAGACCGACTGTTGTTGTGGATTTGCCTTCACCAGCCTTGGTCGGTGTGATTGCTGTAACAAGGATCAGTTTTCCGTCTTTGCGGTCTTTTACACTGTTGATAAAGTCCTGTGAGATCTTTGCTTTATCTTTGCCATATGGTTCCAGCGCTTCTGCAGCGATTCCTGCTTTTGCGGCGATCGTGTAGATGTCTTCGAGCGTCGCAGCCTGTGCAATACGTAAGTCGTTGTTCATAAAATAGTGTCCTCCTGGTGTTTTTTATCGCATTTCTCTCCGGTCGGAAAGAGCGTGTGACAATGTCATTTCATCTGCATAGTCCAGCAGTCCTCCGGAAGGAAGGCCATGAGCTATGCGTGTAATAAGAAGATTGGGGTAAGTTTCTTTCAGCAGTCTGCCTAGGTACATCGCTGTTGTTTCGCCGTCAATCGTTGTGCTGGTTGCCAGTATGATCTCTTTTGCATCTTTTGCCTGTTTCAGAAGAAGTTCCAGATCCAGATCCTCCGGCATCACTCCCTTGCTGGAAGAGATCAGTCCGTTCAATACATGGTAGACGCCAAAGAATTCCCTTGTCTTTTCCATTGCATTGACATCGCGGGATGATTCTACTACAAGGATCTGACTGTGATCACGCCCTGTATCTGCACAGATCTCACAGATGTCATCATCCGTAAGATTGCCGCACACGCTGCAGTGATGCAGGTGTTCTTTCAGATAGACAAGTGACTTTGCAAAGCGTGTTACATCTTCTTCGTTCATGTCCGCTACCTTCAGCGCAAAGCGCTCTGCCGTGCGTTCACCGACGCCGGGAAGATAACGAAAGCATTCAATCAGTTCATTCAGACTTTTCGGGTACATTCCTTATAACCCCGGAATGTTGAGACCGGAAGCCATGACTCCCAGTTTTTCCTCTCTGTCTGCAGCAGCCTGCTCTACAGCATTGTTTACTGCGATCAGGATCATATCCTGCAGCATTTCTTTGTCTTCCGGATTCATCAGTTCATCACTGATCAGTACTTCCTGTACTTCGTTGGCACCGTTGACTTTGACTTTGACGCCGCCGTCGGATCCGGATACACCCTCGTAGATCGTTTCGTTCAGTTCTTCCTGGATCTTACCGAGATTCTGTTGCATCATCTGTGCCTGTTCCATTAATTTCTGGATATCCACGTTAATTACCTCCTATGATCGTTACATTTTCTTTTCCGAACAGAGAAATCACTTTCTCTTCCGGGGTCAGTTCTTTTATGACTTCCTGTGCGTATTTCTGAATTGCGCATGGCTGCGGCAGTGTTCCTGCTTTCCGCTTTTCCACAAACAGCCGGACAGCATCCTGATACACACTCTCCGGCACCGCGTACAGCATCTTTTCGATCTGTGCAGTGCGCTGCAGGAAGAAGTACAGCTGTTCATTCATTAACGGATCGTTGATCCGGTTGGCAACAGCCTGTGAATGAACAGTTAATACGGCGCAGTCCTTGCCTGCTGCAGCAATCTTTGCCTGGTTCAGAAGCACCAGATATTTCTGGTCTTCCAGAGTCACTTCGTCGGACACATGCATGAATGTATTCTCTGTATCGATTTTTGCTTGTTTATTGCACTGTACAAGCAATTCTACGATTTTATCGGATGTCAGAATTTCCGGTTCTGAGATATTCATGCCTGCATGGTTTTCGGTGACCGGTTCCGACTGGATTTCCGTCGGCTTTTCTTCTGGTTCTTCGACCGTTTTTTCAGATGTCTGCTGCGGTGGCTCCGGTGTAATTTCTGCCGGTTTTTCAACGACTTCCGCAGCTCGTTTTACGACTGGTTTCGGTGCACTCTGACGCACGATGACCGGTTCAGCAGCTGCCGTTCTGTTTTGATCGTTGAGCAGTTTCAGACAACGAATCTCCATACAACTGATGGCATTAACTGCAAATCGGAACTGATTCTTCGTTTCCAGGAATTCCTGTGCCATCTGCAGATACGCCCCAGATGTGTTTTCTTTTGACAAGAATTCTGCCTGTTCTTCACTCAGAATGGACAGCAGTTCTTTCTTTCCGGTGCCGGCATAGACAGTACAGTCTTTCAGTATTTCGATCAGGCCGTCTGTATAGCGCTGCAGATCCAGTCCCTGCTGCTCATAGCGTTCCATTTTATGCAGGATTTCCTCAATATCTCCGGTATTGATATTGTGGATGAGATCTACTTTTTCCTCTGTCGTCGTTAATCCGTATATCTTATCGATTTCTTCCAGTGTAATGTGGTCATCTGTATACGCTGCACACTGGTCCATGATGCTTAATGCATCACGCATACCGCCTTCGGAAAGGTCCGCAATCATCATCGCAGCATCCTTATTTATATAGATTCCCTCTTTTTCACCAATTTTCATCAGATGATCCCGGATCTGGTATGCATTAACGCTGGTAAAATCGAAGCGCTGACAGCGGGAGATGATCGTCGGCAGCAGTTTCTGCGGATCCGTCGTAGCGAGGACGAAAATAACGTTCTCCGGCGGTTCTTCGAGTGTTTTCAGCAAAGCACTGGACGCAGCGGAGGACAGCTGGTGCACCTCGTCGATGATATAGATCTTGTATTTGCCCTGCATTGGTGCAAGACGAGCACGATCAATCAGTTCACGGATGTTTTCAACGTGCGTTTCGTTCGCCGCGTTGATCTCAATGATATCCGGATGGGAGCCATTTGCGGATGCAATACAGTTCTCACAGTGTCCGCACGGTGCCTCTGCCCGGTTTTCACAGTTTACGGATTTAGCTAAAAGACGGGCCATTGTCGTTTTACCCGTTCCACGTGGTCCGCAGAACAGGTACGCATGCCCTACTTTATCGTTTCGAACCGCGTTACGGATCGATTTTACAACATATTCCTGTCCGACAACTTCTTCAAACGTCGTGGATCTGTATTTTTGGTAAAGTGCTGTTCTTCCCATATAGTTACCCGATAATGCTTAATTATAACAAAATCCTGCATACTATTGCAGGATTACGAGTCTAAGATTCTATATTTTGCAATTTTTTCTTCTGAATTCTCTTATTTTTGAAGAAGTTTTTCAGAATATCTGCGCATTCTTGTTTCATTATACCGGAATGGATCTCCGGATGATGGTTTAACCGGTCTATTTTACGAATATCGATCAATGTGTCCGTACATCCGCCCTTCGGATCCTGCGTTCCATAGTAAATACCACGGATCCTGGATAAAACAATGGCACCAGTACACATCATGCACGGTTCCAGCGTTACATAGAGATCACAGTCCTTCAGATTCCATGTGCCAAGTTTTTTGCTTGCTTTCTGGATTGCGACGATTTCTGCATGAAGAATAGACTGCTGCTTTGTTTCTTTCTGGTTATGACCTCTGGCAATGACCTGATCATCCTTTACAATGACGCAACCAACCGGTACTTCATCGATCTTTTGTGCTTTTTCTGCCTCTTTTAAGGCTAATTTCATAAAATATTCCGGAGTTTTCATAAGAAATTAAAAATGGTACACCCAAGCAGAGGTCCATATGGCTGCTACCTTCCGGTCCTGACCAGGTTCTGAGCATACTTGTTGTACCGTTGTTATTATATCAAAACTGTTTTTGTTATCAATAGTGTATTTTGTTTCACGTGAAACAATTACTTCTTGTTCGGAACGAGTTTTTCCTGTCCTCCCATGTATGGACGCAGCGGTTCCGGAATATTGACTGTTCCATCGGCCTGGAGATTGTTTTCGAAGAAAGCAATCAGCATACGCGGCGGAGCAACGACTGTGTTGTTCAGTGTGTGTGGGAAGTAGTTGCCCTTTTCACCACGAATACGGATATTCAGACGTCTTGCCTGTGCATCACCAAGATTGGAGCAGCTTCCTACTTCAAAATACTTCTTCTGACGCGGAGACCATGCTTCTACGTCGCAGCTCTTTACTTTCAGGTCTGCCAGATCACCTGAGCAGCATTCCAGCGTTCTTACCGGGATATCCATGGAACGGAAGAAGTCTACTGTGTTCTTCCAGAGGATGTCGTACCACTTTTTGGAGTCTTCCGGCTCACATACAACGACCATTTCCTGTTTTTCGAACTGATGTACACGGTACAGACCTCTTTCTTCGATACCATGTGCACCAACTTCCTTACGGAAACATGGGCTGTAAGATGTTAAAGCATACGGAAGTTCTGCCTTTGGAATCAGCTGGTTAATGAAACGTCCAACCATGGAGTGTTCCGATGTACCAATCAGGTAAAGATCTTCGCCTTCGATCTTATACATCATATTTTCCATTTCTTTGAAGCTCATAACGCCTTTTACAACATCGCCATGGATCATAAACGGAGGAATGAAGTATGTAAAGCCGCGATTGATCATAAAATCACGTGCATATGCAAGGATGGAGGAATGAAGACGTGCTACATCACCTTTCAGATAATAGAAGCCATTACCGGATGTTCTTCCTGCAGAATCCAGATCAAGACCGTCAAATGTGGAAATAATTTCTGTATGATACGGAATTTCATAGTCCGGAACGACTGGTTCACCGAATTTCTCGATTTCAACGTTCTCAGAATCATCTTTTCCAATCGGAACGCTCGGATCGATAATATTTGGAATAACCATCATGCGTGTCTTGATTTCTTCTTCCAGTTTTTCTTCAGATACTTCCAGATCTTGCAGTTCCTGATCAATATCTTTTACGCGCTGCTTTGCCTGTTCTGCTTCATCCTTCTGGCCATTACGCATGAACATACCGATCTGTTTGGAAATCTTGTTACGTTCTCCGCGCAGTCCGTCTGCTTTTGTCTTTGCGGCACGGTATTCCTTATCCATATTGAATACTTCGTCCACAAGAACAAGTTTTTCATCCTGGAACTTCTTTTTAATGTTTTCTTTAACAATTTCAGGATTTTCACGAATTAATTTAATGTCGATCATTTGTTTTTCTCCTTTGCAAATAAAAACGTCCCTGCATAAAGGGACGATAGATCGCGGTGCCACCCTTCTTATCTCAATTGTTTCACGTGAAACAATTGGATCACTCATAGTTCTGGATAACGGCCAGTCCGGAAAGTGCTGGTTTCACTCCGAGGTGGATTTCATTACATATGTGACAGCTTCCATCACCCGCTGCCTTTCTATCATTACAAATCTGTAACTACTTATCCTCATCAACGTATTCTAAGATATTTTAGGCAAGCATATTCCTATTTGTCAAGGCAGTAAAAACATACTATACTACAAGTAGTACGTACAACATTGAGGGGTGATACAATGGCAGACAATAAAAAGAAAGCGGAAACGCAGTACCAGAAAAAATTAAAATATAACAATGCTTATAACCGAGAAAATTATCGTTCTTTCTCCATCCGTTTCAACATTAACGATGAAGCAGATCTCATCCAGTGGTTGGAAGGCAGAGAAGGTGTAAAGGCATACCTCACAGAACTGATTCGCAACGACATCAAGAAGACAGCGAAGAAAGCTGAAAAAGCCGAAAAAGCAGAAAAGCCTGAAAAAGAAGGAAAAAAGAAAAAGAAAGCAAAATAATATGCTTGCATATAAAGAAAACTGAGTTTTCCATAATTCAGTTTTTTTTTTTTGCAACTTTTTATACTTTTCAAGTCTATATATAAGTGAAAGGATTCCTGATGCAGAAAGAAGATATGAAATGGATCCGCAGGATCCAGAGAAAAAATGACAGAGACAGTGCAGATCAGCTGATACGCAAATATTATGATGATATCTACGCATTTCAGTATAGTAATTGTTGCAATATGCAGGATGCACTGGATCTGACACAGGAAACATTCACTGCTGTACTGCGTTATCTGCATACATATGATGAATCACGTGCTTCTTTCCGCACCTGGCTGTATCACATTGCATTTCGAAAATACATTGATCATTCAAAAACACAGTCACATATACCATTGCCGGATGAATTCACGGAAGAACAGGCAGATCCAGTCGATGAAGAACAAATCATACAGGACAGGATCCTCCTGGAGAGGATCGATACGGCAATACACCGCCTGGATCCGCTTCTGCAGGAAATCTGGTATCTGCACCTGTACTCAGAATTTACCTTTGAAGACATTGCTGCAGCGGTGAATCTGCCGGTCTCCAATGTAAAAGCCAAATATTATCGTCTTTTGAAATATATACGGAGGACATATGAGAACGAATATAGAAATTGAATATCCGGATCATAAGACAAAAGAAGAATCCATACAGATGATATTGGATACTTCCATGATGCAAGCACCGGAAAAAGCAAAGATATTTCGGAATATTACAAAAAACATTGGTTTCCGCTATCTGTTCTTCGGCATGAAAGATACATTGTCGCTTACACTGGTGTGCATCTGTGTGTTGTATCTGAGTCTGTATCTGAGCATTGACCGTGCAAATCCCCTTCTCTATCTGGAAGGCTTCCTTGCGGCACCGGTGCCGTTCCTGCTGTTTCAGTGCATATCTGCATGGAATGACCGCTCCGTAGGTATGGAAGAAATAAAACTGACCTTCCGATACCGGGGAAAAGAAGTGCTTTGTACGCAGATGATCGTTATGACAATGCTGTCCTTTGTACTTTCTACGGTATTTGCGGCATTTTCTGCAGGAAATCATGATGCAGGACTGTCTGTTTTCCATGTATGTATGATCAGTTATCTGGGATTGCTGATATATGCATTAGGTACGTTTATGACTGTACTGCATGGTACTTCATTTATTTCTTCCTACATCATGCCGATGATCTGGACAGTGATGACCATCGTATTTCTGTACGATCCAAAAAGAATCAATGCAATCCTGCAGACCATTCCGCAAAGTGCTGCAGTGATCTGCTTCATTGCCGGTACAGCAGTATGCACAGTGCTGGCAGTACGTGAATATAAGAGAATCTATCAGATGGGAGGAATATATGCTGCGGATTGAACATGTAACAAAACGATATGGAAAAACAGAAGTTTTAAAAGATATCAATCTGGAAATGGGACCGGGAATATATGGCATCATTGCACCAAACGGAGCAGGCAAAACGACATTAATGAAGCTCATTGCAACATTGCTGTTTCCAACGGAAGGATTGATTTACTGGAATGAGCAGGAAATCGTATCACTTGGTGCAGATTATCGCAGCATACTGGGATATATGCCGCAGAAGCCGGGATATTACCGCAATTACACAGCATTTGATTTTCTCAGTTATATTGCTGTTCTGCAGGGAATCCCACACGAAACAGCATCAGAAAAGATACGTTTCCTGTTAGAACGGCTGAATCTGGATCCGGATGATCCGAAAAAGCTCAAAAGCTATTCCGGAGGAATGCTGCAGAGAACTGCCATTGCACAGGCACTGCTCAATGATCCGCAATTGCTGCTGCTGGATGAACCGACAGCCGGACTGGATCCCGGCGAACGGGTAAATTTTCGAAACATGCTGCATGATTTTTCAAAAGAAAAAATTATCCTGCTGTCGACACATATCGTTTCCGATATTGAAACACTGGCAGACCGCATCATCTTTCTGAAAGACCATGCGGTATATGCAAACGATACACCGGCAAATATACGTGCATCGCTGAATGGAAAAATCTATGCCGTACCGCAGAGCGCTCCCCTTCCGGATCACGCACATATCCTGTCTGAACAGCCATCGGAAAACGGCACGATGCTGCGGGTGTATTCCGATGATCCACTGGATGGATTCAAAATGCTGGAACCAACTCTGGAAGATGTTTATCTGATGATCTACGGAGCAAAAAAATGACAAGACAACTTGTATTCCTGCGTCTGAAGCATCTGCTCCATGTACGCATCTTCTTCTGGTTTGCGGCCGGATGCATTCTCTTGAATATCTATATTGCAGGAGTAACGTTCAAAAACAGGCAATATCCGGCATATACAGCAGAATTTGCACGGAATAACGGCATACAGATTACAGAAGAAAGCATCACTGCTGCAGAAAAACTGCCGGATTCCGATTTGAAAGACAGCCTGATCCAGGATCTGTACAACTGTGAAGATCCATGGAAAGACAGTACAGCACAGGATATATACAACGGTCTTAGTGATTTGGTGCCGCTGATCAAAGACCAGTCGCTGATGCAGAAAAAATATGATCTGCTGCAGAAACGAATTGATACGCTGCGTCTGGAAAAGGAGTATCAGGACCTGTCCTGCGGTTCTGTGACAAATGATCTCTATAATTCGATATTTTCCATGATCATGCGCCTGCTGACAGTAGAAATTCTCATGTCTGCAGTGGGTGCAGCAGTATGGACAGCATATGAAGATCAGAATGCCGGCGCAGAACAAAGCATTGCAGTGACGCGGACAGGCAGAAGGATTCAGGCATCCGGTTATATTGCATCTTTGATCCTGGTGATGGGCATATGGCTTGCGATTGGCGGGACAACGATTCTGTATCTGAGAAGGTTCTGCCATCTGGACAGCTTTCTGCGGTCAAGTCTTTCTTCCTGCTATAACGTGCGTTTATCCGGGATGATGCCGATTCCCTTCGTTTCGTGGATCCCTTTGACCGGTGCGAAGGCATTGTTTCTGCATTGGATGCTGCAGGGTGCACTGGCATTCATCTTTCATGGCATTGCATATGCATTGTCACTACGGCAAAGCAGTTCTCTGCATACATTAATGACAATGCTTGCTGGTGCAGTGCTGCTGTTTCTTGCGGCATATATACTTGTTCGAAACAATGCATTCTATCCATTTGCACTGTCATTGTGGAACCCGGTCATGACAGCCTATTTAGAATACATATGGTTTACCGACATGGGTCTGTACAGTGTAATTCCCATGCAGGAAACATGGATCTCTCTGACATGGATCGTGATCACAGTATGGATGATCTGTGCAGGGTTAAAAAAATATCAAAGAAAGGATCTGAAAGAATGATACGTGCAGAATTGAAAAAGGTATTCTGTCATCTCTATGTGCTTCCTTTGATTGCGGTGCTGGTGACAGCTATCTGGGCAGAGAAAAGAAATGAAGTATACCTTTCCTACTTTGACTATGAACAGATGGTAATCAATGAACTGCAGGAACAAGGATATACAAAGCTGGATGATGCAGCACTGCAGTATATACAGGAAGATACCAGAAAGACGATCGATCCCGTCTATGCGGAAATACTGGAAAGCATTCCGTATTTTAAAGAAAACGGCATATGTACAAAAGAGCAGTATGTTGAATGGACAAATACACATGTGATTCCTTCAGAGGAAGAGCTGGAAAAATACATTGCGATCGATGATCAGTTCCAGCAGAAATTTTCTTCCAGACCGGAATATAACTATATTCAATGGAAACACCAGATCTATATGCGCTGGACAGATGTGGTTCATTCATATGAAAACGGTGATGTGAACAGCATTGAGAAAATGATATTCGCAGGGGATACCGGGAAGAGTTTTCTGACACAGGCAGAAAGGCAGCTGATTCAGAAACGTATGGATGAACAGGCATGGCAGAAACTGACTGTATCATCCCGTGCTGATCATATCTGCAATTACTGGAAAACCGTGACGCTGCTGCTTATTGTCAGTCTGTTCGTTGTGCTTGGTCCGTATTTAGCCGGTGACCGGTTCCAGAATATGACAGGCATGCTATATACAACAAAACATGGCAGGAATATTCGAAAAACACAGCTCATGACAGCACTATTGAGCGGATGCATCCTGTATATATTCTGGATGGTGCCGTTAGGAGGCATCTATGCGCAGATCTATCATATACCGCGTTATTGGAATATGCCGGTGTCCGGTATACTGTGCTATGAATTCTGCTGGAAAGAAATGACATATGGCAGCTATTTCCTGTTAACAGCGTTGTTTGTACTGTCTGCTGTCATCATCTGTATTCCTGTCATATACGGCATTGTACAGATCAGCAGGAACTATGTTTCTCTGTTTCTGCTGTCGGTTCCGGCTGTGTGGGTGATGTATGAAGTGTGTGCGTTTATTCCGTTTAATTATCCGATGATGAATATATGCAATCTCTGCAGCAGGCTCCTGCATATGCCATACAGTGAAGCTGTATGCGGCTGTATGCTGATTACGATCACAGCAGTATGTCTGCTCATGTATCTCAGAAAAACAGAAAAAGCAGATCACTTTGATCTGTAGAAAATCATGCATGCAAAAAGACCGGTGACAGGACAATTTGTCCGTCGATCCGGTCTTTTCATTTATTCTTCTGCAGCTTCAGCAGAAGCATCTGTTTCCGGTGCTTCGCCTTCTTCTGCTTCGGGGTTCATGACAGCAACCGTAGATACTTTCTGATCTTCGTTGACGTTGATGACTTTGACACCGCGGGCACTTCTGCCATAGGTGGATACCTGCGTCAGAGAGATGCGGATGATGATGCCGTCGTTTGTCATGATCATGCAGTCTTCGTCGCCGTTTACTGCCTTCATGCATACAAGATTTCCTGTCTTGTCGGAGATGGACAGTGTGCGTACACCCTTGGCGCCGCGGTTGGTCATGCGGTAGTCATCCAACGGGGATTTCTTACCGAAGCCATTCTCGGATACGGTCAGGATATACTGTCCTTCCTTGTTCGTTGCCATGCCGACAACAGTGCTGCCATCGGTATTGAAGCCATTGACACCGCGGGCGGAACGGCCTAACGGACGCAGATTCTTTTCTTCGAAGCGCACTGCTTTGCCATTGGAGCCGGCAATGATAATTTCATCTTCACCGGTCGTTCCTTTAACAAAGGCAAGTTCATCGTCTTCGTTCATCTTGATGGCAATCTTGCCGTTGCGGTTGATGTTTTCAAATTCAGCAATCTCGGTACGCTTGACAATACCATTCTTTGTAACGAAGAACAGGTAATGTACTTTGTCATCTTTGGAATATGGAACCATGGCTTTGATTTTTTCCATGCGTCCGATATTCAGCAGGTTGACAACAGGGATACCCTTGCTGGTGCGGCTGTATTCCGGAACGTTGAAGCCGCGGATACGGAACACGCGTCCGGCATCGGTAAACAGCAGGAGATAATCATGCGTAGACATGGTAATGAACTGGTCAATGACATCGTCTTTGTTCAGTTCCATGCCCTTGATTCCCTTGCCGCCGCGGTTCTGGACACGGTAGTTGTCCGTTGTTGTCCGCTTGATATAGCCGTTCATGGACAGGGATACGATGATGTGGTTGACCGGGATCAGGTCTTCGTCTTCCATGTCAGCCGGTGCATCGATGATCTCTGTGCGGCGCTCATCACCATATTTGTTGCGGATCTCTGTCAGTTCATCGATCAGGATCTGCTCAATGCGTTCATGGTGAGCCAGGATATCTTTCAGGTCAGCAATTGTAACCAGCAGGTCCTGGTATTCTTTCTCGATCTTTTCACGTTCCAGACCGGTAAGACGGCGGAACTGCATATCAAGAATTGCCTTGGCCTGGATTTCATCCAGTCCGAAGTTGTCCATTAAGCGTGTCAGTGCCTCGTTGCCATCACGGGAATCACGGATGGTATGAATGACTGCATCCAGGTTGTCTACCGCAATACGCAAACCTTCCAGAATGTGGGCACGTGCTTCGGCCTTTTTGAGGTCGTATGCAGTGCGTCTTGTGATGACATCGATCTGATGCTGGATGTAGCCGTTGATGAGGTCTTTCATGCCCGCAAGACGCGGTGTGGTGCGGAATAGTACAACGTTGTTTACGCCGAAGTTGGACTGCAGCGGTGTCAGTTTGTACAGCTGGTTCAGAAGGACTTCCGGCTGGACGTCTTTGCGCAGTTCCATGACGACGCGGATACCGTTCATGTTGGATTCATCACGCAGGTCGGTAATACCTTCAATGACCTTGTCACGGGCAAGGGAAGCAATTCTTTCGACCATGGATGCCTTGTTTACCATGTATGGAATTTCATAGACAACGATGCGGGATTTGCCGTTCGGCATATCTTCGATCTTTGTCTTTGCACGCATGACGATCGTACCGCGTCCGGTCTCAAATGCCTGACGGATGCCGCTTCTGCCAAGGATATAGCCGCCGGTCGGGAAGTCCGGACCTTTGATGTAATCCATGAGCTCAGTAGCAGTCATTTCCGGGTTTTTCATCAATGCAATGACACCGTCGATCGTTTCGCGCAGGTTGTGCGGAGCGATATTGGTAGCCATACCGACAGCGATGCCGGTGGAGCCGTTGACGATCAGATTCGGGAAACGTGCCGGAAGTACGCTTGGTTCGACTTCTTCCCCATCATAGTTCGGGGTCATATCGACCGTTTCTTTGTCCAGATCCCGCAGCATTTCCACTGCGATCTTGGCCATGCGCGCTTCGGTATAACGCATTGCAGCAGCGCCGTCACCGTCCATGGAACCAAAGTTGCCATGTCCGTCTACGAGCGGTGCACGCATGTTCCAGGACTGTGCCATGTATACCAGAGCGCCATAGATGGAACTGTCACCGTGCGGGTGATATTTACCCATCGTATCACCGACCAGACGGGCACATTTTCTGTATGGCTTGTCCGGTCCGTTATTCATTTCATTCATTGCGTACAGGATGCGTCGCTGTACCGGTTTGAGACCGTCTCGTACATCCGGGAGTGCTCTTGCTACAATGACGGACATCGAATAGTCGATGAAGTCTGTACGCATTTCTTTTGTCAGATCCGTATCGGTAATATGACCCGGATCAAACTTGGATTCATCAAATTCCATGAAATCATCAAATGCCATATATACCTCCTCAGATGTCCAGGTTAGCGAAGTCTGCGTTATCGATAATGAACTGTTTGCGCGGTTCGACTTCTTCACCCATCATGATGCTGAAATACTGGTCTGCTTTTTCTGCATCATCGATATTTACACGGATCAGTGTGCGGTTTTTCGGATCCATTGTGGTTTCCCACAGCTGCTCTGCATCCATTTCACCAAGTCCCTTGTAACGCTGGATGCTGAGACGGTCGCCCAGTTCTGCACGCAGACGGACCATCTGGGGCTCGGTATATGCATCGCGGATGGTGTTGCCCTTCTGGACCTTGTAGAGAGGCGGCTGGGCAATGTAAACATGTCCCTGTTCGATGATCGGACGCAGGAAGCGGTAGAAGAATGTCAGAAGCAGGATACGGATATGTGCGCCGTCGACGTCGGCATCGGTCATGATGACGATCTTGTTGTAGCGCAGTTTGGATGTATCGACTTCGTCCATGACGCCGCAGCCGAATGCTGTGATCATGGAGCGGATCTCGGCATTTTCGAATGCTTTGTGCTGACGTGCCTTTTCTACGTTCAAAATCTTACCTCGAAGAGGCAGGATGGCCTGGTAGTGGGAGTCTCTGCCCTGCTTGGCACTGCCGCCGGCGGAGTCACCCTCGACGATGTAGATTTCGCAGATGGATGCGTCTTTGGAGGAGCAGTCAGACAGTTTGCCGGGCAGGGAACTGATTTCAAGATTGCTCTTGCGGCGTGTGGTTTCACGTGCTTTCTTTGCGGCAAGGCGGGCCTGGGAAGCAAGGACGACTTTGTCCATGATCTGCTTGGCCTGGTCCGGATTCTCCATTAAGAAGCGTTCCAGCTGGGTGCCGAAGATATCAGAAACGATTTTTCTTACTTCGGTATTGCCGAGTTTTGTCTTGGTCTGTCCTTCGTACTGGGGATCGGAATGCTTGACGCTGATAACAGCAGTGATGCCTTCTTTGCAGTCGTCGGCTGTGAGGTTTTCATCCTTGTTCTTCAGGATGTTGTTGTTTTTGGCATAGCGGTTGATGATGCGGCTGAGTGCAAGACGGAAGCCTTCTTCATGCGTGCCGCCTTCGACTGTGTTGATGTTGTTGCAGAAGGTATAGACCTTGGGGTTGTAGCTGTCATTGTACTGGCAGGCTACTTCGACCTGGATGCCGTTTTCGTGGCCTTCGGAGTAGATAATATCCGGATGGATGGCAGTACGGTGACGGTTGAGATATTCAACATACTGCTTCAGACCGCCTTCAAACAGGAACGTGTAGTCTTTGTTTTCTTCTTTTTCCGCACGGTCGTCGTGGAATGTCAGACGGATGCCTTTGTTCAGGAAGGCAAGCTGACGCAGACGGTCACGCAGGATCTCGTGATCATAGACAGTCGTTTCCGTAAAGATGGTAGGATCGGCTTTGAAGCGTACTTTGGAACCGTGTTTTTCCGGGTCGCAGGAACCGATCATTTTCAGCGGGGAGACGGCATGTCCGCCGTTTTCAAAGCGTACGAAATACTCTTCGCCGTTATGATAGACGGATACTTCCAGCCATTCACTCAGGGCGTTGACGACCGATGCGCCGACACCGTGCAGACCGCCGGATACCTTGTAGGCACCGCCGCCGAATTTACCGCCTGCATGCAGGACGGTAAAAATCGTTTCGATCGTGGATTTGCCGGTCTTGGCATTGACGCCGACGGGCATGCCGCGGCCATCGTCTTCTACCGTAACGATATTGTCGTTGTCGACAGATACGGATACTGTTGTGGCATAGCCTGCCATTGCTTCGTCGATGCCGTTATCAACGATTTCCCATACAAGATGATGCAGACCTTTGGAAGAAGTGGACGCAATGTACATGCCGGGACGCTTGCGGACTGCTTCCAGTCCATCCAGTACCTGGATGTCTTCGTCTTTGTATTCGTGGTCTACGGTCGTATCGAGCTGTTCACCCAGTACGGCGCCGCTTTCTTCCAGAACATCGTCTTTTTTTATTTCACTCATCGTATACCTCCTGATACCGGAGTTACCGTACCGTTGGATACGGTGAATTCCGTTATCTCTTCTCTGTTCAGATATTCCGGCAGATCCGTGGAAGTGATTATGCACTGGTACGGTGCTTTTACCATGTCCAGGAGTTTTTTCTGACGGATCGGGTCCAGTTCGCTTAATACATCGTCCAGTAACAGTACCGGACGCTTGCCGGTGGTGTTCTGGATGTAGCGGAGCAATGCCATTTTGAAAGCAAGCATTGTCATGCGTTTCTGTCCCTGGCTGGCAAGGGTGATCAGGTTTTTCCCTTCCAGTTCAAATAAAATGTCTTCCCGGTGAATTCCGGCGGATGTCACCCTGTTTTCAAGATCTTTTTCTCTGCTGTCCCGGTGCATTTGACACAGAATGTCTTCTGAGACGTTTTCTGGGTCTTCTATGCAGCATTTGTACCGGACGGTGACCGTGATATCATCCGAGGCAATATCGCGGTACAGAGCGGGCATAATGCTTTGTATCTGATGTATGAATGAATTTCTTTCCTGAATGATGCGGCATTCTTCCCGTGCCATCTGTTCATCCAGTATATCCAGATACCGAAGATCTCTGTTCTGTGCTTTCAGAAGAACATTGCGTTCTTTCAGAAGATTCTGATAGTGGTTTAATGCAAACAGGTATTTGCCGGATACCTTGGTGATCTCCTGATTGAGAATTCTTCTGCGTTCACGCGGCTGATCGCTGAATACGCGCAGATCGTCCGGGGCAAACAATACAACATTTAAAAGCCCGATGAATTCACTGCTTTTCCTGACCGGCTGTCCGCGTACCATGAGTGTCTTCCCTTTTGGATGGATGACGGCACGAAGGCTTTGTATGCGGTCATCTTCGTACTCGCAGCGTATATCCGCAAAATCAGATCCCTCATGTATCAGCTTTCGGTCATCTGATATTCTGTGGGATCTGGTCAGGGATAAGTACACCAGGCTTTCCAGCAGATTGGTCTTGCCCTGGGCATTCTGACCGGTGATCAGATTCAGTCCGGGTGACAGACATATTTCGGCGTTTTCGTAATTTCGGAAATTTCTGAGTTTCAGAGTCCGCAGGATCATTTAACAATATAGGTCTTGCCGTTGATCGTAACTTTATCTCCCGGATACAGTTTTTTTCCGCGGCGGTCTTCTTTTTCTCCGTTGACCCGGATATCAAGCTGTTTTACGAGGACTTTTGCCTGTCCTCCGGTATCTGCGATTCCGATGAATTTCAGATACTGCTGCAGGGTGATATATTCCGTTGTGATCTGTTCCATAAAGTACCTCCGGAAACGACGAAAAAAGCCGTATTAAGTATACCATAATACGGCCTGAAAGTCCCTTATTTCAAGTGCTTTTTCTTAATTATATGTGCGTACCGGGAGGACCAGATGAAGGATGGTTTCATCCTGCGGATCAACGAGGATAAACGGCTTCATCGGACCGGGGAAACGAAGTTCAACTTCTTCGCTGCGGAGTGTTTTTGCGGCGTCTGCGAGATAGTTTGCAGAGAAGCTGATGCTGAGGTCATTGCCGGTGTAGGAGCAGAAGAGATCTTCATCGAATTCACCGACTTCCTGGCTGCGGTTGGACAGTTTTACGCCGTTTTCGGAGCAGTCAAGACGGTTGATGATCATGTTGTCGCTCTTCATGAACATGCTGCGGTCGAGAGCATGGATGAGGTCGCTGCGGTTGATGCGCAGGATGTTGGCGAACTCTGTCGGGATGAGGCGGTCGGTGTCCGGATAGATGCCGTCGAGCAGACGGGACTGCAGGATGACGCGGTCGGTACGGAACTGAGCCTTTCTGGTATCGATGGCAAAGATCAGGTCTTCGGCACCGGTATTGAGCAGGTTGCCTTTGACTTTGTCCAGTGTCTTGCCGGGAATCGTAATGTTGAATTCGTTGTCGGATGTGAACGGGATCGTCTTTTTCGCAAGACGGTAGGAGTCAGTGCCGGTGCATACCAGTGTTCCGGCGGTAAGACGGAAGTTGACACCGGTCAGTACCGGACGGGTCTCTTTGACGCTGGCTGCGAATTTTGTCTGATCGATGATATCTGCCAACATGGCTGTTTTAACGGTCATGGAAGAAGCCGGTTCAGAGAAATCGATATTCGGATAGTCTGCCGGGTTCATGCCGTTGATGCGGAATTCTGCGCTCTTTCCGGAGAACAGTGTCAGTGTTCCGTCAATATTATCAATCGTGATCGTATCGGAATCGATCTTGCGGCAGATCTGGTTCATCCAGGAAGAATCGATCAGGATGCTGCCGTCGGATTCAATATTGAGACGGTTGTCTTCGTTTGCTTCGATGGTTCTGCGGATGGAGATATCTGCATCACTGCCGGTGATGACAACTGTATTGGATGATGCTTCAAGAAGAATTCCCTTTAATGCCTGCTGCGGGGAATTGGGAGATATTGCGGAACTTACGGTCTGCAGTGCTTCGTTGAGTTCGTTCTTGTCGATGGATAATTTCATGGCTGAGCCTCCTTGTGTATTTATTTATATTCCGGGTTATTGTTATTAGGACTGTGGAAAGTGTGGAAAACTTTCAAAAATACCTATATAACAGTACAAATTTTACTATTTTTCAGTGTGGAAAAAAAGCGGATAGATTGGGGATATCTATGCCAGGAGCTTCCGGATATCCTCGATGGCGTTTCGATATGTCTCGGAAGTTTTCATGTTGTTTTCCACTTTTGAGCAGGCACTGATCACTGTGGAGTGATCCAGTCCGCCGAATTCATCCCCGATCTTTGAATAGGAAAGATCCAGGATCTTGCGGCACAGGTAGATTGCGATGTGCCGTGCATTGGCGACGTTTTTGGTGCGTGTCTTGGATGTGATCTGCTGCTTTGTAAGCCCATAGTAGTCGGCGACGGAATTGATGATCTTGCGCGGCGATAATCCGGTAGAAGAAGATACAACTGCCTGGCTTTTCAGGGCGTTCATGACGGTCTCAAAGCGGATCGTTTCACCGTCCGGCTGGAATTGGATGGCATAGAACAGAACGCGGTTCAGTGCGCCTTCCAGGTCACGTACGTTGCCGGAGAAGTTGGATGCAATATAATTCAGTCCTTCTTCTTCAATGTCGCCGAAGTCATAGCTGCTGGAGCGGATCTTCAGCTGCAGGATCGCCAGGGATGTTTCAAATTCCGGGGAATCGATGCCGACGGAAAGACCGCTGGAGAAGCGGCTGATCAGACGGTCTTCAAGGCCGCTGATTTCTTTTGGCTGCCGGTCGCAGGCAATGCAGATCTGCTTGCGGTTGTTTACCAGTTCGTTGTAGATGGTGAAGAAGACTTCGTGAGACTTTTCTTTACCTGCCAGGAACTGGATATCATCTACCAGGAAGAGATCGATGTTGTACATGAATTGCTTGAATGCTTCGATCTTGCCTTCGTAGATGGCTTTTACGACGGTTTCTACGAACTTCAGTGATTCCGTGTAGTAGATCTTCTTGGTGGGATCCGTACGGCGTACGTTGTTTGCAATGGCCATCAGAAGATGTGTTTTTCCCAGTCCGGAATTGCCGTAGATAAACAGGGGATTGAAGAACTTTCCCGGCTTGATGGAACAGGCCAGGGCAGCGGCGTGCGATTCTTTGTTGCAGTCACCGACAATAAAGTTATCAAAGGTCTTATCCGCCTGGATCGGCATGGATGGGAACTCGTTTATATCATATGAAGGAACAGATGGTGCAGCGGTCTTCTTCGGCAGTTCATTCTGCGTATACATTTCAACTGAGATGGGATGATCCAGCGACTGGGTTTCTACAAACGCAGCCTGGATGAGATCGGTTTCGCTCATCATGATCTGCTTTGAGATCATATTCGGCACCAGCAGGATCACCTTCTCATCGGTAAAGTCATAGATCGAACACGGTTCATACAGGCTGTTGATCAGTTCCAGCTCTATATTTCCACCGGCACGAAGATAGCCAAGCACATCGTTCCAGGTTTTTTTCAGGTACTCATTTTTCCCGTTGCTCATAACAAAAAAACTCCAGATCTATCTATATGCAAAGACCATTTTAGGCCTGTGTTCAAGCAATTTCCACCCAAAAAAAGTTGAAAAAAAATTTGTCCACAATTGAGAATTCATAAAAAATGCTTATACATGCTGTTCTGATGAGTTTTCCACCGTTTTCCACAAAATTCAAATTGTGGAAAAATAGTGGATAGTATATAAACATGTGGATAAGTTGTGGAAAGTGTGGATAATTATTACTTCTCAACCGGTAATCCACAGGAATATGAGGAAAAAAATATCCTTTAAATAAAGGAGATTTTGTACTTTTCCACAGTTTTTAACAATTGTGGAAAAACACCCATTTTCAATTGTTGATAAACCGCCCATGTTATCCACAAATTCAAAATATATGCTGTGGAAAGAACCATGCCGGCGTGGAATGAAAAAACTGTCCTGTGGAAAACTGCTGCAAAGGCATTAAAAAA
Organism: Solobacterium sp.; assembly: GCA_017539385.1. Lineage (GTDB taxonomy): Bacteria > Bacillota_I > Bacilli_A > Erysipelotrichales > Erysipelotrichaceae > Bulleidia. The sequence continues at coordinate 14,518 of JAFYHC010000098.1, read as the reverse complement.
ACCCGGTTTATACCGGGTCAGACTGTGGATTATTCAACCGTTTCTGTTTTAGAAACGTAGCGGATGCAGACATGTCTCCGGCTGCCTTCGCCTTCCGATTCTGTACGGATGTTGTGCCAGTCATTCAGTGTCTGGTGGATGACCTTGCGCTCATCGTTCGGCATCGGATCAAGCTCTGCATCGACATGGGAGCGCTGGACCTGTTTGGCAATGCGCTTTGCCATGGAGCGAAGCTTTGCATAACGTTCTTCTTTGTAGTGGTTGATGTCGATCAGGACATCGATTCTCTTCTTGAATTCTGTATTGACTGCACCGCGGACGACAGTGTTGAACGCTGCCAGTGTCTTGCCGGCTTTGCCGATCAGGACTGCGTTGTTGTCAGCGTTGAGGTTGACGATGAAGCCGTTTTCTGTTTCTTCGATAGCAACTTCGATATCCTGTTCGATACCGGTGAAGAAAGCTCCGAGATAATCAAACAGGAATTCTTTGATGTCATCCATGCAGAAGACATCGGCGCTGACGGAATTGCCGATTCCGAGCAGACCTTTTTTCTCATCGGTAATGTTGTAGAACAGTTCTTCTTTGGATACGCCTTTTTCTTCAGCGGCAATGTCCAGAATTTCTTCAATAGTTTTAGCAGTGTAGTTTGTCATTTTGAAAAGCCTTTCTGTTTATCGATCATCTTCTGGACAAGAAGTGTCTTAACAATATTTACCAGGGAGTTGATTGCCCAGTACAGGGACATGGCTGCCGGCCACATAAGACCGAAGGCAGCGATCATGAAGATCATGTAGTACTGCATCATTTTCTGGGAAGCACCGGTTTCCTGCGGCTTGCGGTGGTGCTTTGCGGCTTCTTCTTTTGCTTTCTTGTCAGCGAGCCACTGCGGAATCTTGGTGGAGATGAACTGGCAGAGGACCATGACGACGAAGAGTACGATGTAGCCATACTGACCGGACTGGAATCCGGCAAGCGGTGTTGTCTGCAGGTTCATTCCGAGGAATGTACCGTGCTGTACTGCAGAGGATCTCTGTACAGACATGTACATTGCCATGATGATCGGGAACTGCAGGAACATGACGAGCATCATTCCGCCCGGGTTAATATCATACTTGTTATAGAGTGCCTGCATCTCCTGTGCCTGGCGTACTTTGGCATTCTGGTCGTTGCGGCCTTCATATTTTCTCTGGATACGTTCAAGTTCAGGCTGTACCAGCTGCATTTTCTGCTGGGCAACGGTAGACTTGAAGGTAGCAGCAGCCAGGATACCGTTGACGATGATCGTTACAAGTGCGATGGCACCGCCGACACCGACCATTGGTGCGATGGCATTGATCAGTTGGGCTAACGGCCAGACGAAGATTGCACTGAACCAGTTTTCGGTAGACATGATGTCTTTGAAGGTCGTCGTAGAAGTGATTTCTACGATATGTCCGTCTGCATCACGCGGAATGGCACATCCGGATGCCACGGAGATGATACCGATTACGAGAACCAGTACCAAAATCTTTTTCATACGGGGACTTAGTTTCATATATTCTCCTTAGTATTACAATGAATAATTTTATCTTTATTCAGCAGTTTTTCCAAGAGCTTTTTATTGTCTGAATAGGTATGATCTTTGAAACCGAAACGGACGATAATGATGATGTCGCAGGGGTATTCTGAGAAGTTGACAATATCCTGGCACATCATGCGGACTTGGCGTTTGATTTTGTTGCGGACCACGGCATTTCCTATCTTTTTCGGCAGTGTAATTCCGATTCTTGCTTCGTCTTCTTTGCGCGGGTGATAATAGACGGCAAAGGAGGGACTTTTTACACTGCTGTAATTCTTGATAAAGGCGGAAAACTCTTCTGAACTGCAGACTCTGTTTTTCTTTTTCATGCAGATAAGAAAAAAACCACCATAGGTGGCTTTTAAGCAGTCAGGACCTTTCTTCCTTTCGCACGGCGTCTCTTGATGACTTTACGGCCGCCTACCGTTGCCATACGGGCTCTGAAACCGTGTGTAACTTTGGTCTTTTTTTTGCTTGGCTGGTATGTTCTCTTCATTCATGCCACCTCCAACTTTATACTAGAAAACAAATAGCGCATTAATAATATACGTCTGCTATATAAAAGTCAACAAAAGCATGCATAATAAACGAATTTTTCTTCATTGAAAAGACCGTGGGAGCACGGTCTTAAATATTAGTTGGTTTTCAGTATTTCTTCGTAGGTGTAGGTATTGGCATTTGCCATGCGTACAATGCCTTCTTCACCGATGTAGCGGTAATGCCACGGCATGTATCCATAACCGGTCACGGACTGCTTGCCGGCCGGATAGCGCTCGATAAATCCGTATTCACGGGCATGGGTGAGAAGCCACTGGCATGCGGGTGTGGAAGCGAATGCAGTGGTCTTTTCGTTGTTTTCGAGTGAATCGGTGAAATCAATGCACAGACCGGTCTGGTGTTCGCTGCAGCCGGCTTTGAATTCACGGTTGGATGCTTCTTTTTCGCCGACGAGGTTGACGAGATTATCATAGATGGCTTTCTGGTCATCATAGGAGATATAGCCGTCCATTACATACAGATCGATGCCGTCTTCCTGGGCAGCAGCGATCATTTCTTTTGCTTTTTCCGCACATTCTGAACGCAGCTGGATGACTTCCGATGTACCCGGCAGATAGGGAGATACCAGATCAGAAGGAACATAGTTTGCCGGAAGCGTATGTGTTTTATCGACCAGCAGCATTACACTGCGTAGGTCGGTATATTCGGTTGGAAGCGGGTCGGAGGACGGGGTCGGCTCCGGAGTTGGTTCTGCGGTCGGCTCTGCGGATCCATCCGGGGTAGGTGCTGGTTCCGCAGACGGTGTCGGTGTCGGCTTTGGTTTGTTATCGATGATCTGCTTTGCCACAAGCAGTTCGAAACATGAAATGCATAAGAGGATCACCGCAATGATCAATAATATTTCTGTCAGCTGAATACGGCCGAATTTCCTTTTCTTTTTCATATCATTAACCCTGTTTTCATGAATACTGTTATTCTATCATAAGTGTTTCTCTTCCGACAATGTCCGAGACTTTTCACCGTTTCGGAAAGCGATTATAATAACGGATACGGAGGTTTTTACTATGCCTATTATTACGATTCTGCTGTATGCAGTAGCTATCTATATGATTTTCAGAACGATGACGATGTCCAAACGTACAAAGAAGAACAGAATTTTGATCGATGCAATGCATTCGATCCAGGATGAAGATGTGTTCTTTGAAAAAATCAATGCACTGATCGACAATGAGCAGGGTCTGTTTAAGGGCAAGGCACAGACGATCAAGCTATGGGGTATGGTTTATCATCAGAGACTGATTCGCTTCCAGGAAGTGCTGGATGAGATCAATGTGGACAGTCTGATGCTGAGGGATAAGAACGGTAATATCAGTATTCAGAATGATGAAGATACGTTTGTGTATCTGTATCTGGCTATTCCGGAAATGCTGTACAGCAACGGCAATCTGGAAGAGCGTGAAATGATGAAGGAAAAACTGAAACCGTACGAAGATATCATGAAGAATCAGATTGTATGTGCACTCTCGGAGGCAATGGACCGCTGCTTTGAAGACAGAGATGATAAAGGTCTGGGATTCTGTGAGAATCTTTTATCCGGTGAATACGGCGGATATGTTTACAGTAAATCCATGATTGGACTGTATAAGTCGATTGCGGCGACACAGGCTGCGAAAATATATGCAGACAATAATGAGACTGAAAAGTATGAAGAACTGGTTCCGATGATCCAGGATTTTGCACAGAGCGGTATTGGTGCAAGATGGGTCAAGGGTCTGCATCTGAATATTCCGACAGCACTGGATGAAGATTCAGAAGATGAAGAGGAAGAAACAGAAGAAGTAAACGAAGAGACGGAAGTCAGTTCCGAAGAAACGATTGCTGAGCCTGTGGAAGAAACAGTGGAAGCAGCAGAAGCGGAAGATGCTCCAAAAGAAGCAGACAAGACCGAAAATAAAGAGGATGCGGAATGAAGCTGATCGTTGGTCTAGGCAATCCCGGTAAAGAGTATGCCGGGACACGCCATAACAGCGGGTTCATGGCAATGGACCGGCTGGCGGAGAAGTGCGGTGTTTCGCTGACGTCTTCCAAGTGGAATGCATTGATTGGAAAGACGGTGATCCAGGGACAGCAGGTGCTGCTGATGAAGCCGCTGACGTATATGAATCTGTCGGGACAGGCAGTGTCGCAGGCAGTGCATTATTATCATATTGATCCGCAGGATATTCTGGTGATTCATGATGATATGGATCTGACGACGGGATCGGTGCGGATCCGGGCAAAGGGATCCAGCGGCGGTCAGAAAGGCATGAAGTCGATCCAGCAGTCGCTTGGAACAAATGATATAGCGAGAATTCGAATCGGAGTGGGACACAGCCGGCATGGGGACCATGAGGTCGTTCCGGACTGGGTGCTGTCTCCGGTGCCGAAAGCACAGCGGGAAGTTTTTGAAACAGCGCTGAATGCAGCGGCGGACGCGGCATACAGCTGGGTGAATGAATCGATCGATGCTGTGATGAACCGCTATACGATTCGTGTGAAGGAAAGTGAGGAGTGATCTGAACAGAACAGCAATGCCGGGGTGGCTGTATGAAAAGCTGCAGGAGAATGAAGGCGTAAAGATACTGAATGTGGAACGGGGAACGCTTCCCCTTTCATCGGTGATCGAAGAGGCATTGATTCTCAGTGCATCGTATCGGAAACGGCCGCGCCCGATCCTTGTCATTAAGAAGAATTTATATAACGCACAGCGTCTTTACGAGCGGATCGCAGGATTCCTCGATACAGATGAATGTGCGCTTTTTGGCGCGGATGAGTCGTTGCGTGTGGAAGCGATTGCGTCTTCTCCGGAGATGACGGCGATGAAGACGGATACATTGTCTTCGCTTCTGAAGAATCCGAATCAGATCGTTGTGACATGTCCTTCTGCGTATCTGCGTCATCTTCCTTCTCCGGAAGTATTCCGTTCCAGCTGTATTACATTGCATGTCGGGGACGAAGTGACAATGGAAGAACTGAAGCAGAAGCTTGTACTGGGCGGATATCAGCAGACATCGCATATTGATCAGCCTTTGTGTTTTGCGGCAAGAGGCGGCATCGTGGATATTTATTCGATCAACTATGATAAGCCGCTTCGAATTGAATTCTTTGATACAGAGATCGAATCGATCCGTTTCTTTGATATTGCAAGTCAGAAAACGGTGGAGACACTGCAGGAAGCGGAGATCGTGCCGGCGAGTGAATTGCTGTTTACGGATGAAGATGTGCAGGAGATCCGGCAGAAGACGGAAGCACTTCTGAAGGAACATAAGAAGCAGATGAGCGGAGAGATCGAAACGGATCTCATGACGCTGGATGCACATATTTCACAAAGACGTCTGTATCCGTATACTGCGCTTCTTTCGCATTCGAATGGCATTGAAGATTACATGGGACTTCCTCTGATCGTTCTTTCGGATGAAGAATCGATTCAGGAGAATGTCAGCAAGCTGATTCAGGATACAACGGAGTATATTTCGGAAATGTCGCAGGAAGGAAAGATGATTCCGAAGTATGCGGTGTACCGGGAGTATTCCAGATGCGGAAAGAACTGCCGGAAGATCAAGGAAGATCCGTTTGAGGATAATATTACCGGGATTGAGGAAGTGCATCTGCCAAATGAGATGCTGAGTATTAAGCTGCGTATGATACATCGGGCGGAACCGGTGATTCTGGCAGTGACGGAGAAAGAAACAGAACGGATTCTGGAAGCGTGTGTGGAGGAGCGTATCCCCTATTCGCTTCTGAGTGATGACGGGACGCCGGTTTCCGGTATCAATGTGACAGTTTTGCCGATGGCACAGGGTTTTGCGATTCCGCAGGATCATATCACGGTATATACATCGGCAGAATTGTTTGCTGTGCATCTGCATAAGGGACGTTATGAGAATAAGTTCCGCAATGCGGAAGTGATCCACAGTTATCATGAACTGGAACCGGGAGATTATATTGTTCATGCGCAGTATGGTGTCGGACAGTATATCGGAATAGAGACAAGGCAGATCCAGAATATTCGCAGAGATTATCTGAAGATCGCATACCGGGGCAATGCGGAGCTGTATGTACCGCTGGAGCAGTTCCGCATGGTGCGGAAATTTATTTCCCGGGAAGGTGTGGTGCCGCGGCTGAATAAGCTTGGTTCCGGTGACTGGGAAAAGACAAAGCAGAGACTGAAGAAGAATGTTGATAATATCGCAGACCGTCTGATCCGTCTGTATGCGTCACGGGAAGAGAATATTGGATTTGCATTCTCTCCGGATACAGAGATGACGCATAAGTTTGAACGGGATTTTGAATATGAACTGACACCGGATCAGGAACAGGCTGTCGTTGATATCAAGAAAGATATGGAAAGTGAGAAACCGATGGACCGGCTTGTGTGCGGGGATGTTGGTTTTGGAAAGACGGAAGTAGCTGTGCGGGCGACATTTAAAGCGGTATGCGATAAGAAGCAGGTTGCTGTGCTTTGTCCGACAACGATCCTGGCGGAGCAGCATTTCCGTACGTTTGAAAAAAGATATGAGAATTATCCGGTCACGATCCGTGTGCTGGATCGGTTTGTGCCGGCGGCGGAAGTGAAGAATACGCTGAAGGATGTGCGCGAAGGAAGAGTGGATATTCTGATCGGTACGCACAGGATCCTGTCCAAGGATGTGAAGTTTAAAGATCTTGGTCTGCTTGTGATCGACGAAGAACAGCGGTTTGGCGTGGAACACAAGGAAAAGATCAAGGAAATGAAGAACGGGATCGATGTGCTGGCATTGAGTGCAACGCCGATTCCGCGGACATTGCAGATGTCATTGGTTGGTATTCGGCAGCTTTCGACGCTGGATACGCCGCCGTTAAACCGCTACAGCGTACAGACGTACGTGGTGGAAAAGAATAAGAATCTTATTCTGGATGCAATACAGAAGGAGCTGGCAAGGGATGGTCAGGTGTTCTATCTGTTCAATAATATTGAGCAGATCTATAACATTGCCAGAGGACTGCAGGAAGCTCTTCCGGACGCAAGGATCGGTATTGTGCATGGAAAACTGGACCGGGAAATGATCGAGTCGATCATGATGCGGTTTACCAGACATGAACTGGATATTCTGGTATGTACAACGATCATTGAGAACGGAATTGATATACCAAACGTCAATACGATCTTTATTGATAATGCGCAGGATTTTGGTCTGGCGCAGATCTATCAGATCAAGGGAAGAGTTGGAAGAAGCAGCCGGCTAGGATATGCATATCTGCTGGTTCCCCCTTCCAGACAGCTGACAGAGGTAGCACAGAAGCGTCTGCAGGCAGTGAAAGAGTTTGCGGCATTGGGCAGCGGATATAAAGTGGCGATGCGGGATCTGACGATTCGCGGTGCCGGGGATCTGCTGGGTGAGGAACAGTCTGGGTTTATTGATACCGTTGGCATTGATATGTACATCGAGATGCTGGAGGAAGCAATTGCAGAGCGGAAGGATCCGACACGGGAGAAACCGGCGGAAAGAGCTGTGGTCAATATTCAGAAGACAAGTTATATCCCCGAGTCGTTTGCTCCGGATGATTTTGATAAACTGAGTATGTATCAGGATATTGATAAGATCGTAACGGAAGCGGATCTTGTACGGTTTAAGAAAGATATTCTGGATCAGTACGGACGGTTCCCGCAGGAAGTGGAAGCACTGTTTGAGAAGAAGCGTCTGGAAATACTGATCAATTCACCGGAGGTGCGTACATACCGGGAAATCAATGGAAAGCCGGAAATTACATTTACGAAGGATTTCAGTGAGCATGTGGACGGAGTGGATCTGTTCTATCGGTTTAATAAGATATCGAAGGCTTTGAATTTCCGGTATACGGGCGGCTGTATTATTGTTTCGATTCCGAAGGTTGAGAATGATATGGAATTGTCTGCGGCAGTGATTGAAGCCGCAAAGGAGGCAAAACGCATATGAGAATTGATAAGTTTCTGAAAGTATCACGTATTCTGAAGAGACGGACGGTATCCAAAGAACTGGCATTGAATGAGAGAATCGAGATCAATGGGAAAGTTGTGAAGCCGTCGCATGAAGTGAATGCAGGTGATACAGTGGCAGTGCGTTTTGGCAACCGGCTGCTGGAAGTACGGGTTCTTGCCGTGAAGGAACCGCGCAAGAAGGAAGAAGCTGCGGAAATGTACGAGATTATTCGTGAAAGCAGAATTGCACAAAACGAATCAGAATGCTATAAAGAGAATACAGGAGAGACAGTATGACAGAAAGAAAAAAAGTGCGTAAAATGACACCCATCAATAAACTTTTGACTCTGATTCTTTTCTGTTTCTCAGGGTGGTTCCTATATCAGGTTGGACAGGAATTGTTTACGATGGTTACACTTCGTTCCCAGCTGGCGGAAGTAGAGGCGAAACTGCAGGAAGTAAAGGATGAGAATAATTATCTTGTCGATCAGAAAGCAAAGCTGCAGGATCCGGACTATGTAGAGAGTTATGCCAGAGGCAATTATATGCTGTCCAGGGATGGAGAACAGATCTTCTATCTGCCGGAGAACGAAAAGAAATAAAGTATGGGAAAGAAAGAGACTGACAAATCCGCAATATTACACGGATATGTGCAGTCTCTTTTAAATTCATTCAGTATCCAGCAGTTCAATGAATGGATCGTGTGACAGATAATCCAGGATGCCGTTGCGGACACGGGTGATAGCAGCTTCGCGGCTTTGGCGGGGCTGTTTTTGTTCGAGCAGATAGATCGTGCGTTTTGGCGGTTCCACGGATAGGGAATGATGAGAGAAACGATTGTTTTCCAGCAGTGCGTGGAGTGTACTGACGGGAACGATGGACCAGCGGCCTTCTTCGTCGAGATAATCCGGTGTCATGGAAGTTGTACCGACATGGATCCGGTATTTTTTTCCGGGCCAGTACTGATCATGCCATATTTCAAATTCATCGGACCATCGGGAATATACCTCTTTATTGGGATCGAGGTCTTCCGGGGAAACTACAGTGCCGAGTTTGGTATCGGCAGAGCATACGATCAGCATTGGTTCGTAATAGATGGGACGTATGGTGCAGCGATGTGTTGGCAGCATTGTTCCGACAAAGCCAAGATCAATGGTTTGTGCTTCCATCATTGCATAGATTTCTTTGGCGTGGCGGGTATGAATATCAATGCGGATGTCCTGCCACTCGGTAAGGACCATTCTGTAGAAGTCACGGAATGTAAAGGAATTCATACGGTCTAAAGCAGCGATAGACACTTCGGTTATGGAAGAAGTGTTTTTTATTTCCTGGATATCATTCATTAATGACTGCCATTTTCCGGAAAGTTTGAGAAATTCTCTGCCATGAGGTGTTAATGATACAGACTGGTGCCCCTTCTTTCGAATCAGAAGTGTGACACCAAGTTCTTCTTCCAGCAGGCGGATCTGCTTGGATAAATTGCTTTGTGTTGTATACATGGCATTTGCGGCAGAAGAGATGTTTCCGTGTTCGACGATTTTCAGGAATGCCTGAATCATTTCGGGTGTTACCATAACGGTTCCTCCTTATATAAATATTCTATAACGTTATATTTAATAAAACAAATATATTCTATTCAGAATATTATATACCGATTATATTCAAAGTGTCAGAAAGATCACAGAAGTGATTGGAAAAGGAGAAAAGAGATGGCAGTAAAGATCGATTATGCAGAAACTGCAAAGACACTCGTTGAGCTGGTTGGCGGACCGGAAAATGTCAATACAGTCTCACATTGTATGACACGGCTTCGTTTTACACTGAAGGATCCTGCAAAGGCTGATAAGGATGCAATAAAGAAAGTGCGCGGCGTACTGGGGGTTGTAGAAGCCGGCGGACAGACACAGATCGTTCTTGGTGAAAATCTGATCAATACATATACAGAAGTATTGAAGCAGAATAATTTCGTGGATGGCGGTGCAGTGGATGAAGCTCCGGAAGCGGTCAAGCCGCAGGGTATTAAAGGTTATGCAAAAGTCGTAGTGGATTATATTGCGGCTGCGGTATCACCGATGGTGCCGGCACTGGTTGCGGGCGGTCTTCTGAAGGTCGTGCTGCTTCTGATTGGAATGGCTGTTCCGGCATTCAAGGAAGGACCGACAAATACGATTCTGGGATATGTCGCAAATGCGCCGTTCTACTTCATGCCGGTGTTTGTAGCATATGGCGGAGCGAAGAAACTGAATTCGACGCCGACATACGCAATGATGGTGGCAGCTTCCCTGCTGACACCGGGCTGGGTATCCATGGTTGCTTCGATCAAAGAAGCTGGTGCAACAACGACCAGTGTTGCAGGTATTCCGGCACTGGCAGTTACATATAACAATTCGCTGCTTCCGGCGTTATTGATTGCAGTGGTTGCGGCATATGCGGAGAAGTTCTTCAATAAGATCGTTCCGGGTATCTTCAAGTCTCTGTTAGTTGGTCTTGGAACAATTACAGTTACCGGTATTCTGGCATTTACGATTCTTGGACCTCTGGGTGATTATGTTGGTAATATGATCGCCGGTCTGTTTATCTTCCTGGGCGGTGCAGCAGCTCCGATCGCGATTGGTGTTCTGGCAGCGTGCTTGCCATGGCTCATCATGCTGGGAATGCATCATGGGATTTCCCCTTTCATGGCATCCAATATTGCGGATATCGGTTATGACGCAGTTATTCGTCCGGCATTCCTTCTGCACAATATGTGTGAAGGCGGAGCTGCTCTCGGCGTGGCACTCAGAGCAAAGGATCCAGAGTACAAATCACAGGCACTGTCGATTGCATTTGGATGCATCGTTGCCGGTGTTACAGAACCGTGCATCTATGGTATTACGTTCAAACTGAAGAAGCCGATGATTGGTGTTATGACCGGTGGTCTGGTTGGCGGTATCGCAGCAGGTCTGATGCATGTAAAGGCATATGTCATGGGTTATTCCACGATTATGGCACTGCCGATCTTCATGGATACAGCAGTATCAATGGCGATTGCAGTTGTGATCGGCATCATTACAGCAGCTGTTGTTACATACTTTGTTGGATTCGATCAGGACGAAGCACACGTATAAGAAACGGTTATGAGGGGATGGCAGAGGGCTGTCCCCTGCCGTTATAATGAAAGAAAAACAGGAGGCAGATCATGGAAGAAAAGAATGTATTCCCCAGCAATTTCTTATGGGGTGGTGCTGTTGCGGCAAACCAGTGTGAAGGTGCATGGCTGGAAGATGGAAAAGAGCCGAATATTACCGATGTCATGGTTGGCATCAATGCCAGTACAGCTGGATTGAAGTTCAATGAAGAGACCGGGAAATGGGAGATGGCTCTGGATCCGGAAAAGGTGTATCTGAGCCATGATGGAATTGATTTTTACCATAGATACAAAGAAGATCTGGCATTGATGAAGGGAATGGGATTTAACTGTTTCCGTACATCGATTGCATGGGGACGTATTTATCCGAATGGTGATGAGGAAGTGCCGAATGAGGCCGGATTGAAGTTCTATGATGATCTGTTTGATGAGATGATCCGTCTTGGAATGGAACCGGTGATCACGCTGAGTCATTATGAGACGCCGCTGCATCTGATGACAGAGTATGGCGGATGGGCCAGCAAGAAGATGATCGAGTTCTGGAAGAGATATGTAACGACGGTGTTTGAGAGATATAAGGGAAAGGTACATTACTGGCTGACATTCAATGAGGTCAATAATCTGTACCGCAGACCGGTCGTTTCGGCTGGTGTTATGTCGGTAGATCCGCCGTTTGATAAGAATGATCCGCTGAAGGTCAGTAAAAAGGATAACTGGCAGGCCTATGTGAATATTCTTGTGGGCAATGCATGGACGGTGAAGATCGGACATGAGATCGATCCGGATAATAAAGTTGGCTGTATGTTAACGAGTTCGTGCGTAGCAACATATGCGTATACCTGTGATCCGAAGGATGCGTGGGGTGCGTACAATATTCAGCGTATTTCCAACTATTATTTCGGTGATCCGTTCTGCCTGGGCATTATTCCGGGATATGTGAAGCGGATGTGGAGAGAAGATGGCGTACAGCCGGATATCAATGAGGAAGAAGTAAAGCTGATCAAGGATTATACGGTTGATTTCTTCTCCTTCAGTTATTACCGTTCCGGTACGTTCTCCAGTGAGGTGGAGAATGCGTTTGATACAGGCGGTATTAAGGGAAAGGATAATCCGTATCTGAAGGCAGTTTCCCCGGAGCCGTGGAAGTGGCCGGTCGATCCGGAGGGAATCCGCTATGTATTGAATGTGCTGTATGACCGGTATCATCTGCCGTTATTCATTGTTGAAAACGGTATTGGCCTGGATGAGCATCCGGATGAAAATGGCGAGATCAATGATGAATTCCGGAAGACATATGTACATGACCATCTGGTGCAGGTCCGCGAAGCGTTGCTGGATGGCGTAGAAGTGATGGGTTATCTGTACTGGGGACCGATCGATATCGTGTCTGCTGGTACGGGTGAAATGAGAAAGCGGTATGGATTTGTGTATGTGGACCGCTACAATGACGGTACAGGAACACTGGAACGCAGCAAGAAAGATTCGTATGACTGGTTTAAGAAGGTCATTGAATCGAATGGAGAAGATATCTCCATTGACTGAGAACAGAACGGTGTTCTGAAACAGATAAAGGAGAAAAATCATGGGACTGTTTGATGCATTTAAGAAGAAAGAAGCATTGCCGCAGGCTGTAGACGTATCGGATGAAGCCATTGTTGCTTTGGCGGATGGAGAACTGATCGATGTAACTACTGTATCCGATCCTGTGTTTGCAGAGAAAATGATGGGTGATTCTATCGCATTCCAATACAGTGGGGACAAGGTGATTCTTTGTTCACCTGCCAATGGGACGCTGAGCGTCATGTTTCCGACGGGGCATGCTTTTGGAATAACAATGAAAAATGGAGTGGAACTGCTTGTTCACATTGGAATCGATACAGTAAGTTCCAACGGTGACGGGTTCCGTGTCCTTGGAAAAAAACAGGGAGATGCAGTGAAGGCCGGAGAACCGATCGTAGAAGCGGATCTCAGGAAACTTTCAAAGAAGTATGAGATGCCGGTTATGCTGATTGTGACGAATGCAAATGAGCAAACGATTCAATTCCGGACTCCCTGTCATGTAGAGCGCGGGGAAACGGTCATTCTGTGATGCATGGGGAATTCTTCTGAAATCAGGAGAATCCCCTTTTTTATTGCATTTTTTTTACAAAGAATTCAGTACAATATGGACAGGAGGCTAATTAATTATGAAAGTGATGCAAAAAGAACCGGATGGAGTAAATGTCCAGAAAGAGTCGGAAAAAGTACTGAAAGTTCTTGAGAGCGATCCGCAGAAGCTGGAAGGCCTGCTGAAGGATGATGCACAGGTTGTGCGCAGTGTCCTCGGCGGCGATGATCTGAGCGATGCGGAATTGAAGGCGATTGACGAAAAGGTAAAAGATAATAATCTCGTCAAGCTGTACATGGGCGCAAACGGTCAGATCGACGCAAAAGATCTTCTTGAATTGAAGAAGATGGCCGAGGATACAAGCAATCCGACGCGGGCAAAGGGCATCGCAGCGTTCTTTGATGGAAAGCTGGATGTCAACGATCTGCTTGCGGTCGCCGGTCTGCTTGGTGCAGGCAGCAGTAAGCCGCAGAATAACAGCGGCACGAATCTTCTGACAACACTGCTTGGCGGCGGACAGCAGCAGGCGCAGCAGAGCAGCCAGGCTGGATCTCTGCTTTCTTCACTGTTTGGTGCGCCGGCACAGCAGCAGACACAGCAGAACAGTCAGGCAGGTTCCCTGCTTTCGACTCTTCTTGGAGGGGCTGCTTCACAGCAGACCCAGCAGGCTCAGAACCCGAAGCCGCAGCAGAATGCAAACAGCATTCTGAACTTACTGCTGGGCGGAAATAATCCGCAGCAGACGCAGCAGGCTCAGCAGACACAGACGCAGACGAATCCGCTCAACAGTCTGTTTGGCTTCAATACCCAGCAGTCGACGACACCAAGCAATAACAATAGTACGTATAATCTGCTTGGGACGCTGCTTGGTGGAAGCCAGGCCGGCAATTCGTATGCCAACCAGCTGTTCACATTGGATCAGAATACAGGAAATGTATCGAGTAATGTCAATGTGAACAATTCGAACGGACAGATCGACCTTTCTACTCTGTTCAGCATTGCCGGACAGCTGCTGGGTAAGTAATAATCACCCCACATGTCTGAATAGACTTCCTGGTCAAGGATACCATCGTATCCAGATACCCCAGGCTTATAGGATCCCCGGTGCCCCCGGGTACCGTGTGATCGTATAAAGAGATCACTGAGGAAGCATTGTGCTGTATTGGCGCAGTGCTTCTTTTTTGATTGAGAGTGCGGCGTTGATATCGCGGTCGTGGTGGGTATGGCAGACAGGACAGTCCCATTCCCGTA
>JAFYHC010000097.1 GCA_017539385.1 Solobacterium sp. | reverse complement strand
CAAACGAACCCATGATGACGACAGGCATGTTGTCGATGAAGGAGTCCTTAATAGAGGACAGAACCTTGTTCGACTGCATCTTTCCAGCAAAGGAAAGAAGCGCGTTTGTTAAATTCTCATTCATTGTGAAAATCCCCTTTCATCGTTATTTTACCTATCCGTGTAAACGTTTTCAAGAGATTTTGCGTCGATTCGCGTATTTTCTCCCACAATTCACACATAATTCATCTTGTGTATTATTTTAGGAATCCTGTGATACACTCTGCTCTGTATCATGTACCAGTGATCACGGAGGAAACAGATTATGCAGAAGAACCAATCAGGAAATATATTATTTGGAAAAAAGTGGGCTGTATGCGGTGACAGTTTTACCGCCGGCGTTACCGGCAATACCTTTACGGAAGGCCGCTTTGCCGGCAAGAACATAGCCTATCCCTACTTTATTGCCGAGCGCAATTCGATGGAGATCGCGGAGTTCTTCATGGGCGGGCGTACCCTCGGATATCCGGCGGCTGGTGATTTCCATAACAGCCTTACCGATCCCAATGCGGACTGCTATTACCGTAATATCCCGGAAGATGCCGATTATATCACGATCTATCTTGGCATCAATGATTCCCATCATGAACACGGCAAAGCCAAGGATGGCGAAGATCCAACCGGCATCATTCCCCTTGGTGAAATGAACGACGCCACGACGGCAACGTACTGCGGTGCGTGGAACGAAGTGCTTTCCTGGCTGATCGTCAACCGTCCGTTTGCCCATATCGGAATTCTGGTTTCCAACGGCTGTGACAGACCTGCCTACCGCGATGTACAGATCGCCATGGCGCTTAAATACGGCATCCCGTATATCGATATGAACGGTGACCGCTTCACCCCGGTCATGATTCGTTCCCAGAACCCGGACATTGCCCCGGAAGTCAAACAGGCTGTCCTGCTGAAGCAGGCGGTCGACTATCCCCGCAACACCCATCCAAACGATGCAGCACATGAATATGAATCCACATTCATTGAGGAATTCCTGCGCCGTATCTGATTTCCCATGTATTGCCGGAAGCAGTGATGTCAGCTTTGCATCACTGCTTTTTGTTTTGCACTGACCCATACTGATGGTATAAATAATTATCTCTGACTGGTATTGGCGGTCAGTTCCTTTCCTTGTTTTGATCCGCTATTATGACAGTGTACACGGGAGGTATTCCATGAAACTGTCTCTTGCCGAAAATATCCGTTCATTCCGCCGGAAGCGGAAAATCACACAGGAAAAGCTGGCCGAAGCACTCGGCGTAACAGTCGGTGCTGTATATAAATGGGAATCCGGACTGTCGCAGCCGGAACTGAGCATGCTGGTGGAACTGGCGGATTTCTTTGATACCTCGATCGATGTCCTTCTTGGCTATCAGATCAAAGACAATCGGCTGGAAGCTGCCGGAGAACGTATTCTTTCTTTATGCAAAACACTGGATCCCGAAGCACTGCAGGAAGCAGACAAGCTGTTGGTGCGTTATCCGCATTCCTTTCCGGCTGTCTACCGCTGTGCAAATGTATATCTGGCATTCGGCGCTGCCAGTCATGCCCCGCAATTGCTGCAGAAATCACTGGAATTGCTGGAACGCTCCAGACTGCTTCTTTCCCAGAACAATGATCCCCGCATCAGTGAAGCATCGATCTGCTCCGACATGGCGGCCGCATGGTTTATTCTGGGAGACCATCAGAAAAGCATTGAACTGCTGAAGCAGAACAATACTGACGGTCTCTACAGCAGTTCCATCGGAGCCATATTGTCCATCTATGGGGATGATGCAGAAGAAGCAGGCGATTATCTTTCAAAAGGCCTGACAGCAGGTATATCCAATCTGTTTAATGTGATCCTTGGTTATGTATTTCTCTTCCGTTCCAGCAGAGACTGGACAAAAGCCATGGATATCCTGCATTGGGGCATTGGCATCCTGAACGGTCTGAAGACAGAAGAAAAATCCAATGTACTTGGTCAGACATATGCAGAACTTCTTATCCTGCTTGCCTATGCACAGGAAAAAGCAGGCATGGCAGCTGAATCTGAGACATCTCTGCAGAAAGCAAAAGAAGCAGCGCTGCGCTTTGATTCCATGCCGGATTACTCCCTGCATGCCATGCGCTTTGGCAATCATACGGAAAATGCATTGTTCTTCGACATATTCGGGGCATCAGCTTTTGAAAGCATAGCGGCATTGCTGGGGTTGCTGGATGAGCCGCCCTTTACAGCAAAATGGCAGGAGGCAATCCAATGACACCGACAAACCAACAGCCTGCCAATGTATTTCAGAACCGGAATTTCGTCCTGGTCTTTCTGGGTGCACTGGTATCGGAGCTTGGTGCGATCCTGTACAGCTTCGCAGTCAGCTTCTATATTCTCGAGATCACGCACAACAATGCCTTTCTGCAGGGACTGTATCTAGCCCTCTGCGGCATTGCCCTGTTAGTCTTTACACCGCTTGGCGGTGTTCTTGGCGACCGTTTCAGCAAAGCAAAAATCATGTACATATGCGATTTTCTCAAAGGTGCAATGATCCTGCTGGCGTCGGTTCTCCTGCTGCTGTTCAAAGAGGCGGACATCCAGCTGATCATTCTGTTTGTCCTGGGTACGATCGGCAATATGATCAGCGGTATCTTCAATCCTGCTTCCGGTGCACTTTTCCCGCATATCATCCAGGAAGAACAATTGCAGCAGGCCAATGCATACTTCACCATGAAAAGTTCCCTGGAGAGCATTCTCGGCATTGTTCTTGCCGGCATCCTGTATGCTGTGATGCCTGTTCATCTGCTGTTTCTGCTGGTTGGATTCTGCTTTATCGCTTCCGGCATCTCAGAAACGATGATCCGCTATGAGTTTCATCCGACAGATGAAAAACTGACTGTTCATCTTGCCCTGCAGGACATGAAAGACGGCCTGTCCTATCTTTCCACAAAAAAAGCAATACTTGCATTGCTTGCGGCGGTATTGTTCATCAACTTCTTCTTTGCGCCTGTCACCGGCAATTTTCTGCCATTCTTTGTCAAAACAGACCTCTCTGCCGCATCCTCCTATCTTCTGGATACCATCCTGACACCGGAACTGTGGTCCTCCGTATTCAGTGTATGCATTGGCATCAGTTCCCTGCTTGGTGCAGCATTTATGAGCAGACAGCCGCAGAGTGAGCACTGCGGCAGAAGGGTATCATGCCTGCTGTGTGTGCTGGCAGCCATCATGATCGCAGGGACTGCCGGATATCTGCTGTTTGTGGAAAGAACCGCACAGATCAATTACTTTCTGATCACACTGATACTGGTCTGTCTGATGATCGGCTTCCTGCTGTCCTGTGTCAACATTCCCATCAATACTGCAGTCATGCGCATCATCGACAAAGATAAGCTGAGCAAGGTCAACAGCCTGATCAGTATCGGATCACAGGGCATGATTCCCCTTGCCTCTGTACTGGCTGGTATGATCCTGAAGTCATTTGGCTGTACTGCTCTTCTCACCTTCTGCACGCTTGGCCTTACTGTTACAGCCGCCTCCCTCCTCTTCAGCCGCTCCATTCAGGATCTCTAAACAAAAAAGCAGGGCATCTGCCCTGCTTCAGTTTGGAAACTTATTCAGCTTTTCCTTCGGAACCGAATGCTGCGATCAGTTCTTTTGCCTTAGCAACGATTGCATCACTGCCCGGTTTCAGGAGTTTACGCGGATCGTAGCCCTTGCCTTCGAGGTCCTTGCCTGCTTCGATGTACTTTCTTGTAGCATCAGCGAAGACCAGCTGCAGTTCTGTGTTGACGTTGATCTTGGAAACGCCCATTGTGATTGCCTTGCTTGTCTGCTCGAACGGGATGCCGGAGCCGCCATGGAGAACCAGCGGTTTGCCATTGACTGCTTCGTTGATTTCATTCAGACGGTCGAAGTTCAGACCAGCCCAGTTTGCCGGATATTTGCCATGGATGTTGCCGATGCCTGCTGCCAGGAAGTCAACACCCAGATCAGCGACAGCCTTGCACTCTGCCGGATCAGCGAGTTCACCATTGGAAGTAACGCCATCTTCTGTACCGCCGATACCGCCGACTTCGCACTCAACAGAAACGCCTACGCTGTGAGCCAGAGCGATGATCTCTTTGGACTTTTCGATATTCTCATCGATGTCATAGTGAGAACCGTCGAACATAACAGATGTGAAACCTGCTTCGATGCAAGCCTTTGCACCTTCGTATGTGCCATGGTCGAGATGCAGAGCAACCGGTACAGTGATCTGCATGGAGTCATGCAGGTCAGTAACCATGTCAACTACCATCTTGTAGCCGCCCAT
>JAFYHC010000096.1 GCA_017539385.1 Solobacterium sp. | reverse complement strand
TGTTGCCTGCGGCAGGTAATCTTCCAGTGTACGTCCGTTAACTGTGATCACACCTGTACCCGGAGTCATAAAGACACGGGCAACGGACTTCTTACGACGTCCTGTACCTACATAGGTGACTGTTTTCTTCTTAGCTACCATCTGTCCTTATCCTCCCTTACTTGACCTTCAGTTCTACCGGCTTCTGAGCAGCATGCGGGTGATCCGGTCCTGTGTAAACAAATACATGCTTACGCTGTACATCGCCGAGTCTTGTATGCGGCAACATACCCTTGATTGCCTTTTCTACCCACTCAACTGTATACTTCTCACGCATGATCTTTGTGCTTCTGGTCTTCAGTCCACCCGGATACATGGAATGTCTGTAATACATCTTCTTGAAATCCTGGTCTCCTGTGATCTTGACCTTGTCTGCATTGACGATGATAACATAGTCACCACAGTCAACATGAGGTGTATAAGTTGGTTTGTGCTTGCCCTTTAAAATCGTAGCGACCTGTGTGGCAAGACGGCCCAGTGTGCAGTCTGTTGCATCAATGACATACCACTGACGAACAACTTCTGCTGGTTTTAACATCGTTGTCTGACGCATTTTTCTTCCTCCATATGTAGTTTAACCGGGACTACATTTGGCATGTGCCAACCAATATTCTACTGATGGACGATAGGTTCGTCAATGCTTTTTTTCCTTTGTTTCAGCCGTTTTCTGAGAGTTCTTTCCGTTCTCTGTCCAGTTGCTGTGCGATTTGATCCTGCAGGCTCTTTACGACCTCTTCACAGCCCTCCCTATACGGGATCACATCTGCCTGTATACCGTCTTTCTGCCGCAGAAAGAGCCATCCCAGCGTCGTCTGATCATGGCGTCCGGTAATCACATACCAGCGGGGAAATGCATGTGCTTTGATACGCTGCTCTGTTTCCGCAAGCGTCATTCCTTCCGGCAATACATCCCCGGGAAGAAACTCCCGGATCATGCCGGTCTCATTCAGTGCGTACATCGCAAAGTATTCCACTTTGTATAATGTCAGTCCCTGCGGAACAGCATTTTTGACAAAGGCGGTCTTGGAGCGCGCTGCCAGTATGTTTCGGATATCTGCCGGCGTCAGGTTACCCTTTCCCGCTTCGATCAGTGCCGCACTCATCATGCGCACCTGATAGCGCAAAAAGCCCTTGCCGGTAAATGCCATCGTGATCATGGGACCGTCTGCTTCGATCGTAATGGCATCGATCGTGCGTGTCTGGTCCGGCTTTTCTGCCAGTGTATTCTTATTGAACGATGTGAAATCGTGCGTACCAGTCAGTTCTTTTGCTGCTTCACGCATTGCATCTATGTCCAGCAATTGCGGACATTGATATGCGATATTTCTGGTAAATACATCGTATTCACCGGTATGGATCCGGTACAGATATGTCTTGCGCTTTACATTGTAGCGGGCATGAAAACGCTCATCTTTTTCTTCTGCCTGCACGATATGGATATCCCTGGGCAGTAAGCCGTTCAGTGCGCCTTTCCACTTATAGGCGCTCATATCCCGCTCTGTATCAAACATGAACACCTGACCGGACGCATTCACACCGGCATCCGTACGTCCCGATGCCGTAATGGGAATACGGTGTCCTTCGATTTTTTCCAGTACTGCTTCGATCTGTTCCTGCACGGATGTCATGCGCAATTGGGACTGCCAGCCCTCATACGCACTGCCGTCGTATGCGACAATACAGGCGATCCGCTTCATACAGCCCATGCCAGCACACCGATGCCGACAGCAGTGATCAGTGCACATGCCAGCAGTATATAATCCCTGCCGGCCATCTTCAGTACTTTATAGCGTGTGCGCGGTTCTCCCGGCATATAGCCTCTTGCCTCCATGGCATTGGCCAGGTCCTCTGCCCGCTGAAAGGCAGAGACAAATAACGGTACGATCAGGGAGAGGATCGCCTGGATCTTCTCCTTCAGTTTTCCTTCCTGCAGATCGACGCCGCGGGATTCCTGTGCTTTCATGATCCGCTGTGTTTCATCGATCAGATCCGGAATGAAACGCAGTGCAATACTGATCAGCATGGCGATCTCATGCGCCGGGACATGGATCTTTTCAAACGGCTTCAGCAGATCCTCAATACCCAATGTCATATCCAATGGCTTTGTCGTTGCGGTAAGACATGTCGTGATCATGATCATCAGCAGAAGACGCACGGCAATGTACAGCGTCTGCAGCACCGCATCGAGATAGACGGAGAAGCTGCCGATCGAGAATAATACCGGTCCGGTATGCACGACCAATGCATTGATGACCAGAAGGAACACCAGCATGATCAGCATCGGCCGCATTGCCCGCCAGATAAATCCCACGGACAGCTTTGACAGCAGGATCATTAATGAAGCAGCCGCAAACAATACCGCATAGCCGATCCATCCGGACGGGAAGAATACCGCAATGAGTACGATCAGCATCGCCATGATCTTTGCTCTTGGGTCCATCTTATGGACCACGGAATCCAGAGGAATATACCGCCCAAGTGCAATACTACCCATGGTTCTTCACCTCCTGTGCGATCCACTGTGCCAGCTGTTCTTCCGTTACGATGCCCTGGGGAACAGCAAAGCCGAATTCCCGCATCATCTCTTCCAGGCGGATAAGCGAGGGAGGCAATACGCCCATCTCATTGCACAGATGCGCATCTTTGAAGAATTCCGCACTGCTTTCCTGATGGCGTATCTTTCCATCATGCACAACGATCACTTCATCGCAATACCGGTACACCTGTTCCATATCATGGGTCACGATCAATACCGTCTTATGCAGTTCCTGATTCAGTCTTCTGAACAGTTTCATCATCGATGCCGTACCGGCCGGATCAAGACCCGCCGTCGGTTCATCCAGCACGAGCACCCTGGGATCCATGGCAAGAATACCGGCAATTGCCACTCTGCGCTTCTGTCCTCCGGACAGTTCCAGCGGACTTCTTTCATAATACTCCGGACCGATCCCCGTCAATTGCAGAGCCTGCTTTGCACGCTTTTCTGCTTCTTCCACGGTGCATCCGAAATTCTTCGGACCAAAGGCCGTATCTTTCAGCACCGTCTCTTCAAACAGCTGGTATTCGGGAAACTGGAAAACCAGTCCGACATCCCCGCGCAGTGACTTGAGCTGCTTCGGCTTCTTATTGGCATCGATCGTTCTGTCCAGGATATACACCGTTCCTTCCGTCGGAAGCAGCAGTGCATTGAGATGCTGCACAAGCGTGCTTTTCCCGGAACCGGTCTGTCCGACGACAGCGGTCATCTTTCCTTCCTGTATTTCAAGGTCAACATGATCCAGGGCACGGTACTCATAGGGAGTCCCTGCACTGTATACATGACTTACATCTTTGAATGCAATTGGCATAATTCTCCCACCAGCCCTTTCATCGTCAGGTGATTCTTTACATTGACGCCATACTTTGCCAGAAGCTTGCCGACCTGTGTGCTGTATGGCAGTTCCAGACGGATCGCCTTGATCGTCTCTTCGTTGGCAAATACTTCATGCGGTGTCCCGCGCAGTGCGATCGTTCCTGCATTCATTGCCAGTACATAGTCACTTTCTGCGACTTCTTCAATATCATGCGTAATGGAAATGATCGTCAGATCTCTTTCCTCATGCAGTTCGCGGATAACGCGCTTGATCTCTGCTTTTCCCTGCGGATCCAGCATGGATGTCGCTTCGTCAAAGATCAGGATCTGCGGCCGCATTGCCAGTACGCCGGCAATGGCAACACGCTGCTTCTGTCCGCCGCTCAGATGCGTCGGCTCTGAATTCAGATACTTTGTCATACCGACTTTTTCCGCATACTTCTCAATGATTCCATCCATCTCTGCCTGAGGGATCTGATGATTTTCCAGACCAAAAGCAATATCATCCCGGACGGTGGATCCGATAAACTGGTTATCCGGATTCTGGAAGACGATTCCGATCGTCTTCCGGATCTCAGAGAGGTTCTCTTCATTCAGCTCTGTTCCGCAGATCATGATCTTTCCGCTTTCTGCTTCCAGCAGTCCTGCAAGCAGTTTCGCCATTGTGGACTTACCGCTTCCGTTATGTCCGATGATCGTGACATACATGCCTTTTTCGATCATGAATGACACGTCATTGATCGTTCTGGTTCCTTCCTCATAGGAGAAACACAGGTTTTCCACCCGAATCTGTTCCATATGCTCATCTCCTGCAATCACATACTATATCATATTTCCCTGCAAAAAATGCTTCTGTTGCGGGGAAGCCCCATAGAGAAATATATATACGGCAATATGTAAAAAACTGTACTGCATCGATCAGTACAGTTCCTGGATCAGTTTGATCATTTCTTCCTGTGATACCGGGTAATTTTGAACACCGAGGTAATAGCTGTATTCCGCATCATGCCATAGTGCCAGGGATACCGTGTCGTTGCTGCCTTTGACGGTCACCTCGAGATCCCCGACATCAATGATCTCTGTCTTGCGGTATGCCGTCGTATCATTACAGAGTTCTATCTCACCTTTGCCCTTTGCCGCAACGGCTGTCAGATGTCCGTCTCCGTCTTTAAACTGGATCTCGATGATCTGTTTGCCAAAGACATTGAATTCCATCGTATTGCATGTTTCCTGCAGCACGGTCGGATAATGGATTGGGAATGTCGCAACGATTTCTGCCTGTTCCTGGTTGGGAAGCGATACCCACTGGGCAAGCGGTTCCTGTCCGAACGGAGAGATCAGCGTTTCTTTTTTATTGGTAGAAGAATTCCGCGGCAGGATCACAGCAAAGACCACAAATGCCAGAACAGCAACGATCAGTGCCGGCCAGTTCTGCATCACGATCTCGGCGATTCCCTGCTTCTGCGGTGTTTTGTTTTCACTCATAATGGTTCCTCTGTCTGTGCAAAAGAAGGAGAATTGCTTCTCCTTCTCTCTTACTGATACACGTCGTAATCTTTGTAGATGCCATTCAGGACAGCAGCCTGGTTGGCAACGTTCAGAATGTCGGAGACAATGGCTCCGTCCTCAGTGAAGAGCTTCTTCTTTGCGGTCACATTGCCGTTATTGCCTTCACAGCTGTAGCCGGAAGACTCCAGGATGTCGGTGAACTTTTCCTTGGAAGCAGTATCTTTGAAGGAAACGGTATGTTCCAGTGTGATCAGAGTGTCTTCTTCGTAGGCTGTATTCAGACTGTCATTTTTGCCCAGTACAGTTTCTACAAAGTCCGGATCGAGATACGGATAGACGGCGCAGACCTTGCGGACTTCTTCGCTGCGGTCGGACGCATCGTACATCTTCGGCTCATCGTCATCTGTGATCGTGATGAAGCGGACTTCATCATCGTCTTCTTCTTTTGCTTCGTCTTTCTTCAGAAGTGTTTTTACAATAAGTGCTGTGCCGACGCTTGCAGCGACAGCAAGTGCACTGAATATCGTTCTGCGGATCATAATGGTGCCAGCTCCTTTACGAAAAGTATTCTAACACATTATTTCCGATCGATGTACTCCATTATGGACACCGCATTGGCTGCAGCGCCTTTGCGGATCTGGTCTCCGCAGCACCATAATGTAATACCGTTTTCCGATGTGAGATCCCGGCGGATGCGTCCAACATAGACAATATCCTGATTGGATGTCTCGATCGGTGTCGGGGTATGGTCTTCGACCAGCTTTACGCCCGGATATGCGGCAATTGCCTTCTTTGCATCTTCGATCGATACATAGTCCTTCGTTTCTACGGTTACGGCGATGGAATGCGAACGGAACACCGGCACGCGCACGCAGGTGCATGTGACTTTCAGATCCGGCAGATGCATGATCTTGCGTCCTTCATTCTGCATTTTCATTTCTTCCGTGGTATAGCCGTTATCCAGGAAAGAGCCGATCTCAGCGATGCAGTTATAGGCGATCTGGGTCGGGAAGACCTTTGCTTCGACCGGTTCATTGTTTTCCAGTGCCTTCACCTGTCCGCTCAGTTCGCGGAATCCATTGATGCCGGCGCCGCTGACTGCCTGGTATGTGACGGCATTTACCTTTGTCAGAGGACTTAATTTGGCGATACCGGCCAAAGCCATATACGTAATGATCGTGGAGCAGTTGGGGTTTGCAATGGTGCCATGATGGGCAAGTGCATCTTCCCCGTTGATCTCCGGTACAACAAGCGGAACATTGTCTTCCAGACGGAAGGCACTGGAGTTATCGATATAGACAGCGCCTGCCTTTTCGATCATCGGACGGAATACTTTGGACATGGCATTGGAAACAGCGCCAAGTACATAATCCAATCCGTCGAAGGAACCTTCTTCCGCTACCTGCAGAACGATGTCCTTCCCATTGAACGGCAGCGTTGTGCCGCGGGAACGCTCACTTGCGAACAGACGCAGTTCTTCCACTGCAAGACCACGCTCTTCGATACATTCGATCATCTGTCTTCCAACGGCGCCGGTAGCGCCTACGATGCCAATTTTCATAATGCTTTCCTTTCTTCCGCAATGAACTTGTCATAGATACAGCGGATGGCTTTTTCGAAATCACGGTTGTCTACGCCGACGACGATGGAGAGTTCGTCTGCGCTCTGGTTGATTACTTTAATGTTGATCTGGTTGCGTCCGAATTCGGACAGGAAGCGTCCGGACATGCCCGGGACTGCCTTCATGCCGCGGCCCACGACCGCCACAAGCGCCAGATGATCTTCGATCCGAATATCATCCGGATTGATCTCCCTGCGCAGTCTTGCGACGATCTCATAGAGATACTGATCGATCAGGGACGTCTGCACAATAACCGAAAACGTATCTACGGTCGTCGGGACACTTTCGATCGATACATGGAAATCCTCAAAGACGGAAAGGATCCGGCGCAGGAAGCCCGGTTCTGCCGAGGCATGGCTGCGTGTCAGTGTGATCATGGTATAATCCTTGCGGCCGGTGATGCCGGTGACCGCATGAGGCGGTTCCACCGCATCCATTTCGCTGCAGTCATTCATGATGAGCGTGCCGGGATTATCCGGATCATTCGTATTGCGGATATTGATCGGTATATTCTTCGTCTTTACCGGGAAGACTGCATCATCGTGCAGTACATTGGCACCCATGTAGCTCATATTGCGCAGTTCGCTGTAATTGATGCGCGGGATCCGCATCGGCTTTTTGATGATGCGGGGATCTGCGACCAGGAAGCCGCTGACATCGGTCCAGTTTTCATACACATCCGCATCGACCAGATTGGCGATCACGGAGCCGGTAATATCGGAGCCGCCCCTGCTCATGACGCGGATGACGCCATTGGGCAAAGCACCATAGAATCCCGGGATCAGCAGTTTCTTGTCCGTCTTGCCGGAATATTCTTCCAGCAGCTGACCGGTGCGCTCCATGTCGATCTCACCGTCATAGCGGAACAGGATCACTTTCGCGGCATCGATGAATTCTGCATCCAGATACTCCGCCAGGCAAAGACCGGTCAGATATTCACCGCGGCTGACCAGATAGTCGACCGAAGGATCTCTTTCCAATACCCGCTCGATCTGATCAAATTCTTTCTGCAGATCGATTTTGAGACCCAGTTCTTCCCGGATCTTCATATATTTATCCCGGATCATTGCAAAGATTGGCTTATAGGAAACACCATAGCGGATATGTGCATGGCACAGATACAGCAGGTCCGTTACTTTATGATCTTCGTGGGACTCCTTGCCGCATGCACTGGTAACGATGAATTTGCGGGACGGATCGGAATCCACGATATGTTTCACCTTGCGGACCTGGGCAGCGTTGGCGACGGAGGATCCGCCGAATTTGACGACCTTGATCATTCTGCCACCTCCGCAATAAACAGTGTATCATCCACCGCACTCTTGACAGCCATATCTGCCTGTACCAGGGAGATCTTCCGGGTCAGGAAGGCATCTTCTGAGATGCGCCGGTCCATGATGTCCGCAAACAATGCAATTTTCTTTGTACGGATATAGAAGACACCGGTATGCAGGGTATTGTCGATCGGACGGATGCTCTTGTCGTTGATCTCCGGGTCCTGGTTCTTCCAGATATCGATCAGATTCTGTACAACAGCGTGTGCTGTCGGCAGTGATCCGGCACCCTGACCGACGAACGTTGCCGGTCCCAGTGTCTTGGAACGGCTTTCGATCGCATTGAAATTCAGCGGGATATTGGCAAAGACATCATCTTTCTTCAAAAACATCGGAATGACACATGCACTGATGAAATCACCGCGGTATGCACCGGTGCCGATCAGTTTGCATGCATAGCCATTTGCCTTGGCCCAGTCAAGATCTTCCTTGCGGATATTGCGGATGCCGTATGTCACGATATCCTGGATATTCTGCAGGGTGTCAAATGCCTTGACGCAGGACAGCGATACTTTGTAGCGGACATCGTGTCCGTCGATATCATCGGACGGATCCCGCTCCGCATAGCCAAGTTCCTGCGCTTCCTTCAGCATCTCTTCAAAGTCTGTTCCCTCACTGTACATCCGGCTGAGAATGTAATTGGTCGTACCGTTGAAAATACCCCGGAACGAATCAATATCATCTACCCGGCGGGTTCTGTCCAGCGATGCCATCCACGGGATGCCGCCGCCGCACGATGCCTCATAGTGCACCGTTACACCGTTTTCGCGGGCTGTTTCAAACAGGTCTTCACAATATGTCGCAAGCATTTTCTTGTTGGATGTCACAACATGCTTGCCCTTCTGCAGTGCTTTCTTTAACAGGGTATGAGCCGGTTCCAGACCTCCCATGCACTCTGCCACCACTTCGATGGACGGATCATTCAGGATATCTTCCGCATGCAGTGTTGTACGTGGGTCGACCATCTCCGATTCATCTTTGACCAGGATCTTTGCAATCTCCAGTTCACGGACTTCCCAAGTCGCTCCCTCATCGATAATTGCGCGTACGCCGCCGCCGACAACACCGTGTCCCAATAAGCCGATCTTCATGCCAATTCCTTTCTATGTTTCCAATCTGAATACACTTGTTTTTAAAACACGAACATAGTATCATTTTTGGGTAATCTTTACAAGGAGGAATTCACCGATGAAATATATCAGCTCCCGGAACAAGAACTATGCCCTGGAATCCCACCAGGCGATCATACGCGGTCTTGCGGAAGACGGCGGCCTGTTTACCCCTGCTTCCTATCCCGATGCACTGCGTCCGGAAGACATTCTTGGAAAAGACTACCGCGGCATCGCTGAAACGGTATTGAAAGCGATGCTGGCGGATTATACAGAAGAAGAAATCCGTCATTGTGTGAACAGTGCCTATGATACCAAATTCGATACCGATGAGATCGTTCCCCTGACCGCATTAAAAGACGGCTGGCTGATGGAGCTGTGGCATGGGCCGACCAGTGCATTCAAAGATCTGGCACTGACCATCCTTCCGCACTTACTCACGACTGCCTATGCCAAGGAAGACCGCCATGATGTCGTATCGATCCTGACTGCAACATCCGGAGATACCGGCAAAGCAGCGCTTTCCGGGTTTGCGGATGTCCCGAATACAGCGATCACGGTCTTTTATCCGGAGATCGGCGTATCCGCCGTACAGAAGCGGCAGATGAATACCAGCAAGGGAAATAATGTAGAAGTCATTGCCGTAAAGGGAAATTTCGATGACTGCCAGCGGATGGTCAAGGAAGCCTGCTCCAGCAAGGAAGTACTGGATGCGTGCACCGGTGTAACGATATCCAGTGCCAATTCCATCAATGCCGGACGCCTGATTCCGCAGATCGTCTACTATTTCCATGCCTATGCAAAGCTGGTCAGTGAAAAGAAGATCGCATGGGGCGATCCGGTCAACTTCGCAGTACCGACCGGCAACTTCGGCGATATCCTGGCCGGATGGCTGGCAAAGAAGATCGGCCTGCCGGTAGGAAAGCTGTTATGCGCCTCCAATACAAATAATGTACTGACGGATTTCCTCAATACCGGTACGTACTCTCTGGACCGTACATTCCATACCACGATGTCCCCGTCCATGGATATCCTAATCTCCAGCAATCTGGAGCGTCTGCTGTTCTTATTAACAGGACAGGATGATGAAAAAATACGGGAATGGATGCGGCAATTGAAAGAAGAAGGCAGCTATACCGTAGACGATGCCGTCTTCCGTCAGCTGCAGGATGAGTTTGCCGGTATCTGGACCAGTGAGGAAGAATGTGCCGAAGTGATCCACGATACATGGTCCAATGAACATGTGCTGATCGATCCGCATACAGCGGTCGCTCTTTCCGCCATGCGCAAATACCGCAAAGAAAGCGGCGATGAAACACCATGCGTTGTTCTTTCCACGGCATCTCCGTATAAGTTCTGCCACGATGTGCTGGAATGCATCAGCGGCAGAAACATCCCGGATGATTTCGAAGCAATGGAAGTGCTGCATGAACTGACAAGTGTCCCGGTGCCTGCCAATCTGCGGGATCTGAAGACACAGCCGGTGCGCTTCACCCGTTCCATCGAGATCCGGGATGGCATGCATGTCATCGCTGAGCGCATGCGCTCTTTGAGCCATGTACAGGATTAAAATTCCGGCATCCAGTGCCAATCTCGGTCCCGGATTTGACTGTCTTGGCATTGCACTGGATCTGTACAATACCTTTGATGTAGAAATTGCAGAAACAAACCTGCTGGAGAATACGGAAGAACGCTTCAACAATCCGGACAATCTGTTTCTGAAAGCCTGGCGGCTGGGATGTGATGCGATCGTACAGCACGATTCCGTTCATGTCATCTTTCATACCGATATCCCAGCGGGACGGGGCCTGGGCACCAGCGCTGCGTTGACTGCCGGCGGTCTTTATGCCGCATCCCTCCTGCATGATCATGCCCTGTCCAAAGAGGATATCTTTCACCTATGTGTGAAAGCAGAGGGACATCCCGATAATGCGGCGGCGGCAGTATATGGGGGATTATGTTTGTGCATGGATGACGGGCATACCGTGCAGGCCAGGCAGCTGGCATGTGCGGAGGACTGGCTGTTTACCGTATTCATCCCGGACTTTGAAGTTCATACCGAAGATGCCCGCAAAGTGCTTCCGGAGCACTATGACCGCACAGATGTCATATGGAACAGTGTGCACCTGCATGCAATGATCGATGCACTGGAAAGCGGCGATCTGAAGCAGCTGCACTGGGCAGCCCATGACAGGGTCCATGAACCATACCGTTCACGTCTGATCCCTGATTATGATTTTTTAAAGAAGACTGTACAGCAGGATACCGGCGGCGTATTTCTGATTTCGGGATCCGGGTCCACCTGTCTTCTGATCTCCCGGCAGCCGCTGTCCGAAGCGGTGAAAGAGACCATACGCCGCAATACGAATGCGCAATGGACGATCCGGCAATTGCAGAAATCTGCCGGACCGGTCATAGAAAGGATTACGCTATGAGTTCTGATTTTCTGATCGTTAAGAAAGAAATATTACCGGATTATCTCGAAAAAGTGATCTATGCGCGCAATCTGCTCAATTCCAAAGAAGCAGCTACGATCACAGAAGCCGTCCGCATGGCCGGCATCTCCCGCAACACCTACTACAAATACAAAGACTGCGTCTATGCACCGACGGAGTCCGCTTCCCCGCGCCATGCGGTGGTATCCCTGATCCTGAAGGATGAGAACGGTTCTCTTTCGGCTGTACTGCAGAAGCTGTCCGAATGCGGCACCGGCATCCTGACGATCTCACAGGCAATTCCCATTGCCGGCAAAGCCAATGTACTGATCTCACTGGATGTCTCCAATATGAATGTGCCGATGGAAACGCTCTTGAAGCAGCTGAAGACACTTTCCCCGGTGCGCAGCGCACATTTGGATGCCATGGAATGAAATTCGTGGTACCATGTCTACACGGAGAGGCATGATGAAAAATACTTTAAAAAGCATTTTATCCGGCATTATGATCCTGGGAGACCTGCTTCTGATGGCATTCTTCCTGGGGGATATGCTGTACGGTTATGACTTTGGCATCGATCTGTTCATGGTCATCTTTCTGGGTGTGGATATGCTGTTGTCTGTGGATTACATCAGCAAGCTGCACAAGCAGTCCAAAGAGACCAATATTCTGGAAGAACAGGAACGTCTGAAACAACTGCGCCGCACCCGCCGTATCCAGCAGGAAGAACAGCAATTGCTGGATGATGACGCAGCTCTGGCAGAAGAGATCCGCCGTACAAACGAAGCAGAAGAGGAGATCGATCCGGAAGAACTGGCCGATCTGATCCAGAAGAAAGACAACAGTTCTTCACAAAGCCAGCATGGATAAACATGACAGCAACTGGTTCGCCAATTGCTGTTTTTTTATTGGCACAGACCGGGCGTCATTTGCTTTTTCCGGTTTTTGCTCGTACCATGGAAACGGACGAAAAGAGGCAGATTATGGCAGTACGTGAAGAATTGCTGAATGAACTGGCATCCCATCCGGAGACATGGTATTCCGGAGAGATGCTTGCCATGCGCTACAATGTATCGCGCACGGCAGTATGGAAGGCGGTAAAGGCGCTGCAGAACAGCGGTTATACAATTGAATCTTCCCCGACGAAGGGATACCGCTTTGTCAGTGACAACGATACGCTGTCCGCAGAGCTCGTACAGGCATTCTGCCCGCAAATCACCGCACCGGTCCATGTATACGATGTGATCGATTCCACCAACAACAAAGCCAAGATGCTTGCGGCATCCGCATGCCAACACGGCACCCTGGTGCTGGCGGATGAACAGACAGCCGGACGCGGACGGCAGGGACATTCTTTCTACTCTCCGAAAAAGACCGGTCTGTATTTTTCCCTGATCGCGCATCCGGAAGACATGCGCTATATTTCGCGCATCACGCCGGCTGCAGCGGTATCCGCAGCCGAAGCAATTGCCGAAGTCACCGGCATTCATCCCGGCATCAAGTGGGTCAACGACCTGTTTCTGAAAGACCGCAAGATCGCCGGCATCCTGACGGAAGCCATCACGGACTTTGAGACCGGAAAGATCCATACCGTTGTGATCGGCATCGGGATCAACTGCAGCACCGAAGTCTTCCCGGAAGACATCCAGGACATTGCCTCTTCCCTGCACGCTTCCCACATATCCCGCAGCCGTCTGGCGGCAGTATTGCGCCGGCAGCTTCTCTATCATCTTTCCCATCTGGATGATCCCGCACTGATGGAAGCGTACCGCAAAGATTCCATCGTTCTTGGCCATGAGGTCACCTATATAAAAAACGGCACCGCATATACCGGTACCGCTGCAGAAATCAATGATGAAGGAAACCTGCTGGTAGAACTCAAAGACGGGAGTATGGACCTTCTGCAGTCCGGGGAGATCTCGATCCGCAGGAAATCCCTCTGATTTTCATGCCGTGATCTTTTCGAGCCTTGGCGCAAGCAGACAGACCGCTGCGATCTTTAACGCATCGCCTGCCAGAAACGGCAGCACGCATGCCGCAAGAGAAGCACCTAACCCCATCTTTGTAAATGCCATGAACCACACTGTACCAAGCACATACAGCACAAACGTGCCCAAAAGTGCGCCTAGTGCCAGCGTTGGAATTGAATAGTGTTCCGCCTGTGCAGCTTTCCTGGCGGCAAGACCTGTTATATATGCCAGCGGCAGATAGCCGATGATATAGCCGCCGGTCATTCCAAAGACGATGGATGCACCGGCAGAATAATTGGCAAAGACCGGTACACCGATCATTCCCAGTATGATGTAGATCAATACGGCCAATGTGCCGTATTTTTCTTTGAGCACCACCCCTGCCAGCATCACTGCCAGTGTTGCAAGGGAGATCGGGACCTGACCGGCCAGCGGAATCGCCAATGGGGAGAGTACACAGATCACTGCCGCAAGCAGTGCTGTTTTTGTCATATCTTTAACCTGCATGTTTATTCCTTTCGTAAACCTGTTATCTATATATGGTTAACGATGAATACACTACACCAAAATTGGTATCGATGCAAGATGAGATATGATTCCTGCAGAATTGTCACATTCTGTACAAGTCTCACAAAAAGCCGCAGTCAGTGACTGCGGCTCTTTGCTTTGTGAACTGGTTTTGCGGTGTTCTTTCCGTTTTTCTGATAGCGTGGTGCACCGCCCTGTCTGCGTGCCCTGATCAGACACTGCGGACCGTTTCCGATCAGATCTTCCCGGTGCTCTTTGACAAGTGCTTCATGGACCAGATCGTAATTCTTCGGATCCCGGAACTGGATCAGTGCTCTCTGCATGGCTTTTTCATGCGGATTGCGTGCTACATAGACCGGTTTCATCGTCTCCGGATCCAGGCCGGTATAGTACATGCACGTGGAGATCGTTCCCGGTGTGGGATAAAAGTCAGAGACCTGCTGCGGGGACAGGTGGTGTCGGTTGAGATACTCTGCCAGTGCAATGGCATCTTTCAGTGTGCTTCCCGGGTGCGAGGACATCAGGTACGGGACATTGTACTGTTCCAGACCAAGTTCATGATTCATCTTGTCGAATTCCGAGACAAAGCGGTTATATACGGAGACTTCCGGCTTACCCATCTTTGACAATACACTGTCACGGATGTGCTCCGGTGCTACGCGCAATTGACCGCTGATATGATACTGGCACAGTTCCTTCAGGAATGTCTTATCCGGGTCGGCCAGAAGATAATCAAAGCGGATGCCGGAGCGGACAAAGACCTTTTTGACCTTTGGCAATTGACGCAGTTTGCGCAATAGTTCCAGATAATCGCTGTGATCGACATCGAGATTGGGACATGGTTTGGGATACAGGCACTTCCGGTGCATGCATGTGCCGTATTTCAATTGCTTCTGGCAGGAAGGACGGCGGAATTGTGCGGTCGGTCCGCCGACATCATGAATATAGCCTTTGAAGTCCGGATCCTGCGTACAGATCCTGGCTTCTTCAATAATGGATTCATGACTGC
Source organism: Solobacterium sp. (assembly GCA_017539385.1). Classification (GTDB taxonomy): domain Bacteria; phylum Bacillota_I; class Bacilli_A; order Erysipelotrichales; family Erysipelotrichaceae; genus Bulleidia. The sequence continues at coordinate 31,559 of JAFYHC010000096.1, read as the reverse complement.
GTACCTGAACGATCCTGCCCTGATGGAATGTCAGGGCACAGAAGTTGCATTCTCCGAAGCATCCCCGGTTGGATGTCAGGGAGAATTTCACTTCCTGCAAGGCCGGGATACCGCCTGCTTTTTCATACGAAGGATGATAGCGGCGGGTATAGGGAAGTGCATAGACTGCATCCATTTCGGCCATGGTAAGCGGCTTGGAGGGAGGATTCTGCACAACGAACATTTTGCCGTCATATGCCTCATACAGCCTCTTTGCCGTAAAGGGATCGGTATTGCGGTACTGGATGGCATAGCTTCTTGCATAGGCTTCTTTATTGTCGCGGACTTCCTCATAGTCGGGAAGACGCACGCCTTCAAAGATCGATGCTTCGTCTCTTGTCTTATAGACCGTGCCGTCAATGAATGTGATATCCTGTACGGCCAGACCGCTGTCCAGTGCCTCTGCGATCTCTATGATACTGTGTTCCCCCATACCATAGGAGATCAGATCTGCACCGGAATCCAGCAGGATCGAACGGCGTACTTTATCTGCCCAGTAATCATAATGGGATAAACGGCGCAAAGAGCCTTCAATACCGCCGATAATGATCGGGGTATGCTTATACGTACGCCGGATCAGATTGCAATAGACAACGACTGCATGATCCGGACGTTTGCCAATGACGCCGCCCGGGGAGTAGGCATCCATCTGACGCCGCTTCTTTGCGACTGTGTAGTGATTGACCATGGAGTCCATATTGCCGGAAGAAACCAGGAATCCCAGTCTTGGTTCTCCGAATTCCGCAATGCTGGCATTGTTGTTCCAGTCCGGCTGGCATACCATTGCCACTTTGAAATTATGGGCTTCCAGCAGACGGCATATAATTGCCGCACCAAAGCTGGAATGATCCACATAGGCATCTCCGCACACATAAACAAAGTCTGCCTGCTGCCATCCTTTTTCTTCCATTTCTTTCCGGTTCATCGGAAAGAACGGGTTTTCCGTCTTTTTTCTGCTCATGTCATCATAGTATCATGAATATGCCTGCTATAGATATTTCACACGAGGAGGAGTCATGAAAAACATTGCATTGATCACCGGTGCATCCAGTGGTCTTGGAAAAGAATTTGTACGTCAGATCGTTCAGCGCGGTGCTCCAAATGAGATCTGGGTGATTGCCCGCCGCAGGGAGCGTCTGGAAGAGTTGGTGCATGCATTCCCCTGCACCATCGTACCGATCCCGCTGGATCTCACCGAGGCAGCCAGTTACACGCTTCTGGAAGAGCGTCTGCAGAAGGAACAGCCGCACATCGAATATCTCGTATGTGCCGCAGGAATGGGCCGTATCGGCCTCACAGAGCAAACCAGTGCACAGGACACCGACCGGATGATCGAACTCAACTGCCGCGCACTTGCCCGTGTCACACAGGCCTGTCTTCCCTATATGCATGCTGGCAGTAAGATCCTTGAGATCGCATCGGTTGCCGGATTCCATCCCCTGCCTGCTTTCAACCTGTATGCCGCAACCAAGGCCTTTGTGCTCAGCTATACGAAGACGCTGCACTTTGAATGCCGCAAAAAAGGCATACATGTGACTGCTGTATGCCCGTATTGGGTCAAAGATACCGAATTCATTCCCACTGCCAGTACAGCGGACAATGCCGGCTTCCGACACTTCCCCTTCGCACAGAAAACAGAAGACGTCGTACGCCGTGCCCTGGATGCGTCAGAAAACAACGTCTGTGTATGCACGCCCGGCATCGTTCCGACCGTAGACCGCGTCCTTGCAAAAACACTGCCTCATGGCTTAATGATGCGCGGACTGGACATCTTCCGCCGGTTATAATCACGCTGGATCCACGCCATCAGAAGACGTACGATCTTCTCCTGCTGCACTTCACTCAGGGGTCTGCCCTGTTCGACCTTATACCATTTTTCCAGACACCCCCGGCAGCAGCACGCACATGCATGCTGGGCAAGAAAGACCGGATGGCCCTTCATCGGTGTCTGTTTCCCGTCCTTTTCCGGATACGCCGGAGCGAGACGCTCACGCACGAAATCCCGTGCGTGTTTTTCTATGGTGTCCCATCCCTTCTCATCGATATAGGCAATATCTGCATCTTTCAGGTGAAAGGAAGAACGGAAACGGGAGCGTTCCAGCTTATTCAGCGCTTCTTCTCTTGTCTGCATTCCCGCTCCTTTCCACGCATTTCCATACCACCCATGCCGCAAATGACAATACGACAATGTAGATGACGATCTGCGGCACTCTTCCTAGCATACGGCATATATCACGGAATACCGGCTGATAGGATACCGTAAACGGAGAAATATAGAACATATCCGGCAATACGGACGGATGCGTATATGCACCTGTGCAGTTGATAACTTCCGCTATTGCACATAGCAGCAAAAACAATCGCACAGCCGATGCATCAGAAGCCTCTTTCGCCATCCGCATCGTCCAGGCTGTCATTGCCATAAACAGCATGATTCCATGCCATAAAAACCCATGCATGGTAAATACCGGCCACACCCGCAGCATATCTTCCGGAAACAGCAATGCCAACAGACCGGCCAGAAACCCATAGCCGCCCAGAAAGTGCAGTATTGTGCCTTTATGCTTCGTATATGGCAGCACCAGTGTCAGATACATGGGCATACTGCATAACTGAAACGGAAAATACCACCAGCTGAACGTCTCCCCGTTCACCACAAAATAACAGAACAATTGTTTCCAGATCTCACTGATCAGCATCACGATGCCGCACCAGTGCAATAGCCGAATCTTTTCGTCATCGCTTCGTCCATGCACCATGTATGCACCAAATGCCGCAAGAGCGATCATGCACAATGTCATCCCGCAGTGAAAAGCACCGAACACAGCCGGCTTCTCACCCGTAAATGCACATGCCAGTATCATTCTGCGCAGCAGCTCGATCCATTTCTCCAGCATACTGTTATTATAGCCGATACAAAGAAAGACCTGACACGATGTGTCAGGCCTGAAGATCATTTTATCTTACTTTGTGATGGATTCAAGCCATGCCGGATCCGGTTCATAACCAAGGATCTTGACAACAGTAGCAGCAACGTTTGCCAGGCCGAAGTCACCGTCTTTCATCTCTGTGCCTTCCGGTCCGTTGTAGATCGCGAACGGTACTCTAGCCAGTGTATGGCTTGTCTTTGCCTTCGGTGTACCGTCTTCGTTGAATCCCTTGTCATACATCTGGTCGGAGTTGCCATGGTCTGCTGTAACGATCAGAGCATAGTCCATCTTCTTGCACGCATCCATGATCCGCTTCAGCATCAGGTCAACCGATTCAACACCGATCAGTGTTGCTTCATAGTTTCCGGTATGGCCGACCATGTCGCCGTTCGGATAGTTGCAGCGCAGGAACTGGTATTTGCCGGATTCAATTGCTTCAACCATGTGGTCTGTGATCTCAGTAGCCTTCATCCACGGCTTCAGTTCGAACGGAATGATGTCGGACGGAATTTCTTCCCAAGTCTCGAGTTCATCCGAGAACTTCTCAGAACGGTTGCCGTTCCAGAAATATGTTACATGGCCGAACTTCTGTGTTTCGGAGCATGCATAGCTGTATACGCCTCTGTTCACCAGGAATTCGCTCAGTGTGTGTTCAATGTGCGGCGGTTCTACCAGGAAGTGATCCGGCAGTTTGAGGTCTCCGTCATACTGCAGCATGCCTGCGTAGTAGACATTCGGCTTCTTGACCTGATCAAATGCACTGAAGCCTTTGTTCATATAGTCAAATGCCTTGGACAGTTCCACAGCACGGTCACCGCGGAAGTTGTACAGGATCACGGAATCACCGTCATCGATCGGTCCGAGCGGCTTATCGCCGTCAGCGATCACGAATCCCGGCAGGAACTGGTCGGTGTAGCCGCCTTCTGCACGCAGTGTTTCAATTGCTTCTTTTGCGGAAGCAAACTTTCTGCCGTCACCCATGACATGGATGTGCCAGCCCTTTTCAACCATGGACCAGTCTGCTTCATAACGGTCCATTGTGATGACCATACGGCCGCCGCCGGAAGCGATAACGCCGTGGAATGTGCCGTCGTTCAGTTCGCTCAGAACGCCTTCCAGCTGGTCAACATACTGCAGAGCAGATGTTTCCGGAACGTCACGTCCATCGAGAAGAATATGTACGCGTACTTCGTTGAGTCCTTCCTTCTTGCATTCCTTGATCATGGCGATCAGATGCGAAATGTTGGAATGGACATTACCGTCGGACAGCAGTCCGATGAAATGCATTTTGCCATTGTGGGATTTTGCGAATTCTGCTGCACCCTTCCATGCGGAGGAAGCGTAGATGTCACCGCTTTCGATCGATTCATTGACCAGCTTTGCACCCTGGGAATAGATCTGTCCGCAGCCCAGTGCATTATGTCCGACTTCGGAGTTGCCCATATCGGTATCATCCGGAAGTCCTACTGCCTTACCGCTTGCCTTGATCGTTGTGTGCGGCCAGTTTGTCATCAGTTCATTGATCTGCGGTTTGTATGCATGAAGAACCGCATTTCCCATGTCTTTGTCAGTCCAGCCGACGCCGTCCATGACAACAAGTACTACAGGTTTTGCCATATTAGAATATCTCCTTTTTCTTCTTACTCTACTATATCAAAAAACAGTCCCTTCGACGAAAAAATCATCGAAGCAGGACTGTAAAAAACAATAATCAGCTGATGTGATCCGCCAGTTTCAGATCCGCTTTGCGGATATACAGGAACAGCAGAATGATCAAAACGATGTATACACCGGCAAATACAGCTGTCATAACAGGAATGGACATATTCAGCCAGAACCCGCACAGTCCCACTGCCAGCACATTGCCAAGACCAATACCGACCGGGATCAGTGTGCGCATGTTGTTTTTGACGACTTCCATCTCATTGTTCCACTGCAGTTTCGGATTCTTCAGATCCAGCAGGATAATAAAGCCATGCAGAACTGCATACGGAATGCATACCGCCATCGAACAGAGAAGCACCTTCGCCGGCACGACAAACAGCACCGCCATCAGCACGCCCACCAGAACATAGATAAACAATGTCATCAGGATATCCGGCACTGCCTTATAGATCACCTGCTTATAGAACGGGACCGGTATCGTCTTCATGAATGCCGCATCATGTCCGTCCTTGGAAATTGCCACGCAGGACAGGAAGCTGTACATGGAAGAGAAGAACTGCACCATCAGGCACACATAGAATACGATCGGCAGCATGTCATTTTCCCCATACAGGATGCGCATCGTATCCGCAACGCTCATGCCGTCCCCTTTCATGGCATTGCTCAGTGATACATAGAAGATCACTGCCATGAAGATCGGCATGATAATGCAGGGAAGCACCAGCTGCACCAGATAGATCGGCTTGCGGAAATAGGTGCGGATCTCTTTGCGGATATAGGAAGACGCAACACTGCTGCTGCGGTATGCCGTCTGCTCATTGATCTTCTTTTTGCTCACCCCGGAAGAAGAGAACAGGGAACCCACCATGCCCTTATAATACAGTTTCTGTGAGAACAGGATCATCAGCAGATATGCCAGTACACTGACCAGGATCAGCAGCAGAAGCGAAGCAATGCTGAAACGGTTCAAAGAGGATGCGCCCAATTGCACCGTTGGCATATACTTGCCCAATACCGTTGCCAGGCCATTGGGACGCACCAGAGAAATGATCATGTCTTCCGACTGCTGCGAGGACGAAAGGAAGCCTGCCCCCATCGCAAGGACCAGTGAGATCACTGTTGTTACTGCCTGCACAGCTTTCTTATTGCGGATCTTTCCGGTCGTGCTCATCAATGTCATGATCAATAGCGCAGCGATCATGACCGGTACGATCGGCAGAACAAGCAATACCAGTATTGCCACGATGTAGAAATACCACGGCTGTGCTGTCAGGACGGCATAGACGCCAAGCGGCACCGCACCCAGCAGCAATTCTTCCATATACTCGATCACCAGCAGGGCATTGAGACGTCCTGCCACCATTTCCATGGGCCGGATCGGCATCGGAAGCAGTGCCGCATTATCTTCTGAAAAATACAATACATTCAGACTGGATATAATCGTTGTAAACAGCGTCAGCATCACATTAGCCAGCAGGATCAGTGTAACAAATGCCTGCGGCTGACGAAGGTCCTGCATGACACCCAGCAGATACTTTGCAAAGATTCCCATGACGACCGTTAAATAGCCATACAGGATCACATACAGCAGAATGCGTGTCCACTTCCGTTTTTTCTGCCCGGAGCCGCTGAAAAAAGCAGAACGGACAAACAGTCTGGTAAGACTAAATATTCGTCTGAGCATCTTCTGTGATCTCCAGGAACAACTCCTCCAGGGACGTGTTCTCTTTAAATGTGTCACGCATTTCCTGCAGTGTGCCGACAAAGAGAAGCTTGCCGTTATGGATAATACCGACACGGTCGCAGATCTTCTCTGCCACATCCAGTACATGGGTAGAGAAGAAGACGCACTTGCCGCTGTCTGCGTGCTGGCGCATCATCTCTTTCAGATCATAGGCAGAACGCGGATCCAGACCGGTCATCGGTTCATCCAGGATCCAGTTATCCGGATCATGCAGGAGTGCGCCGCAGATGACGATCTTCTGCCGCATGCCGTGCGAATAGCTTTCGATCTGGTTGTTCAATGCATCAAAGATCTCAAATTTCTGTGTCAGCGTACGGATCTTTTCCTTCCGGTCTGCCACATCATAGATATCTGCGACAAAGTTCAGGTACTCAATTCCCTTCATGCTCAGAAACTGATCCGGGCTGTCCGGCACATAGCCAAAGGAGCGCTTGGCTGCCATCGGTTCTGCTGTGATATCATGTCCGTCACACAGGATCTTTCCTTCATCAATATTCAGGATACCCGTCAGCATCCGTATAGTCGTACTTTTACCGGCACCATTCGGTCCCAGAAACCCGAAGATCTCTCCGTTATTGACCGTCATATTCAGACCGTCTACAGCTTTACTGCCTTTTTTGTAAGATTTGCTTACATTTTGAAATTCGATCATAGTGTTCCTCCGATCTTTCCTCATTATATGACGAAGGCGCGCTTTGCTTCAATGTGCACATGTCCGCAAATAAAAGAGCCCCCTCAGGGGCTCAGAAGTATTATTCGGAGAGATCTTCGCCGTTTGTGGCAATGACCTTCTTGTACCAGTAGAAGGAATCCTTGCGGAAACGGTTGAGTGTCTTCAGATCGAATTCATCACGGTCGACATAGATGAAGCCATAGCGCTTCTTCATGCCTTCGTGGGTGGAGATCAGATCCACTGCACTCCATGGGCAGTATCCCATCATCTCGACATCATCCGTGATAGCAAGACGCATCTGTTTGATGTGTTCCTGATAGTAGCGGATGCGGTATGGGTCATGGACCTTTCCGTCTTCCGTGAGTGTATCATATGCGCCAAGACCGTTCTCAGTGATAATGATCGGCAGTCTGTAGCGGCCGTATACTTCACGCAGTGTATTGCGGAAACCGATCGGGTCGATCTCCCAGCCAAATTCCGTCTTCATGAGATTCGGGTTCTTGACATTCTTTGCGACACCCGGCAGACCGCGGGAATTCTGCTGATCGCCGCCGCCTGTCTCTGTGCCATCGCTTGCTTCGACCGTACCGGTGGAATAATAGTTGAAGCCGATGAAGTCCGGATGACCGTTTGCCAGTGCTTCGGCATCGCCTTCGTGGAATTCCGGTACTGCATCGTTTTCTTCCAGATACGACCATACCAGGTTGTTGTATTTGCCATAGACAGCCATATCCAGATACAGCCAGTTGCGGATCGCATTCATATTCTGGGCTGCGATGGTGTCTTCCGGCTTATTGGAATTCGGATAGATCAGGGAGATATTCGGTGCCGGACCGATCTTCGCTCCCGGCAGCATTTCATGGCACAGTGCCATGGCTTTTGCCTGGGCAACGAGCATGTGGTGGTTCTGCTGGTAGATCTCTTTCAGCACATTGGTGCAGCCTTCCGGCAGATGCAGTGTACCGATCATCGGTCCGACCAGCGTTAACATGTTCTGTTCATTGATCGTCAGCCAGTATTTGACACGGTCGCCGAAATTCTCAAACATCGTGCGGGCAAATTCCAGGAACCAGTTGACGGAATCCGGATTGCCCCAGCTGCCCCGCTCATCCAGAGCTGCCGGCATATCAAAGTGGAACATTGTTACAAGCGGAATGATATTGTACTTCAGGCATTCATTGATCACATTGTTGTAGTACTCAATGCCCTTCGGATTGACTTCGCCGGTTCCCTTGGGAAGAATACGTGTCCATGCAATGGAGAAACGGTAGACTTTGAAGCCCATTTCAGCCATCAGTGCGATGTCTTCTTTATAGCGGTGATACTGGTCAGCACATACATCCAGTTCGGATGTTCCTTCCGGTACTTTCTTGACATCCTGACAGGACGGTCCCTTGCCGTCGATCAGATTGGCGCCTTCGACCTGGTATGCGGACGTCGAAGCACCCCACAGGAAATCCTTCGGGAATGGTTTCAATGATTTGTGATTCATAAATTCTCCTTTACTGTTTCTTTACCTGTATTATCCCTGTTTCTGCCTGTTGCCGTCAAGAAAAAGCACCTGTACATGCATACAGGTGCGATCTATTCCTGGTGGAGTTCCAGAGCATATTCTTTTTTCATTCCATGGGACCCGAAGACCTGCCAGTCTCCCATGCCAAGGCGGTTCATGATCGCCCTGCGCTCGGCTGCACAACGTGCCGGATCGGTGTCCACGGATGACAGCAGGACCGGTGCATAGCGGTTGTATTCCGCCTGCTGCGGCGTGACGGCATGGACATTGAAATAGACATCGCCGGTAAATGCGATTCGGTGTTCATAGTCGATCAGGATCGTTTCTCCCGGCACATGGCCGCCTTGTCCTTCATATACTTCGAAGTGCATTTCCCCGACATCGAAGAATCCCACCTGTGTCAGAAGGCCTTCCAGTGTCTCAAAGTGCTTCCATGGTGTATGAATGCGGGATGGATCACATGGCTGATAATGCGTCAGTGCCTTGCAGATGCGGATATAGGGCTTATGTTCAGGCAACTGTTCCCGATAACCGTCTTCCCCGGCATATTCCAGTTCAATGCAGTGCTTCGTTCGTTCTGTCGCGATGACTTCATCAAACAGATCCAGAAGACCGCAATGATCCAGATCCGCATGTGTCAGGAAGATCCTCTTATGCATATGATCAAAATCCGGAAGCAGTTTCCGCAGCAGACGCTTCATCTCTTTACGGTACAATGCATAGCCGCAGTCGATGAACAGCACTTCATCATAACTGCGCAGGATCATCGTATTCGATCCGCACGGCGGCTCGATCAATGTCAGCGTCGTATGTTCCGCCAGACGGTGCTCTGTAATGCGCGGTTGGAAGGCTGCGCCTCTGCTCTCGGCAAGCAGTTCCGCAAAGCGGCTGATGCTTTCAAATGTGCGGTATGGTGACTGTCCCGTCTCATCCTTCATCTGCATGATCCGGTTGCTCATGACAAGCAGTTCTTCCCGTGCCTCTTCCGCTAATCCGCCTGTTTCCATCAGACCGGACACAAAGGAGCGGTAGAAGATGCTGTTGTCATAGATTTTTTCCGAATGATTGTACTCCAGCACATGGACCGGACAGAGCAGTTCTGCCTTATGCAGAAACGCATCCAGTTCTTCTTCATGACGGATGAGAAGACCGACTTTGATATTCTGCAGCGATCTGCCGCTGTCCTGCGTACTGATATAGGAGATATTGAGTGCACACTCATTGATCAATCGAAGCAGTTCTGTTACTTTGCCCGGTTTATCTTTGAGTGTGAATTCCAATAGGACCACATTTTTTTCATGTCCCTCATAATCCAGATATCCCAGTTTTTTCAACTCTTCATCTGCCTTTTCCAATTGTTCCGCCGTTCCGTCCACATCCATGAACAGCGTATGGGAATCGACTGCCTTGTTGTAGGAGATCCGGGTAATATTGATGCCAAGTGCCGATAAGCATTCGCTTGCCTTCAGGAATGCACCGATCTTATTCGGCATTGTTGCAATATACGTCTTTTTCATATTGTTCCAAGTACTTTCTGCAGTTCCCTGCGGATCGTTTCTTCATCCGCCTGGAACGAGCCCTGAATGTACTCCGGCTTGCCGCCTCCCCGGCCATGCAGGGCATTGTTGAGCGGCTTAACATACGAGCGCAGATCCACGCTTCTGCTGCAGATGAGATAGGTGCAGCTGTCTTCCTGCGTACGGTTCAATACAGCAGCGACACGGGCATGTTTTTCTTCCAGCAGACGCTCTGCCAGTTTGCCGAGTGCCTGCCGGCTGATGCCTTCCAGCATAATGCATACTAACGGCGCATTGTCGGGCGTCTCCTGGATGATCGTATCCAGATACATTTCCGTCATGGCATAGATGGTACGGTTCTTTTCTTCGATCTCCTGTTTCAGGCGGACAACCGAGGCATGCGTCTTATTCGTCTCTGCTGAAAGCTCTGCGGATATTTTCCGGTTCTCATCACACTGGACCATGATTTCATCCAATGCATCAAGACCTGCCTTCATATAGATGCGCACGCCGTCTTTGTGCTTTTCATGGCGCAGGATCTTGATAATGCCGATCTCCCCGGTCCTTGCTACATGGGTGCCGCAGCACGCACACAGATCCGCATCAGGCACTTCGATCAGGCGTACTTTCCCGCTCAGTTCCTTTTTCGAGCGGTAGTCTGTCACAGCCAGTTCTTCCGCCGACGGGAATGTTTCGATCACCGCTTCATTGCGCATCACGATGCGGTTGGCTTCCAGTTCGATTTCCCGGATCTGTTCACCCGTGAGCGGTCCGTTAAAATCGATCTGGATCTCTTTGCCCATATGGAAGCCGACATTGTCATAGCCGTAATGCCGGTGGATCAGTCCGGAAACGATATGTTCACCCGTATGCGACTGCATATGACGGAAGCGTCTTTCCCAGTCGATCTTCCCGGTAACGATGGTTCCTGCTTCCAGGAAGCCGTCCGTCTCATGCCAGATCACATCGTCTTTGCGGTGCACATCCAGCACATGCACGTCCCCCAGCACGCCCGTATCTGCCGGCTGACCGCCTCCCTCCGGATAAAACAATGTATCCTCGAGAGCTGCTTCCCATCCCTTTTTCGTTTTCCGGCATTCAATGACACGTGCCTGGAATTCGTAGTCATAGGGATGCAGGTAATAGCGTTCACCCATTTCTTCCATCATGCATCCTGCCCCATGGAAGAAACCATTTCATAAACCAGTCCGGCACAGATATTGGCCGACTTTATTTCAAATTCTTCATATGTCACACTGGCATTGTCGTCCGCCTGGTCGGAGATCGCACGGATGATCACAAACGGAATGTTATTCAGCGTACTTGCATGGGCAATGGCACAGCCTTCCATCTCTGTGCAGTCCGCGTGGAAGGTATCACGGATCCACTCTTTGCGTGCCTTTTCCGCAATAAACTGGTCTCCGGTCGCAATCCTTCCGCGGATGACCTGTATTTCCGGATCATCCTTGGACAGGATCTGCTGTGCTTTTTCCGCCATGTATGGATCTGCCTTGAAGGTCAGGGAACCAACCCCCGGCATCACACCGATCGGATAGCCGAAATAGATACAGTTTACATCATGGTATACTGCTTCATCCGATACCACGATATCCCCGATCCGCAGACTGTCATTCAATGAACCGGCAATACCGGTATTGATGATATGTGTGACATCATAGCGGTCTTTCAGGATCTGCACGCATAATGCGGCTGCTGTTTTTCCAATTCCGCTGCGGCAGATGACGACTTCTGTATCCCCGATCTTGCCGGTATTGAATTCCATACCGGCATATGTTTCTGTCTTTGCAACATGTGCTCTTTCTTTCAACAGTGCGATTTCTATGTCCATCGCACCGATAATTCCTACCCGCATCTTTGTTTCTCCCTCTTATTTCGGATACACCAGATGGGCATCATCGATCCCATACAGTGTTCTCTCCAGATATCTCTTTGCATGCCAGCGCGCCATATCCAGATTCATATCCAGATAGTTGCCGCAGTCTTTCGGTGAAGCACCGGGCACATCGCCTTCGTAGTCACTGATGAATTCAAATGTGCGTGTAACCAGTCCGACGATCTCTCTGGAAGTAAGATCTCCTTCCACGATCAGATAGAAGCCGGTGCGGCATCCCATCGGTCCAAAGTATACGATCCGCTCTCCATACAGCGCATCATTGCGCAGATAGGTCGCTCCAAGATGTTCAATGGTATGCACTTCTGCGGTATTCATGACCGGTTCCCGGTTGGGTGCTGTCATGCGCAGATCAAACGTTGTCAGTACAGTATCTCCAAACGTATCTTTTCTCGATACATATACACCTGGTTCCAGCACCAGATGATTGATCGTAAAACTGGCAATTTTCTTTAAAGCCATACAATTCCTCCATGTATATTTCCATTGTGAATTATACCGTACGTTACTTCTGCATTTGAAGAAAAAACATCGGAATTCAAAAAAAGCCGCTGAACTTGTTCATCAAGTTCATGCGGCTTCTATAATGCCTGTTTAGATCAGGAAGTACTTCAGAACGAACAGTACTGCCAGGATGTACATTAACGGGCTCAGATCTTTTGTCTTGCCAGTAAGAATGTGCTGGATGACATATGTGATGATACCGAAGGAGATACCATCAGAGATGGAGTAAGCGAAGCCCATCATTGTGATTGCTACGAAGCACGGAATTGCATCTGTGAGGTCTTCCCAGTCGATCTTTGTGACCTGCTGCATCATCAGGAAGCCGACAACGATCAGTGCCGGTGCTGTAGCAAAGCTCGGAATCGTTAAGAACAGCGGTGTCAGGAACAGAGCAACCAGGAACAGAACGCCTGTTGTTGCCGCAACAAGACCTGTACGTCCGCCTTCGGAAATACCGGAGGACGATTCAACGAATGTTGTGATCGTGGATGTACCAAGGCATGCACCGACGGTTGTACCGATGGCATCGGCCAGCAGTACTTCCTTAATGCCGTCGAGACTGCCGTCTTCATCCAGCATGTCTGCTTTTGCAGCACAGCCGATAACTGTTCCCAGTGTATCGAACATATCAACGAACAGGAAGGAGAAGCACATAACAATGAAGTCAGCTGTATGTGCTGTAATGAAGCCGAAGTCAAACTTCACAAATGTGGAAGCCATGGAAGCCGGCATGGAGAAGATCGCTGTCGGAATAACAGAATAGAAGCCTGCTTCCGGATTCGGCTGATAGAGACCTACCAGCTGGCAGATAATGCCAAGTGCCCACGTTGCCAGCATGCCGAACAGCATGTATCCCTTGACACCGCGGATCAGCAGATACGCTGTGATGATAACACCGACCAGAGCCAGGATCGCTGTGATGCCAGCTGTGGAGAAGGTGCCGTCTGCGATCATTGCTTTCGGAGAGAACTGACCGACTAATGTAGCACCGTCAACGATGACACCTGCGTTCTGCAGACCGATGAAAGTAATGAAGAATCCGATACCGACGGATACCGCAATCTTGATCGGCTTCGGAATGGCATTGAAAATTGCCTCACGTGCGTTGGTCAGTGACAGCACGATGAAGATGATACCTTCAAATAAGACAGCTGTCAGAGCGACCGGCCAGTCATATCCCATCTGTCCGCAGATCGTATATGCGAAATATGCATTCAGACCAAGACCTGCTGACAGGGCAAACGGCTTGTTTGCCATTAATGCCATTGCAAAGCATGCAATCGCAGACGCAACAGCTGTCGCTGTCAGGACTGCACCGGCATCCATGCCGGAAGCACTCAGGATACTCGGGTTTACAGTAAGAATGTAAACTATGGTCATGAAAGTCGTAACACCGGCCATGATCTCAGTCTTGACCGTTGTCTGGTTCTCATGAAGTTTAAATACCTTTTCGAACATTTTGTTCCCCCTTTTCCGGAATCTCCATAACCCCTTAAAAACAAAATCTTCTGCAGCGATATCTTACCGCACACAGAAGTGCTTTTGAAAAACCGATCGTAGTCCCGTTGTTGCGGCAACAGGGTAGAAACACTCCCGCCAATTCGAAAGCCTATACGATTATGAAGAACAGAGCCATTATATGCATGTTTCTACCGATTTGTTAAGCGGTTTTTGCCAATTACTATTACATTTCATTCATTTTGTCCGTACAAACTTTGCCTACTGCCTAAAGAAAAAGTACCGTTTCCGGTACTTTCATACGTTAGTCTTCTACGTACGGCAGCAGAGCCATTACACGTGCACGCTTGATTGCTGTAGCGAGTGCACGCTGGTACTTCGCACGGGTTCCTGTAACACGGCGCGGTGTGATCTTACCGTTTGCGCTGATGAATCTCTTCAGGAGCTCGACATCCTTGTAATCGATATACTGGATGTTGTTCTTTGTGAAGTAACAAACCTTTCTGCGGCCCATTCTCTGTTTTCTGAATGCCATGGTTTTTCTCCTCTTTCTTAGAATGGCAGATCGTCGCTGGAAATATCCAGTCCACCGTCTGCACTGTAGTCGTCATTTCCGTTGCCGGCAGAATTGTTTCCGTAGCTGTTTCCATAGCCGCCGTTATTGTTTCCGTAGCCGCTGTTGTTATAGCTGTTATTGCCATAACCCGGATTGTTATTGTATCCGCCGTTATTGGTATAACTGCTGTAATCATTCTGTGCATAGGACTGCGGATTCTGCTGATACGGCTGCTGGAAGCTGCTCTGCTGTGACTGCTGGGCACGTGACTGGGACTGTGCTCTCGATTCGAGAAGCTGCACAGTGTCTGCCACGACCTCTGTCACATAGACACGGCGTCCATCCTGCCCGTCGTAGCTTCTTGTCTGAATTCTTCCGTCAACGCCTACCATGGCGCCTTTCTTTGCATACATTCCAAGGAAATCCGCTGTCTGTCTCCAGGCAGTGCAGTTGATGAAATCAGCTGTCTGCTGACCGTTCTCATCGGAACGGGAGCGGTTCCTGTCGCACGCTACGGTAAATCCACACACCGACAGACCGGTTGTTGTTTTACGGACTTCAACGTCCTTTGTCAGTCTGCCAACCAGCACGACACGGTTGATCATTACTTAGCCTCCTTGGCTGGAGCTTCGTCACGTGTGATCATGAACGAACAACGTTCGGGTTGATCCGCATCAGACGGTCGAATTCACTGACGACCTTGTTGTCTGCTTCGAACTTCACAACAACGTAGTAGCCCTTTGTCATATCATCAATTTCGTATGCAAAATCCCGCATACCCCATTCATCTGTCTTTGTGACATTTCCGCCTTCTCTTGTGATGATTTCAGCTAATGCTGCAATCAGTTCAGCGCGCTTGTCTGCTTCGACAGAGTCCTTGATGATGTACATGACTTCATACTTTCTCATTTTGTACACCTCCTTCTGGTCTAACGGCCGTTTCCGGCAAGGAGCGGAGTTTATCCACTCGCCCAAAAAGTCTATCATTTTTACGAACGCAAGTAAACATAAATTTTGCTTTCTGCAGGCTGTTTTTCAGGCATTTGAAAAGACCCCGCAGGGTCTTTGGCTTTATTACGGAGTGACCAGCTGACGGTCATCCTCTTCCTGTTCAAATTCCATCAGGACGCCGTCGCGTTTATATGTCTTCAGCACGAAGCAGGTGACAGTTGCCTGTACGCCGTCGATCGGCGCCAGCTTCTGTCCGACGAAGTCCGATACTTCCCGCATCGTTCTGCCGCTGACACTGACGAAGAATTCCGACTTGCCGCTCATCAGATACATATCCGTGACTTCCGGGAATTTGGCAATGCGCTCTGCGATCTTGTCGTATCCGGAATCCCGCTCCGGCTTGGCGGAGACTTCGATGATCGCGTCCACATGATCGTTGTTGGCACGGTCCCAGTTGATCACCGTATGATAGCCGACGATGATCTTGTTGTCTTCCAGATAGCGGATCTGGCTCTGTATATCCTTTTCACTTTCACCCAGAATATCCGCAAGATCGGTTACCGAGCGTCTTGCGTCTTTTTCCAGATAATGCAGTAACAACATTCCGTTCATGAGTTCTGTTCCTCCTTCAGTTCTTTCAGGAATTCTTCAATGCGCTTCATGGCTTCGCGCAGATGGTCGATGCTGTAGGCATAGCTGATGCGGGCAAAGCCTTCCCCGCATGCGCCAAATGCCGTTCCCGGCACAATTGCCACATGTTTGCGTTCCAGCAGCTTCTCGCAGAATTCATCGCTGCTCATTCCGCTGGAAGAGATGTCCGGGAAGACATAGAATGCCCCGAACGGTTCAAATGTATGCAGGCCCATTTCATTCAGCTTGCGCACGCAGAACTTGCGGCGGATATCGTATTCCCTGCGCATATGTTCCACATCGTCGTCACAGTCACGCAATGCCACAATACCGGCATACTGGCTGGTGGTCGGCGCAGCCATGATGCAGCTCTGGTGGATCTTGATCATGATGTCGATGATCGGCTTTGGGCCGACCGCATAGCCAAGACGCCACCCGGTCATGGAGAATGCCTTGGAGAAACCATTGATCGTGATCGTGCGCTCATACATGCCCGGAAGCGATGCAATCGATTCATGCCTGCCGTTGTAGACCAGCTCCGCATAGATCTCATCCGATAATACGATCAGATCATGCCGCTTTACCACTTCGGCAATGGCTTCCAGATCCTCATGCCGCAATACCGCTCCGGTCGGGTTATTCGGATATGCCAGCACAAGCATCTTTGTCCGCGGTGTGATCGCCGCTTCGATCTCGTCTGCCTGCACACGGAAGTCATTTTCTTCCCGTGCCGCAATATGCACCGGTACACCGCCGGTCAGCGTTGTGATCGGTTCATACGATACATAGCACGGTTCACAGATGATCACTTCGTCGCCCTCTTCCACCAGTGCCCGGATCGCCAGATCAATGGCTTCACTGCCGCCTACGGTCACAAATACTTCATTGACCTGTGCCGGAATATTATATTTTCGGTGCATGTACCGGCAGATCTCTTCGCGCAGTCCCTTCAGACCGGCATTGGCCGTATATTTGGTACGGCCTCTTTCAAGCGAATGAATCGCCGCATCACGGATATCCCATGGTGTCTGGAAGTCCGGTTCACCAACACCCAGTGAGATGCATTCCGGCATCTCTGCCACAAGATCAAAGAATTTGCGGATTCCGGACGGACGCATTTCCCTGGCACGTTTTGTCAGAAGCTTGTCATAATCCATAGGCCACCTCCCGTTACGATATTAATCACTAATATAGCATATGCATGGGGGGCACGCGCTTCTTTTTTCACGCATGTACTGCATATTTTGTTGTTTGCATTCCTTTTTGCACGTAGTATTTTAAATATGTACCGGAAAGGAGACAGACAGACTATGAATATCGAAACTGTTAAAAAAGCCGCACTCATTCTGGCAGCGGTCTGGCTTTGCATGCGTGTGCTTGGTTTGATCGTTCCGGCGATTCTGGGTGTGATCGGACTTCTGATCAAGATCGTCTTCTGGGCTGCCATCGCGTTATTTGCATGGGCAGTAATAGATACGGTTTTGGAAAACAGAAAAAAAGGCAGCTGACCTATGATTTTCGGCATCACGAAAGAAGAGTATTTCCGGGATCTTGCTGAAATGTTTATTGCCAGACAGGGCAAGGCGGAAGAACACGATCCAAATGAACTGTGGTTTGATGTCGGTGATATCAACGGCAAAGACCGACAGTCTGATATCGATGAACTGAATGAATTGCTGAAGAAAGACGGATGGATCATCGAAGCACAGATCTACGGCATGGGGGAAGGACACCTGTGGTTTACAGAGAAGGCGATGAAAGAGATCGAAAAGATTCGCCGCGAACATTCCTGAGAAACAAAAAGGTCTTATCACATTTGTGGTAAGGCCTTTATTTGTGTACACCTATTCTGATTTCAGTTCAAAGATCATATCGCGAAGTTCGGCTGCCCGTTCAAAGTCAAGCGAACGGGCTGCTTCACGCATCTCTGCTTCGAGATCGCGTATCATCTGCTCTTTGTCCTTTGCACTCATGCGGTTTTTCTTCCGCATGTATTCACGTGCCATTTCCTGCGTTTCCTTGCCATGGATCGCATCGGCGACTGCCTTGACGACTGTATGCGGAACGATGCCGTGGTCTTTGTTATATGCTTCCTGGATCGCACGGCGGCGGTTGGTCTCGGTGATTGCCTTGTTCATGGAATCCGTGATCATATCCGCATACATGATGACTTCACCATGTTCGTTTCGTGCTGCACGTCCAATTGTCTGGATCAGTGAACGCTCTGAACGCAGGAAGCCTTCCTTATCCGCATCCAGAATGCATATGAGGGATACTTCCGGAATATCCAGACCTTCTCTCAGCAGGTTGATGCCGATGATGGCATCAACTTTGCCCAGACGCAGATCACGGATGATCTCCGTACGTTCCAGTGTTTTCATCTCATGATGCAGATAGGCAACGCTGTAGTTTCTCTGTTTGAGATACTCTGTCAGATCCTCTGCCATGCGTACAGTCAGCGTTGTGATCAGTGCACGTTCTCCGGCAGCGATGCGTTTGTCCAGCTGTTCGCAGATATCATCGATCTGTCCCAGCGTCGGCTTGACGGTGATCTTCGGATCCAGCAGTCCGGTCGGACGGATGATCTGTTCCACGACTTCATGGTTCGTATGATCCAGTTCATAATCACCCGGCGTGGCACTGCAGTAGATGACCTGCGGCACCAGCTGTTCAAATTCATCGAAGCGCATCGGCCGGTTGTCCAAAGCTGACGGCAGACGGAATCCATACTGCACCAGAACTTCTTTCCGCTGCCGATCACCGTTGTACATGCCGCGGATCTGCGGCAGAGATACATGGGATTCATCGACGATCAGCAGGAAGTCCTTCGGGAAATAATCAAAGAGATTCCACGGTCTCTGGCCCGGCTCGCGTCCGTCGATATGCAGGGAATAGTTTTCGATTCCCGCACAATAGCCGTTCTCCCGCAGCGATTCCAGATCAAACAGCGTTCTTTGCTCGAGGCGTTCTTTCTCCAGCGGCTTTCCTTCTTTTTCGAAGTATTCCAGCCGTTCTTTCAGCTCTGCCTCAATGGCATCGCATGCCTTCATCATCTGCGACTTGGAGCGGGCATAGCCGCTGGCCGGGAAGATGTTGTAGAACGAATAGCTTTCGATCGTTTTGCCGGTGAGCGGATCGACTTCACTGATGCGGTCGATCTCATCCCCGAACATCTCAATGCGGATGTTGAACTGGTCGGTATACGACGGTGTAATATCCAGCACATCCCCGCGCACACGGATCGTACCGCGGGTCTGGTCGATATCATTGCGGGTATACTGCAGACCGATGAACTTGCGCATGAGTTCATTGCGGTCATATTCTTCCCCGACACGCAGGGTGAAGAACATGTCTTTATATTGTTTTGGATCACTGGCTGCGTAGATGCACGCGACCGATGCAACAACGATCGTATCCCTGCGCTCCAGCAATGAGTTCAAAGCCGATTCCCGGAACATATCCAGTTCTTCATTGATCGCTGCTGTCTTTTCGATATACATGTCGTTTTTCGGCATATACGCTTCCGGCTGGTAGTAGTCGAAGTTTGAAACGAAGAATTCTACCCGGTTATTCGGAAACAGCGCTTTAAATTCAGCATATAGCTGTCCTGCCAGCGTTTTGTTGTGGGAAAAAATCAGGGTCGGCTTATTGATCTGCTGAATCACGTTTGCCATTGTAAAGGTCTTACCGGTGCCGGTGGCGCCTTCCAGAACCTGTTCTTTCTTCCCCTGGCGCAGGCCTTCCACCAGCTGGGCAATTGCCTGGGGCTGATCGCCGGTCGGCTTGAATTCCGATACCAGTTCAAAGTGATCAGCCATGCAGGACCTCCTGGGCACGGTGCAATTGCACATCGTGCGTATGGCTGAGGCTCCAGTCTCTTCTGACGGCGGAGAACAATGCCTTGTATATGGTCTCATCGATCGTGCCGTTATCGCTCAGTTCATATGCCTGGCAGAATGCGGACAGTGCCGCTGCTGTCCCTTCGGAGAAATAGCCGTCGGTGCGTCCGGGCGCATAGCCAAGATAATCCAGACTCAGCTGGACATCTTTAATAGCTTCGCTGACCTGATCCTTCTGCAGGACCTGACCTTCTTCCAGGCCGCCGAATGAACGGTAGAGGACATCATGGAGTTTGACCGTCTCATCCGGTTCGATGCCGACACCGTTGACCCATACCTCATTGGGAGAGATCCACTTGGATGTCGTATATTTGAGCGCAGACCCGTCATTGAATGAATGGGTGATCTGCACGGTCCCCTTGCCATAGGTCTTAGTTCCGATGACTGTCACATCATCCCGCTGTTCTTTTAATGCCATGGTCAGTACTTCCGACGCACTGGCTGTGTTGTTATTGACCAGGATCACGATCCCATTGAAATTCGTATACATGCCGCCCTGCGCCTGGATTTCCGTCTTCTGTCCGTCAGCGTATTCCTGTTTCATGACGACAGTTCCCTTCGGCACAAAGAAGCTTGCAATGTCCGCAAGCGCTGTCAGATAGCCGCCGCCGTTGTCACGCAGATCAATGATCAGCCTGCTTACCCCCTGCTCGACAAAGTCATCCAGATAGCCCTTTACTTCGGTGCCGGAGCCTTCGCCGAACTGATACAGTTCCAGATAGCCGATGCCGTCTTCCAGGACCGTGCCAAATGATGTGGCGCTGATCTGACCGCGGGTGATCGTGATGACGACCGGTTCTCCCTGACGCAGGAATTCGATTGTGACATCCGTTCCTTCATCCCCCATGACACGCTCTTTGATCTCATCGCTGTTCATGCCGTCAGCGATTTCACCATCGATCTTATGGATGATATCCCCGGACAGTACTCCTGCTTTTTCAGCCGGAGAACCGCGGAATACCTTTTCGATCATATTGATGCCGTTATCGGAAAGAAACTGTACGCCGATACCGACAAAATTCCGGTTGATGGACTGGGTGAATTCCAGTACTTCTTCCGCAGACATGTATTCTGTATGCGGATCTTCTTCATTCGAAGTAATGCCGCGCAGTGCCTGGTCGGTCAGCCGTACATCAAGATCTTCGATTCCCTGTCCGAAGAACCAGTTGTTCTCCATGACTTTCAGGACCGAAGCGATCTTATTGCTGGAATCCATCGGCGTCAGTGTGGAAATATTCTGCTGCACCGGACGCAGGGAAGCAAGCGGCAGGATCGATCCCAGCAGCCATCCCATCACCAGCATGACCACAGCCGCAGCACATGCAATGATGCGGGATGCTTTCAGCTTTCTGCGCGTTTCGATCAGTTCTACTTCCTCCGGCCACAGATGCCTTCTGACGCGTATTGTCTTTGTATCTTCATAGGTTTCTTTTGTTTCCGGATCATCTTTGTAATGGCTCATGATCAGCCCTCCGCTCTTTTTGAAAAGAGTTTCGATTCCGAATCATCGAAACTCTCACTGTTTAGTTGAATACACTCTCCGGACGGATCCGGCATGGTGCTCCGACGCCGCTTTCACAGCGTCTTGACAATGCGGCATATCCCCAGCCGCAGCCGAATGCCAGATCACCGTTCCATGTCTGTGCATAGTTTGAGAAATTGGACGCATTGCCCAGATAGAATACTTCGATATGGCAGTGCGGTCCGGTGCTGTTGCCGGATGAACCGACTTTGCCGACGAGGTCTCCCGCTGCTACGATCGTACCGTTGCGGATCGGCATCCCTGCCAGCATATGCAGATATTTGACCGCATACAGACTGCCGTTGACGGTCGTCAGAAGGTACACCTGGTTGCCGCCGCCGCTGCTTCCGCCGTATTGCGAACCGCATGTGCTGCCAAGATAGCCATACGGACAGCCGTCTGCACGGTTGATGACGATGCCGTTGCCGACCGCATAGATCGATGTGCCGACCGGTGCAGCAAAGTCATATCCCAGATGCACACCGCCGCCGCCATAGTACCATGTACCGGCACTGCGCACAGATCCCGGAACCGGGAATACCCAGCCGTTGGACGATGTGATCGCATCCATTCCGCCGGCCTTGGCAATTTCTTTCATCAGGTCATTCAGACCGCTGATATTGGACGCATAGCGGTTTCCCTGTGCTTCCAGTTCTGCCTTCTGCTTGCGGTATTCTTCCTCAATGACCTGTGCTTCGTATTTCAGATTCAGAAGTTCTCCCTGCTGGGCAACGAGTTCTCCCTTCTGCACTTCCATCTCATCCTGCTGGGCAACCAGTTCCTGACGGATGCCTTCCAGTTCTTCTTTTGCCTTCTCCATTTCCGCCTTGGCGGTTTCCAATTGCGCCTTTACTTCATTCAGAAGGTCGATCAGCTTGTGCAGTTCATCCATAATATGGTTGTCGTATTCACTGATGGCGATCACGCCTTCTGTCATTCGCAGCAGTTGTGAGAATGATTCCGCTCCCATCAGGATATCCAGATACCGGTTCACGCGCATGAACGGCTGTGTGGAAACCATGCGTTCCCGCAGTTTTTCACGGATCACATCCACATCTGCCTGGCGGTCATCGATCTCTTTGACCTTGGCATCGATCTCTGTCTGCTTTTCTTCGATCTCCAGTTCCTTGGTATCGATCTTCTGCTGCGTGGCATCGATTTCAGCCTGTTTGGACTGGATCTTTGTCTCTATGGCATTGATCTCGGTCTGCTTTTCATCTGCCTGTGCCTGGTATTCTGCTACCTGGGCAGCGTATTTCTGGATATTGGAAGAGATCTCGGAACGCTTCCCTTCGATCTCTTTCAGCTTGGTATTGTTCTGACTGATCTGATACTGCACATATGCCTTGCATGCGGTCACATCTGCCTCACTGAGACTCTGATAGTTCGCACACTTTTTGGACCAGTATCCGGTATCGGTATAATCCGGCTCTGCCTTTGGGCGCACCGTCAGGCAGCACATAGCCAGCACAAGCGCCAGAAACGCCCGTATTGCCCGTTTCATCGTCTGGTCCTCAGTCTCTTTGTTACAGAGAGGAAACTGCCCACCAGACCGACCAGAATGCCGATCAGCAGTAAGATTCCGGATACATACAGAACAAACGGCATCGGCTGCACCATCCGGAACATGCTGGAAAGCATGATTCCGCCGGTCAGTTTATACAGATAGTGATAGCTCCAGATCGTTACAATAATCGGGATCACCGATCCCATGATGCCGATCAGGATGCCTTCCATCAAAAACGGCATACGGATAAACCGGTTATTTGCGCCGACATACTGCATGATCTTGATTTCATCTTCCCGCGCCATGATCGTCAGCTGGATCGTATTCTGGATCAGGAAGATTGCCAGCAGGCTCAATGCCGCAACGATGATCAGACCGCCTCGGCGCACCGATCCCATCGCATGTACAAGCGACAGTGTGCTTTCACCGCCATAGTTGACCTTGTCAACGCCTTCGATCTTTCCGACGGCTTCTGCGACCGGCTGAATGCGCGTGCCTTCTTCCGTCTCAATATAGAATGCCGCATGCATCGGATTGTATTCATCATCCGGTGCATAGATCTCTTTGATGGCTTCATCATCAAAGCTGTCCAGCCAGTATTCCAGTTCTTCTTCCTTACTGTAATACGTAACCTGGCGGACACCGTCGATCTTCAGGATCGACTGTTTGATCTGTGCCATCTTTTCCGGTGTTTCATAGTCATAATCGATACCGGCATAGATCTGCACGCTCTGTTCTACATTCTGTGTAAAGCGGCGCACATTGGCAGAAAACATGAGGAACAGGCTGATGATCAGCAGAGTGATCGTAACGGCAATGGCACTGTACAACGACATTGCCCAGTGGCGTCCGACACCGCGGAAGCCTTCTTTAATGATTCTACTGATCATGCTGTACATAGCCTCCTTCCGCAAGGTCGGCATTGATATGGCCATGGTCCAGCAGTACCGTGCGTTTGCGGTGCTTATTGACCAGGGTCAGATCGTGCGTAACCATCAGGATCGTTGTCCCGTATTCGCGGTTGATCTTTTCCAGCAGATACATGATGTCATCCGACTTTGCCGGGTCCAGGTTTCCGGTCGGCTCGTCTGCGATCAGCACTTTCGGCCGGTTGGCAATGGCACGGGCAATGGCAACACGCTGCTGCTGTCCGCCGGACAGTTCATGCGGGAATGCATTTCCCTTCTCCTTCAGACCAACGACTTCCATGACTTCTTCTGTCCGCTTGACCACCTGCGATTTGCGCATATTGATTACTTCCAGCGCATACGAAATATTCTCAAAGACTGTCTTTGTCGGAAGCAGCCGGTAATCCTGGAACACGACGCCGATATTCCGCCGGTAGATCGGGATCTGACGGCGCTTCAGTTTGCCGACATCGATGCCGACGACCTTGATCGTTCCCGTTGTCGGCACTTCTTCGCCATCCAGCAGCTTGATCAGTGTCGATTTTCCGGAACCGGTCGGCCCGATAATATAAACGAATTCTCCCTGTTCGACACGGATATTGATGTCATACAGAGCGTTCGTTCCTTTTTTATATCTCTTATATACATGAGTACATTCGATCATAGGGTACCCTCCTGTGTTACCTTCCGGACTCTTCCGGAATTTACTATATCATAATCTGTAAGAGTCAGATATTCGGTGAAGCATACGTGAAACCTTCACCATGCATATCTGTTGCGTCCGTTGTGATAACAAATGCGCCGGCATCCACTGCCCGGATGATCTCCAGCAGCCGGCTGTACTGCCGTCCGCTGACAACGCACAGGATCACATTCTTTTCATCGCCATGGTAGCCGCCCCGTCCCTGCAGGATCGTGCAGCCCCGCCGCAATTGCACATCGATCTCCGTGCGCATTTCCATCCAGTGATCGGATATGATCGTCACCGACTTGGCATTCATGCCTTCCCCTGCACTCAGCACCCTGTCGATCGCATAGCCGCATGCAAATACGGAGACAAGACCGACCAATGCCGAAGACAGATCATATGCCACAATACCCAGAGACACCGTTAATGTATCCGTCACCATGACAAGCGAAGAGACTTTGATGCCGGTCAGGCGGCTCAATACCAGCGGCGGGATGTCCATTCCGCCCGTACTCGCACCGGTCCGCATGACCAGTCCGATTCCGATGCCGCCCAGCAGTCCGGAATAAAACGATGCCAGAACAGGATCGATCACAATTTCCACATGCCATGTGGCCATCCAGGACGTAAAGACCGGATACAATGCCGAAGACAATACCGTATTGACGGCAAACTCCTTTCCGAGAAAAGTCCAGCCAACAAAGAACAGCGACACTGTCAGGCAGTTTGCCAGCAGTGTTTTGTCAATGTGGAACAGCGGTTCTACCGCTACTGCAATACCTGCCACACCACCGGACAGGATATTGAAGGGAAGAATAAACAGTTCCACCGAGAGAGACAGGACAAATGTTCCTGCAATTACAAGTACCAGATTAATCAGTCGTTTTTTCGTCATACCGATCTATTATAGCACGTACCTTTTGAACCGAACAGACGCCCGTGGTTTGAGAAAACGGGGAGGCACTGCCTTCCCGTAATGATTTAATAGAAGATTGTTTCCGGACGTACGCGGCATGGTGCTCCGACGCCGTTTTCGCACAGGCGGTTCAATGCGGCATAATACCAGCCGCAGCCAAATGCCAGATCACCATTCCAGTTCAGCGCATAATCGGAGAAGCCGGAAGAACTTCCCAGGTAGAACACTTCCACATGCGTATGCGGACCGGTCACGTTGCCGGTTGCGCCAAGCCGTCCGATATAGTCACCGGCGCTGACGATCGTACCAGTCGCGATCGGTGTGCCGACCTGCATATGCAGGTATTTGACCACATACATACTGCCGTTCATCTTTGTCAGCAGATACACCTGATTGCCGCCGCCGCTGCTGCCGCCGTATCCCGCACACGTACTGCCGAGATAGCCGATCTTGCAGCCGTCTGCACTTTTCAATACAACGCCGTTGCCGGCTGCCCGTATCGTTGAGCCGGTCGCTGCTGCATAGTCTGCACCCAGATGCACGCCGCCGCTGCTGTAATACCATGTGCCGGCTGAACGCCTTGCTCCTGCGACCGGAGCCACCCATGAACCGCCGGATCCGGTGTCCGGTTTCGGTGTAGGTGCCGGTGTCGGTGCCGGAGTGGGTGTCGGCGTCGGTGTTGGCGTTGGAGTAGGAGCTGGCGTCGGTGCCGGTTCAGGATCTTCCGGATCCGGGACCGGTGTCGGCACCGGGGTTGGTACTGGCGTTGGTACCGGGGTTGGTTCAGGCGTCGGCTCTGGTTCCGGTTCGGGTACCGTACCGGTATCCGGGATCTCATCCAGCTTGCCCAACTCCGCCAGACGCCGCATGATCTTACGGATCTGATCGATATCCTCGGCAATCTTATTGCCCTTGGATTCCAGTTCCGCAGCCTGCTTTTCATATTCATCCTGAATGACCTGTGCCTGTGCTTTCAGCAGCACCAGTTTTTTGCGCTGTTCCTGCTGCTGTGCTTCTTCTGCCACAAGCTCTGTACGTGTCTTTTCCAGTGCGGTCTGCTTTTCTTCCAGTTCTTTGCGGTCCGCATTCAATTGGCGCAATTGCTCACTTAATGCCTGCATATTGAAGCGGTCATACTGGGCAGTCGCATTGTATCCGATCAAAAGACGCAATAGATCCGGAAATGTCTTAATGCCCATCAGAACATCGATCATGGAATTGATGCGCATGCCCGGCTGCACCGATGTCAGCCGCTTATCGACCTTTTCCCGCAATACTGCCGTCTCTGCTTCCTGGGCATCGATCTCTGTCTGCTTTTCTTCGATCTCTGCTTCGACTTCTTCGATCGCCTGTTCCATGGCAGTGATTTTCTCTGCCGTCACCTGCATCGATTCCCCAAGTCCGGCGATCTCTTCCTGATACGCCTTGATCTGATCTGCATAGGCAGAAATATTCTTTGCAATCTCATCCCGCTCTGCTTCGATCTTTTCCAGTTCTTTGGAAAGGTCCGCCGACTGCTCACTCATGTATTTCAGATAGGCCTGACATGCGGTATAATCCGCTTCTGTTACCTGCGAAGCAGAAAGACACTTATCATACCAGTAATCCTCATCACTGAAGTCCGGTTCCGCACAGACAGAAAGCGGCGCGAGAACTCCCGCCGCCAAAGCCAGAACACAGATGTATTTGCTCAGTTTCTCTAACATACCCCGCATTATAAAACACTTCATGCAAAAATCATAGCCGGGTCAGCGGTGCCGTCGTGCCATCGGTGACACGCAGAAGATCTTCTACCCCGATCTCCATCTGCAGACCGACTCTTCCGGCCGAAACCAGGATCCTGTCAAACAGCACGACCGTCTCATCGAAGAATGTCTTAAACGGTTTCTTCATGCCGACCGGGCTGCATCCGCCATGGATATATCCGGTCAACGGCAGCAATTGCTTCTGCGGTATCATTTCCACATTCTTCACACCCGCTGCCCGTGCGCATGCCTTCAGATCCAGCATCTCCCCCACCGGGATCACAAACACATAATGTTCCGCATCATTTCCGACCGTCACCAGTGTCTTATACACCTGCTCGGGATCTTCCCCGCACTTTTCCGCAACCGAAAGACCATCCAGCTTTCCGTCTTCCGTATCATAGCTGTGCTCTGTATAGGCGATGCCCGCCGCATCCAGAATGCGCAGCGCGTTCGTTTTCGTTTCTTTCTTTGCCATAGCTTCCTCTACACAATGCCAAAGTACACTAATGCAAACCAGATGGCAGCCGCTATAATCGCAAACTTCACCAGCTTCCACATGCTTTTGATGATGGCAAAAAAGAGCAGTACTGCCAATATGGTCATAACGATTCCTGTAAGACTTCCAAACATATGCATGTATTCCTTTCTTCTATTTTATTGTAGCCTGCCTCTTTACCCATAGATAAACCGGGAGAGAACTTACAGACTGTCTTTGATATCCTGCTGGAATTTCCGTGATACCGCAAGCATATTCCGGTACCATTCTTCAAAATACGCGGTCAGCTCCGGATGTGCAAGACGTGACTTGTTTTTTGCAACAATTGCCTCTTCCCGCGATGTATCCAGAATTTCCTTCCCGTTTTCGATCTTCCATGCGATCACATCTTTTACTGCCAGAAACCGCCGTTCAAACAGCTGCACCAGTTCCTGATCCACTGCATCGATCTCTTTTCTTGCTTCTTCCAGAGTATTCATGGACACCTCCGTTTCATACACACCATTATACGTAAAATTTTCATGAATATTTTCAGAAAATGCCATTCATTCTTCTTATTTTCCCTATAGATTGTGCTAAAATCGTACACAAGGAAGGTACAGATATGGGAAAAAACTTTGTATTTATTTCACCGACATTCCCGAAAAACTACTACCAGTTCCCAAAAGCATGGAAACAGCTGGGCGGAACATCTTTATGTGTCGGCGAAGACAACTACGATTCTCTTCCGCAGGAAATGAAAGATGCCTGTGATGAATATTATCAGGTAGGCTCCCTGATGGACTATGACCAGGTCTATCGTGCTGTCGCATGGTTTGCACATAAGCACGGCAAGATCGACTGGCTGGAATCCAACAATGAGTTCTGGCTGGAGCAGGATGCCCGTCTGCGTACAGACTTCAACATCACTTCCGGTGACAAGTCCGATGATGTCCTGCGCTATAAGTACAAATCCAACATGAAGGCTTACTATGAAAAAGCCGGTGTACCGGTTGCCCGCTATCACCTGACAACGACGCTGGAAGAAGGCCGCAAGTTTGTTGAGAAGGTCGGCTATCCGGTCATCGTCAAGCCGGACAACGGTGTCGGTGCCAATGCGACATGGAAGATCAGCGATGATGCAGGTCTTGAGGACTTCTACCGACAGGATCTCGGCACCCAGTACATCATGGAAGAATTCATTCCCGGTTACATCGTATCGTTTGACGGCATCGCCGACCAGAACAACGAGATCATCTTCAAGACAAGCCACACATTCCCGGAACCGGTCATGGACATCGTCAATTCCAAAGACGAATGCTTGTACTGGTCCGAGCGTGAGATCCCGGAAGATCTTGACAAGATGGGCACAGCCGTCATCCATTCGTTCAATATCCGCGGCCGTTTCTTCCACACCGAGTATTTCCGCCTCACGGAAGACAAACCGGGCCTGGCAAAGAAAGGTGATCTGGTAGGGCTCGAAGTCAACATGCGTCCGCCGGGAGGATATACACCGGATATGATGAATTACGCAAATGACATCAACGTGTACCTGATCTATGCAGCAATGTGCATGAACAATGCCAACACCTATGTGAGCGACCGTCCGTATCATGCTGTCTATGCCGGCAGACGCGACAAGTTCGCCTATGCAAATGGCCCTGCAGAGATTTATACATACTACGGACAGAATATCGTCATGCACGACAGAATGCCCGACCTTCTCGGTGAAGCTATGGGCAATGAATTCTACATCGGCCGGTTCAGGACCGTTGAGGAATGCAAGGCATTTGCTAAAATGGTCTTTGAGAAACCGGAGGATAAAGAGTGAAAACAGAATATTACAAAGAATTCAGCAGTAACCTTGGCAGAGACATGGAATTCAAAGTCTATGGCCACGCTGGAAAACCAATGCTGGTCTTCCCGTGCCAGGACGGCATGTTCTATGACTTTGAAGACCGCGGCATGGTCGCCTCTGCCAGTGAGTACATCGACAGCGGCAGACTTCAGTTATTCTGCTGCGGATCCAACGATCAGAATTCCTGGTCCCGCGTCAATGACTGGGACAACCGGGACCGCATCCTGCAGCAGGAAGCATACTACCACTACATCGTAGACGAACTGGTACCGCGCATCTTCAGCATCAATGCTGAAAGCAACGGTGGCTATCAGGCCGAAGGCATCCTGACAGCAGGCTGCTCCATGGGCGGAACGCATGCACTCAATTTCCTGCTGCGCCGTCCGGACATCTTTGCCGGCTGCATCGCCATGTCCGGTGCCTACGATGCCCGCCTGTTCTTCCCGAATTACAGCGACGACCTCGTCTATGCCAATTCACCAGTCGATTATATCAACGGCATGCCCTACGACCATCCGTATGTGGAAATGTATCGGAACCGTGATATCATCATCGTCTGCGGCAGAGGCGCATGGGAACACCCAATGCAGGAAGACGCAGCCCGCATGAAGGAACTGTTCGCATATAAGAACATTCCTGCATGGGTCGACTTCTGGGGCAATGACGTCGCTCATGACTGGCCATGGTGGCTGAAAGAATTCCCCTATTATCTGAATTTCATCTGCTAGGAACGGAAGTATTTCCGTTCCTTTACTTTTTCCTTCAGTCTGTTAAGATATCTGTACGCGGATATGGCGGAAGTGGCAGACGCGCCACATTTAGGAATCTACGCGCTTCAAATGGGGATATGGCGGAATTGGCAGACGCATCGGATTTAGGATCCGATGGGGTGACCCGTGCAGGTTCGAGCCCTGTTATCCTCACTGTTTAAGGGCAAATATGAGATTCCGGACTTCTGAGTAAGGAGACTGGGATCTCATTTTTGTTGGCGTTAGATCCTAAGCTCCATTTGACCGGTTTCTGGATAATCTTACGTGCTTAAGTAAGATCCTCAGGAGGTTGAAAATGAAGAAGAGAATCGGAAAAATCAACACGGACGCCATCGTATTCAGCAACACAGACAAGACTGCAGAAGAACTGCTGGAACTGTTCCTTCAGGAAAAACAGGCTTTTAATTTATCACCTGAAACAATCAGTCTGTACCGCTATCACTGTATGCAGTTTATCCAGTCCCTCGGCATTGCAGCAAAAGAGCCGGGATATAAAGTTCTGACAATAGAGAGTTATAAAGAGTTCATCCTGAGTCTTAAGAAAAGAAACATCAAGGACGTGTCTGTTGCTTCAATCGCAAGATCGGTACGCACCTGGCTTTACTGGCTGATGGAAAACAACTGCATTAATGCTTTCCATGTTGTGATTCCCAAATACCAGAAAACAGTTCCGGAAACTTATACTGATGAAGAACTTGCCATTCTTCTGGAAAAACCAAAAAGAAACTGTACAGAGGTTGAATACGAAACATGGGTATTTATTAACATTGCAATAGCAACTGGCCTTCGTCTGTCTTCCATACTGAGTCTGAAAGTCAGAGACATTCATTTTTCTGATAACACCATCGCTGTCAACAAGACTAAAAACAGAGCGGCTTTGAGTCTTGTGGCAAATGATGAGCTGCTGGCTATCCTCAAAAACTACATTCGCATATTTGACCTTCAGCCTGATGACTATCTCATGTGCACTGGGGAAAAAGGTAAACTCGCAAGGCGTACAATGGAGAATTTCGTTGAACGCTATAACATGAAACGCGGTGTTCAGAAAAAGAAAATCATTCACGCTTTCCGCCACACCTTTGCCCGCAATCACTATCTTCAGAATCATGACATGTACCGTCTGAAGGACTTGATGGGACATACTTTGATTTCAACAACTGAACATTACCTCGGCAG
>JAFYHC010000095.1 GCA_017539385.1 Solobacterium sp. | reverse complement strand
GAAAGGTGCCAAGTATTTTTACTTGACACCTATTAATATCTTCAGTTCTTTTTATTATTGCGGTACGGCATGCGCAGATTTGCCGGGATCTGTCCGTTCTTTTCTGCATTTTCCATCATGCGTTCCAGTGATTCTTCATTCAGACTGCCGGCACGCTGCATATTGCCGATCTGGTCCATGGCCTTCTTCATCTTATTAAACTGGTTGATCAGACGGTTGACATCATTTACCGTTGTGCCGGAGCCGCGGGCAATACGCTTCTTCATCGTGGAGCGGATCTTTGCCGGGTTGGCACGTTCATACGGTGTCATCGACTGAATGATGGCCTTGGTATGCTTCATGGCATCGTTTGCCTTCGTCTCATCCAGAACATCGGCATACTGGCTGAATCCCGGCAGCATCTTCATGATTCCTCCGAGAGATCCAAGTTTCTGGATCTGCTCAAACTGCTTCAGCATGTCATCCATTGTGAACTTGCCGCTGAGCATGCGTTCTGCCATCTTTTCGCTTTCTTCCAGATCCATCTTTTCCTGGGCTCTTTCGACCAGCGATACGATATCGCCCATACCCAGGATACGGTCTGCCATACGGTCCGGATAGAAGATATCCATGTCTTCGATCTTTTCGCCTTCACCGACGAACTTGACCGGGACATTGGTGATTTTCTTGACAGACAGCACACCGCCCCCGCGGGAATCACCATCAAACTTCGTGACAACAAGACCGGTCAGCGGCAGTGTTTCACTGAATGCACGGGCAACGTTGACGATATCCTGACCGGTCATGGCATCGACGGTCAGAAGGATCTCATCCGGATGAACTGCATTGTTGATCTGGCGCAGTTCATTCATCAGTTCTTCATCGATGTGCAGACGGCCGGCGGTATCGATAAATACCGTGTCATAGCCGTTCTTCTTTGCATATTCCACACCCCTGCGGACGGTTTCCAGCGCACCGGTCGATGTACCAAGCGTAAATACTTCGGTATCGATCTCTTTGCCGAGTGTCTGTAGCTGTTCAATGGCAGCCGGACGGATGACGTCAGCCGCGATCAGCATATTTTTGCGGTTGAATTTGTTGGCGCAGATGCGTGCGATCTTTGCCACACTGGTCGTTTTACCGGTACCCTGCAGACCGACCAGCATGATGATGGTCATTCCCTCTTCTTTAAAATTGAGGCCTGCCTGTTCATTGCCAAGCAGTTCGATCAGCTGATCGTGTACGATCTTGACCAGCATCTGGCCCGGTTCAACGCTGTTGATGACATCTTCACCGCGTGCCTTTTCACGGATCTCTTCCAGGAACTGTTTTACGATCCGGTAGTTTACATCTGCTTCGAGAAGTGCAAGGCGCACTTCCTTCAGCATATCTTCCATATTTGCGTCGCTCAGCCTGCCTTTGCCGGCGATATTGCGCATCGTTTTATTCAAACGTTCACTTAATGAATCAAATGCCATAATAGACTCCTTACGGCTATGTATTCTACCAGAAAAAGCGCTTTAAAAAAACCGGTTCGGGACAATTGACTGCATTTCCCGCACCGGTCTCTGGTTAAACGGTGGTTTTAATACGCTACCCGCTCGGCTATTACCTCGCAGTTGTAATACTGGGTATCATTTTTGACGTACACGTCCGACTGCATTCGCCCCTTTATGGCGACGAATGAGCCGTCTTTCAGCGCTGCAGAACATTCTTCTGCAATTCCCCTCCACAGCGTTACCTTGAATCGGTCCTTGCCCAATGTGCCATCCTCATTTCGAAAACTCTTATCTGCCTCCACGATCATATGCGCCACCGTATTCCCCTTGGTCGTTGTTTTCAATTCCACCGGGCCGACAACTCTGCCGACAATTACACAGCAATTTAACATGTTTCCTCCTTCTGCTTCATGCTTCGATCCTACCGGTTTTGGGATTTCTCTTCAAACCGGCATATTGAACCGAAATGAGACAAAAAGACCGGTATGCGCACTGCATACCGGTCATATCTGAGACTGTGAGGCAATCTTACCATGTTCCGCCGGTTTCTGTCCGGTTGGAGCTTTCTTCCGGCTTCAGGAAGACTTCCCGCGGCTTGGATCCGCGTGCCGGTCCGATGACGCCGTTTTCTTCCAGCAGGTCAATCATGCGGGCAGCACGGTTGTAGCCGATGCCGAAGCGGCGCTGCAGCAGCGAGGTGCTGGCCTTCTGGTCCTGAATGACATATTCCTTGACTTCTTCATAAAGCGGATCATCCGAAGCACCGCCCATGCCGAAGCCGCCTTCCTGCGCGCTTTCCAGCAAAACGAATGCATCATCGTACATCGGGACGGCCTGCGCGGAAACAAATTCCGTAACACGCTGCACTTCCTCATCGGTAAGGAAGACACCCTGCACACGCTGCGGTTTCTGCGCAGACGGTGCAAACAGCATATCGCCATTGCCCAGCAGACGCTCAGCACCGATATGATCCAGGATCGTCCGGGAATCGATTCCGCTGGAAACAGCGAATGCGATACGGGACGGGATATTGGCCTTGATGACACCGGTGATGACATCGGTGGAAGGACGCTGGGTCGCAACGATCAGATGAATGCCGGCGGCACGTGCCAGCTGCGTAATACGCTGGATGCTGGCTTCGACTTCTTTGCCAGCCACCAGCATCAGGTCTGCCAGCTCATCGATGATGACAACGATGTACGGCATCTTCTTGAGGCCCGGGTCTTCCGGATGCTTTTCAACTAATGCGTTGTATCCGGCAATATTGCGGACGGAGTTCTCCGCAAAGATGTTATAGCGTGCATCCATGATATTCACGATGATCTGCAGGGCGTTTGCGGCCTTGGCAGCATCGTTGATGACCGGTCCGATCAGGTGCGGAATATTGCGGTATGGCGTAAATTCGACCTTCTTTGGATCGATCAGAAGCATCTTGACTTCTTCCGGGTCTGTCCGTAACAGCAGCGACGTAATGATGGCATTCATACATACCGATTTGCCGGATCCCGTTGCACCGGCGATCAGCAGATGCGGCATCTTATCAAGACGGCATGTGACGCAATTGCCAAGCAGGTCTTTGCCGACATAGAACAGCAATGGACTCTTATCGGTTTCCGCCGATACCAGCTCACGCATTTTGACGATCGATACATGTGTATTCGGCACTTCAATACCAACGGCATTGCGTCCCGGGATCGGTGCTTCGATACGCACATCGCGCACGGCCATCTGCATCTTGATGTCATCTGCCAGCGTATTGATCTTGGATACTTTTACATTGGCATCCGGACGGATCTCATACTGGGTGACAGCTGGTCCGATATGGACATCGATCAGCTTTGCTTCCACATCGAAATTCTTCAGGATGCGTATCAGCATCTCGCCCTGTTCTCTGGCAGCACGTACGGTCTGCGGATTCTGGGAATGCGGAGACGCCGGATCGAGAACAGCAGCCGGATTTGGCAGCGTATATTTGGCATGTTTGCGGCGCAGGTTGCGCGGACGCGCAGGCTGGGCAGGCTGTGCGGGCTGCACCGGTTCTTTGCGTGCCGGCTGTACCGGTTCCGGCTGTACGGGAGCCTCTTCCTCTTCGACAGGGATGACTTCCTGCACCGGTTCCGGCTCATAGGTTTCTTCCGACTCCGGAATATAGTGCGAATACTGTCCGTCTGCCGGGAAAGCACCGGTATTGTCTGCATCAATAAAGATCGACTTGTGATTCGGTGCCATCTCGATCTCGATCGGTGCATTCTTTTTACCCATCTCCGGTACATCCAGCGACAGCGTCTCTGTCGGATCATCCGCATCAATGGCAAACGGTCTGCGCCGTGCCGGATCACTTTGTCCTGACACCGGTGCCGGTGTGATCGGCTGTGTGCGCGTCTGCACAGGACGTGGTGTGGCCTGCACGGGGCGCGGTGTATTCTGCGCCGGTGCTGCTTTCTTCTTCTTTTCTTTGCGCTCGGACAGGATGCGCCATATATTCGGCGTTTCGTGTTCCTCTTCCGGTTCTCTCACCGGTGCCGGTTCTGGTTCATCATCCGGACGGGCCAGGAATTCCTGTACGGTCTGACCGGCTTTCTTCCATACTGCCGGCGGAACAAACAGGATCACCGCAATGATCAGCAATACCGCAATTGTCAGATAGACACCGCCTCTGGAAATGACGGCTGAGATCACTGCATACAGGAAAGCACCGAGAATTCCGCCGCCGCAGGATTCCGGCGGATTTGCCGAAAAGAATTCCTTTGTCATTGCGGAATACTCACTCAATGCATACAGACCATTGCTTTCCGCCGGTGTATAGCGGACAGCTGCGATCAAAACCAGAGCAGCCATCACGCACAGAAAGGCATACGGATGTTCGAGAACATCGTTCCCCTGTCTGCGCAGATACAGCCTGGCGCTTGTCCATACGGCCGCAAGCCCGAACAGCAGCAGAAACCTGTCACCGATCAGATAGCGGCACAGATTATACAGAAAGGTACCGACGACGCCAAGCTTCATGATGCCGACGATTGCCAATGCGAAAAGGATCACACTTGTGATCCATTGCGTTGTCACTGCTTTCTGTTTCTGTTCCTGTTCTTCTCTCAGTATTTGTTCTTTTGTTTTTCTTCCCACTCTGTACCTCAAGTATTCTAATCTGCCATATTGATCTCAACGATCGCAGGCAGGATCATCGGTCTCTTGCCGGTCTCCCGCATGACATACCGCTGAATGGCATCTCTTGCTTCCACACGGCAGGACATGTTGTCATACCGCTTATCGTTGACGGCTGCGATGATGGTTCTTTCCATGATTGCACCGATCTCACGGATCATATAGTCCGCATCTTTCAGATAGATGACGCCCCGGCTCTGTACGTCCGGACCGCCGATCAGTTCCTTCGTCACATGGTTCATGACGACACCTACGACAATGACGCCGTCGGTCGAGAGCAGTTCACGGTCTTTTAAGACCATGCCGCTGGAATCCAGATTCTCCTTGCCGTCTACGAGAACATCTTCTGCACGGATATGATCAAAGCTCATATCCAGGTCTCCATCCCGGATCGCTGCCACCTGGCCATTATCCAGAACGATGATCTTTTCGGGGTCATATCCCATATTCAATGCGATCATGGCATTGGCGATCAGCTGACGGTATTCGCCCTTCACCGGCATATAGTACTTCGGCTTCAGAAGCGAGATCATCATCTTGATGTCTTCCACGGACGCATGCATGGAGAATGCGCGCTTGGAATCGACCAGACAGACTCTTGCGCCTTCTTTGTACAGATCGTCTTCCATTGCGCTTTCCTGCCGCTCTGTGCCGGGAACTGCCGGAGAAGCAACGATGACCGTATCGCTGGCACGCAGTTCGATCTTGTCATCTTCTTTCGTAGCGATCTTATGCACTTTCTTGAAGATACTGGAACCGGTGCCGGAGATGATCACAACGACGTTTTCCATCTCATTGCGGAAATCTTCCGGAAGGATCTCAAGTCCGGCCGGAATATGATAATACCCCAGCGAAGCCATGTCTGACATCAGTGCACGCAGCTCTGTATCATAGATCATGACTTTGCGGTTGTATTTTATCACAAGTTCGATGATCTCAATGACCCGGTAGATATTCTGGTTGAATACCGTAATGAAGATCCGGCCCGGGGAATCTTCAAAATAGGTCTCGATCTGTTCGGTGATGCGGTGCTTTGGAGAGGAATGGCCTTCCCTGGTTGCACCGACGGATTCACACAACAGTGCCAATACGCCTGACGCGCCAAGATCGGTAATATTTGTTACATCAAAGCGGAAGGAATCGTTCATCACACTGTAATCTTCGATGAACTCACCGGAATAGACGATGAAGCCGTCTTCCGTACGGATGGCAAGACCAAATCCGTCCGCGATGGACTGGGTGGTGCCGAATGTGCGGATCTCCGTTTTGCCGATCTTGAATTTGGCATTGCGGCGGATCTTCTTGATATTGACTTTGCCCAGGCCCATATTCTTGATGCGCCGTTCAAACATCAGGGCCGTGAACGGTGCCATGTATACCGGTACATTGGGGAAATCCCTGACCAGATGCGACAGTGCGCCCATAACGTCATCATGGCCATGGGTAATAAAGATTGCCTTGATCCGTTCCCTGTTTTCTTCCAGATAGGAGAAATCCGGAATGATGATTTCGATCCCCATCTGTCCCTGACCCGGATATTTCAGGCCGCATTCCATGATGAAAATATCTTCTTCGTTTTCGATAACATACATATTCTTGCCGTCTTCATCGAGACCGCCAAGTGCGAATATACGTACTTTACTCATATTTATTATCCTCCGGAAAAGGTAATACTGTCAGAGATATTATAATCAAATCCATCCCCTGCTACAATGCTTCCCCGTCAAGTGAAAAACTGTGAATACCAGTGACTTTTACATCAACGATCTGGTTTTCAAGACCATCCGGTCCGGTGAAATTCACCAGCTTGTTTTCTTCGCTGTAGCCGCTGTATACATCCTCTTTTTTGCGGGACCTGCCTTCGCACAGCACCTTCACGGTCTTCCCTTCCAGACGCCGGTTGTTTGCCAGCGCGCTGTCAGCGATCCTGTCATTCAGGATCTGCAGCCGTTCTTTTTTCACTTCCATCGGTATATCATCCGGCATGGACGCGGCCGGTGTGCCGCTGCGCGGTGAATATATAAAGGTATAGGCAAGATCAAATTTGCAATAGTCCACCAGATCCAGTGTCTTCTGGAATTGTTCATCCGTTTCGCCCGGGAAGCCTACGATCAGATCGGTCGTAAAGGTGATCTCAGGGATCCTTTCTTTCATCTCATCGTACAGTTTCATATAGGATCCTGCAGTATAGCCTCTTGCCATACGGCGCAGGATCTCATCTGAACCGGACTGCACCGGCAGATGCAGCGACTTCATGATATTGGGATAGCGGCGCATTGCCTCGATCGTGGAGATGCTGTAATCGCGCGGATGCGATGTATAGAAGCGGATGCGCTCGATTCCTGTATCGGCACAATCGCACAAGAGGTCCGTAAAGCCGTCCTCCATGCCCAGATCCCGGCCATACGCATTGACATTCTGTCCCAGAAGAACTGCTTCCCTGCGGCCTTCTTTCTGCAGGGACAGGACTTCCTTCAGAATATCCTCTTTGCGGCGGGAGCGCTCTTTGCCGCGTGTATACGGAACGATGCAGTATGTGCAGAACTTATTGCATCCGTACATGATATTGACAAAGCCCTTGGATGGATGCGAGCGGTGCACCGGCAGATTCTCAACGACTTTTCCTTCTTCGGAAAAGACTTCGATCACCCGTTCCCCGCCATGCATGCAGCGGTAAAGAAGCTCCGGCAGACGATACAGATTGTGTGTTCCGAATACCAGATCGACCTGCGGGTATTTCCGGATGAGAAGATCTACGATCTCTTCTTCCTGAGCCATACAGCCGCATAATGCGATCAGTTTGCTGGGATACTGACGCTTCAGTGTTTTGAGACTGCCGATCTCCCCCAGTACCCGGTCTTCAGCCGCCTTGCGCACAGCACATGTATTAAACAGAAGCAGATCTGCTTCCTCTTCATTGTCACAGGGCGCAAATCCCATCATCTCCAGCATGCCGGCCATCGTTTCGCCGTCCCGTACATTGGCCTGACAGCCATACGTACGCAGATAGTATTTCTTTCCGACACCCAATTGAGAGGCCTGCTGCGGCACTGCAAACAGATCGTAGGAAGCCGTGACAGCATCCCGTGTGCGCTTCAAAGCCTGTTTCCGGTCCGGAAGTTTATATTCACCGTGTTTCTGATTCATGGTTTCCTCCTCGCTGTGATTCATTATTATATAACACAATCAGGCAAAAAGAAAAAACCAGACGAATCTGGTTTTCATTTGAAGTTATTCAGCTTCGGAAATAGCTTCTGTCGGGCAAGCAGATGTGCAGGCAAGGCATGTGATGCAAACGTCTTCGTTGCATGTGGACTTTCCTTCATCATCGAG
This sequence comes from Solobacterium sp., assembly GCA_017539385.1. Lineage (GTDB taxonomy): Bacteria > Bacillota_I > Bacilli_A > Erysipelotrichales > Erysipelotrichaceae > Bulleidia. The sequence continues at coordinate 3,499 of JAFYHC010000095.1, read as the reverse complement.
CTCAAGCGCACCTACCGGGCAAGTACCTACGCAAGCACCGCATCCTACGCACAGTTCTCTGTCGATTGTTACTGGCATATTAAGTTCCTCCTTCAATTATTGAAATTATACCATCGTCACTTTTGGGATTCAATATCTGCTCTTGTCTGATTTAGGATGACGGTGCACCGGGACGTATCTGTATGCGTTCAATGGAAACGGCTCTGTTTGTATCATCATCGATCCGGATCACAGCCCCGCATACGATCGAAGGTCCCTTTGCCGGCAGAAAGCGTGTCTTCGTCTTATGCACCATTCCTTTTGTGACTTCTTCGATATCCCGCCCGAGAATGCTCTCATACGGTCCGCACATGCCGGCATCAGAAATGAATGCACATCCCTCATATACTCTTTCGTCTGCTGTCTGCACATGCGTATGCGTTCCGATCACAGCCGTGACATCGTTATGGAAATAATACATGAAGAGGATCTTTTCACTGGTCGCTTCGGCATGGAAATCGACCACGATGATATCTGCTTTGATTTCTGAAAGTATCTTCTGCATGGCGGGAATCGGCTCTTCGGTCACCGTATTCATGAATGCCTGTCCAAGCATCGATACGACAGCTACTTTCTTATTTCCGCACCGGCGGATGACATAACTCTGTCCCCGCTCCGTCGGTTCCATGTTCGCCGGGCGGACAAGCAATGGGCAGTGATCGATCTCATTCAGGATTTCTTTTTTGGCAAACGCATGATTGCCAAGCGTAACCACATCCGCACCGGCATGCACAAGTGCCTGATAGATCGGTTCTGTGATTCCCTTTCCCAGCGCAGCATTTTCACCGTTTACGATCGTAAAATCGACCGCATACTGTTTTTTCAGGCGGTCTAAGCTATGTAATACAGCCGTCAGGCCGCTTTTGGCGACAACATCGCCGAGAAACAGGATATTCATGCAATTCCTTCCGGGCTTCAGATATAGCCCTGTAACTGAATTCATCTTATCCAATGGCGTGAACGCTTGCAAGATGTCCGCCGGCTTTTTTGTGAATTATGATGTTTTTTTCACAATTGGCAAAAAAAAGAAAAGACGGCTGTCCGTCTTTTCCTGTTTCCGGTTATTTTGCAAGTTCCTGTACGCGGACTTCACGGATCAGTGTGACTTTGATCTGACCCGGATATGTCATTTCATTTTCGATCTTCTCACGGATATCATGCGCGATCTTGACCATCCGTACATCATCGACTTTATCCGGCTTCACCAGTACGCGTACCTCACGGCCGGCCTGGATCGCAAATGCCTTCTCAACACCTTCGAATCCGCTGGCAATCTTTTCCAGATTCTCCAGACGGTTGATGTAGCCTTCCATCGACTCATAGCGTGCACCCGGACGGGCAGCGCTCAGCGTATCCGCTGCAGCGACCAGCACAGCAATGATGTCTTCCGGTTCTGTATCACCATGGTGGCTTTCGATGGAATTGACAATGATCGCATTCTCGCCGTATTTCTTTGCATAGCGAGCACCCAGTTCCACATGGGAGCCTTCCTGCTCAAAGTCGACTGCCTTGCCAATGTCATGCAGAAGACCGGCACGCTTTGCCAGATTCTGGTTTAATCCCAGTTCTGCTGCCATCATACCGGCAAATGCCGCAACTTCCATCGAATGTGCCAGACCATTCTGACCGTATGAATAACGGAAGCGCATGCGACCCAGCATCCGGATCAGTTCTTTATTCATCCGGCCGATACCGAGTTTGAATACAGCTTCACTGCCGATCTTGAGAATCGTATCATCGAGATCCTTGCGGGTCTTGTCAACAACTTCTTCAATGCGTCCCGGCTGGATGCGTCCGTCTTTCATCAGTGTTTCCAATGACTGGCGGGCAACTTCACGGCGGATCGGATCGAAACTGGAGATCGTAATGATATCCGGTGTATCGTCAATGATCAGATCAACGCCGGTCGCCTGTTCGATTGCCTTGATATTGCGTCCTTCACGGCCGATGATGCGTCCCTTCATCTCTTCCGAAGGCAGTGTAACAGTAGACACCGTACGTTCGATCGTTTCTTCCTGGGCATATCTGTGAATAGCCATTGCGATGATATTGCGGGCATTCTCAGAAGCTCTGACTTCAGCTTCTTCCTGGGCATCGTGCAGATACTGCGCGATTTCCTGCTCGCTCTTCTTTTCAACGGCTTCCATCAGTTCCTTGTGTGCTTCTTCCTGTGTCATACTGGAAACACGCTCAAGGACGACGATCTGACTGTCGATCTTCTCCTGCAGTTCGTTCTCCATTTTGCTAATAGTTGCAAGTCTGGTTTCTAACTCTTTTCCTTTTTCAAGTAGCTTCTTTTCGTTCGTCCGGACATTTTCTTCACGGAATTTGACTTTTTCTTCGCGTCTGGCGAGTTCCGTATCATTCTGCCGCAGTTTATTCTGCTGCTTCTTGATTTCATTCTCTGCCTGCAGCTTCATGTCATACACCTGCTGCTTACCGTCAAGATTTGCCTGCCGGATCAGTGTTTCTGCTTTTGCATTTGCCTCTTCAACAATTGCATTTGCTTTTTCAACCGAACGGTCCAGTCCCATGTTACCGGCGATCTTCATGATCAGAATGCCGATTACGATACCTACAATACCAGCGAAAATGGCGGTTCCTAATGGTCCCATAGTCTTTCCTCCATTTTCTTTCTGTTTTTTGGGATGAGTCCCACCGAATATTATACGCAAAACAGGGTTTTTTCACAAGTTAAAAAGCACGGACCCATGTCCGTGCCAGATCACTCTGCAGCTGCTTCTTCTGCTTCTGCTTTTGGGAACAGTTTCTCTTTTACCTTTTCTGTGAGTTCTGCTTCAAATGCAGGATCATTCTTCATGCGTTCTCTGACAGAATTGATGCCCTGTCCGATCTTTTCCCCATTGTAGGAGAACCATGCGCCGGCTTTTTCAACGATGTCGTTTTCTACAGCCATGGTGATGACTTCATCAATGCGTGAGATGCCTTCGCCATAGATCATATTTACGCTGGCAACACGGAACGGCGGCGCCACTTTGTTCTTGACGACTTTGATCTTTACAGCGTTGCCATAGGCTTCTCCGCCGTTTTTCAATGTCTCTGCACGGCGTACATCCAGACGCACCGATGCATAGAACTTCAAAGCACGGCCGCCCGGGGTCGTTTCCGGATTGCCGAACATGATGCCGACCTTCTCACGCAGCTGGTTGATGAAGATCGCCGTTGTGTTGGAACGGTTCATGCTGCCGGCCAGCTTGCGCATTGCCTTGGACATCAGACGTGCCTGCAGACCGACGGAAGAATCTCCCATCTCGCCATCCAGTTCCGCCTGCGGGACCAGAGCAGCAACAGAGTCGATGACCACCAGGTCAATCGCGCCGCTCTTGATCAGCAGTTCGGTGATTTCCAGAGCCTGCTCGCCGGAGTCGGGCTGCGAGAGAATCAGCTCGTCGATATCAACGCCGAGATTCTTCGCATATACCGGGTCGATCGCGTTTTC
>JAFYHC010000094.1 GCA_017539385.1 Solobacterium sp. | reverse complement strand
GCATGAAGATCACCATTCTGTCTCCGGACGGAGAAGTGAGTCATGTTTATCTTGGAAAAGATGTCGGGAAAGGGCAGCGTGCTATGGCAATTGTACCTAAATGCTCAATTTTCAGTGCTGTCAACCTTGATGATTCGGGCTATTCCTTCGTCTCCTGCGTGACAGCTCCAAAGTTCTCTTATGAAGGCTTCAGGCTTGTCCCTGAAGATGAAATCCGGCAGAGAACGGGGATGCAATGTAGGGAATAACAGACAATGGATCAGAAAGAATTATACAGGCACATACAGGAAAGCCAGCCCAACATCTGTCAGATAAGCATTCTGCAGAACGGCAGGGAAATCTATTCTGAACAGTGGAACGGGTATAAGCGTAATGACTGCACTCACATCATGTCCGCCACAAAGAGCATCATGGCGCTTCTGACCGGGATTGCCATTGATCACAACATGATCGGCAGTGTGGATGACAAAGTTCTCTCCTTCTTTCCGGAGTATTCCGTAAAGCGAGGAGAGAAGACCATCTATGACATAACCATAAAGCATCTTCTTACCATGCGTGCACCTTATAAGGGAAAAGGGGATTCCTGGACAAAGGTGTGCTCCAGTGATGACTGGACAACCGCCTCACTTGACTTTCTTGGCGGGAGAAAGGGTATTACTGATGAGTTTGATTACCGGACAGTCTGCCTGCATATTCTCTCCGGAATCCTTTACAGAGCTTCTGGAATGAAGACCATGGACTTCGCAAACAGATTCCTGTTCACTCCGCTTGGTGTGCCTGAGCATGAAAACTACTACGCTAAGACTGCAGAGGAGCATAAACAGTTTACAATCGGAAAGGCTCCAAAGAACAACATATGGTTTGCCGATCCGCAGGGTCTTGGTACTCCGGGATACGGGCTTTGCATGAGCGCTTCTGACATGGCAAGGATCGGGCAGCTGTGTCTGAATCTTGGCATATGGAACGGAAATCGAATTATTTCTGAGCAGTGGATCCGGGACATGACAAAACCGAGGGTGGTTGAGAGTGACATGTTCCGTGGGATGCAGTACGGATACCTTTGGTGGATCATTCATCCGGATAAGAACATCTACGCTGCCATAGGAAACAGCGGAAACGTCATATATGTGAATCCCGGGCTGAACATGGTTGTGGCTGTTGCTTCTTACTTCAAGCCGACTGTTTTTGACAGGGTAGATTTCATTGAAGAAGTCCTGATACCGAGTGTTCATGGTATTCTGTGAAGTGGTAAGACCGTGGTTATGATGTCACATTTCAAATAATAGCGCTTCTTGCTTTCGGCTTCTCAAGGTATACAGGTCTGGGAAACATGCTGGCTTCTTATTGGAATTCTTGACGAATCTGCCAGTTTTTCCGGGTTGTTATTATCCTGGCAGAAATGAGAAATATAGATATTTCAGGACTTGTTTTCTGTTCTGGTTGACAGCAAGGTCAAGGTCTCGCCTAGAATGTAGATATAGATGGCTAATATAATTACCAGTATTCGGATTATTTGCAGTATGGCTATGCTATTCTGTCCTGTGTTTTCACGGGCGTTCTATGCTTTGTATATAACTGCAGGGGTCAGTGATATTGTAGATGGGACAATTGCCCGGAAAACAGGAACGGCCAGCGAGTTCGGATCGAAGCTCGATTCAGCGGCTGATTGTGTTTTGGTCCTTGTGTGTCTGATAAAGCTGATTCCTGTTATTCACGTACCAATCTGGCTTATCATCTGGATTATTATGATTGCCGTGATCAAGGCAATCAACTTGGTTTCCGGATATGTGATGCGTAAGGAAATGGTTGCCTTACATACAGTCATGAATGAGGTGACAGGAATACTGCTTTTTGTACTTCCTCTGACATTAACGTTTTTTGATTTGATATATAGCGGAGTGCTT
>JAFYHC010000093.1 GCA_017539385.1 Solobacterium sp. | reverse complement strand
TCATCCTTTACTTCGATCGTGATGCTCTTGGATCCCGTCTGTGTTTTGGGCTTTGTCAGACCCCATACACCCAGCAGGACCGCTGCCAGTACCACAAGCAATGCAATTCCATAGATCGTCTTCTTGTTCTTTGTCATACTTTTTCTCCCTTTCAAAAAAAGACCGCAGCCACAGCCCGGTGCATGACAAAAAGGACGCTTGTCCGGAATGCCGCATGCAGCCAATGACTCGTGGCCCATGGACCGAAGCAGGCAGGTCTCCTGGCTCAGGATTCCCGTTCCTGCAGCCTTCTCAGTTTCCCAATGGCATATTGCAGGAACCATCCTTTACAGTGACGAGTTCGCACAGGTTTTTCACCTGTTTCCCTATTCTGGATGACCAATGAATTTCTTCACTCATCCCACCTGGTTCGTTCCGCTGTACTTCAGCAGAAAAATCGTATCATATTGCATGAAAAAAGAGAAGAAACACAATATTTCTCCTCCTCTGCCTCATTCAAACAAAGCAGTCGACAGATAGCGGTCACCCGAATCCGGCAGTAACACCACGATCGTCTTTCCGGCGTTTTCCGGACGCTTTGCCAGCTGGATGCCTGCCCATACAGCAGCGCCGGAAGAAATACCGACCAGAGCACCTTCACTGCGTGAGAATTCTGCACCGGTGCGGATCGCATCTTCATCGCTTACCCGGATGATTTCATCATAGATCGATGTATCCAGCACACGCGGCACAAAGTTTGCCCCGATTCCCTGGATCCCGTGGGGACCTGCCTTGCCTTCGGATAATACCGGTGAACGATCCGGTTCAATCGCAATGACCTGTACAGCCGGATTTTTCTCTTTCAGATATCTACCGACACCGGTGATCGTACCGCCGGTACCGACGCCTGCCGCAAAAATATCAACTGTTCCGTCTGTATCCTCATAAATCTCCGGACCGGTCGTACGGTAATGCGCCAGTGCATTGGCCGGATTATCAAACTGTCCCGGAATGAATGAACCGGGATTTTCTTTTGCCAGTTCTTCTGCTTTTTCAATGGCACCCGCCATTCCTTTGCGTCCATCGCTCAATACGACTTCTGCACCATACTGACGAATCAGCTTGATGCGCTCGGCAGAGAAACTGTCCGGCATGACAATGATCACACGATAGCCGCGTGCTGTGCCGACTGCCGCAAGACCAATGCCGGTATTCCCGGACGTTGGTTCAATGATCATTGCGCCCGGTTTCAGGATGCCTCTTTCCTCCGCATCATCGATCATGGATACGGCAACACGGTCTTTGGCAGAGCCGCTGACATTGAAGTATTCCAGTTTGGCCAGCAGTCTTGCCTGCAGTCCGTACTTTTTTTCCAGATGCGTCATTTCCAGCAACGGTGTATGTCCGATCAGTTCATCTGCTGCTTTATAAATTTTCATGTGTCACCTCCCGCAACACCTGTTATTATAGCTAAATTCCAAGCAGAATGCCCGCCACAAGCAGTGTGAGCGGTACAAATACGGTATCGTTTCCTTCTTTGCTGAGCAGTTCCGCAAGACTTCCGAGCGCTGCCATTACAAACAGTTTCAGTACATCGATCATTGTGATCGGATGTCCGAACGCCATAAAGCAGATCAGCCCGGTGCCCATGGATGCCGCAAGCATCGCCAGTGATCCTTCCACAGATTTCCTGCCGTCGGTCAGGCGCCATGAGATCCGATGCTTTCCAAACGGAATGCCGACTAATGCGGCCGAAGCATCCCCGACACCCCACATCAGAATAACTGCCACAGCCAGTTTCTGTCGATCGAGCATACCCCATGCGGCTGCCGTGATCAATGCAATGGTAAAAAACAGAAGCAGCAGACTCTTCTTGATCTCTCCCGGTTTCTTTTCGGTAAACAGCTCACTGTACCATTCAAAGCGCTCGGCAAAGGCAAGGATGGGATAGATGGCAAGTGCGATCAGGACAAGCGTCAATGAAGCAGCCTGCCAGGAAGCTGCGGCAGTGATCAGGCGGATCACACAGGTAAATGCCACCAGATGCAATAACTTGCGGAATACAAATCTCGGAGCGATCTGCAGAAAATGGATGATCAGAAGAAGCGCCACACACGGCACGATGTACAGAATAAATGCTTTCAGACATCCCAGCATATCCGCCGCGTACGGTATTGTCTCGATCACGGACCAGTAGTGGATACCGATCAGAAAAGCCCCCATGACCGTCAGAATGATGCCAGTCACATAGCCGACGGTCTTTTCTGCCACACGGTTGGCAAAGTGCGCAGATACCAGGGATGTCACGGTCGCAACCGCAGCACACAACAGCAGAATTCCCAGTTTTTCCTGTACGATGGCCGGATGGATCACGATATGTGCGATCGATGCAATCAGCGCTGTAAATGTCATGATCAGCGTACTGGTGCCGACAGCACGCTTACGGTCCATGCCCAGGAAAACCGTAAATACCACCAGCATCATCATCCCTCCGCCAGTGCCTACAAAGCCTGTTCCAAATCCAATCGTCAGGCCGAAAAACAGGGATACTGTAGCGCCTTTCCAGTCCAGTTTCGTTCCCTTCTCTACGACTCTGTCCCCGGAGGAATCCGGTTTTACCAGGAAGCGGATCCCGATGCAGAACGTCAGAAACAGCGTAAAACTGCCCAGGACAACATTGCCGGCAAGCCATGCGGCATAACTGCCCGCAATGCACATGGACAATATGCACACCATCATGATCCATCCCCGCTTCAGATCGATGTTCTTATAGCGTATATAGGTCATTGCCGTTACAGCCGATCCCAGAATATCCGATGCCAGGGCAATGGCTGTTGCCTGATAGGCACCGGTTTCTCCGGCAAACGAAGGACATAATACGATCAGGATCGGAACCATGACCGTAGCAGCGGATAATCCGGCAAGTCCGGTGCCGATGCCTGCTCCGGCAGAAGCCAGTATGATCCAGATATATTCACTCAGCATACTTTAATTTTACCTGAATGCATGCCGAAATCGAGTAGGAGGAAATAAATAGGTTTCCTCCTATTTATTTCCGACCTCTCACACCACCGTACGTACCGTTCGGTATACGGCGGTTCGAAATTCAATAACTATGTACTAGCTGATAGTGGTCTGCTAAAGAAAGCAGAC
>JAFYHC010000010.1 GCA_017539385.1 Solobacterium sp. | reverse complement strand
CGACGGCCGCGAAGCGGCCCCGATTTTTATGGCGTTGTCAAGTCATTTCAATCAAATTCCAAAAAAAAGGTCCCCATCATATTGATGAGAACCAAGTTTAGTTCGTTTTGTTTGTCAATTGCCTTAACTTACCGGCATTGGGCTGAAACCTGGCTCTTCTTTTTGCTAAACCTAAGTCATAATTCTATGAAACAATAAAATGGCAGGTTATTTCACTTCTGTCCAATTAATTGGCGCTATCATTACTTTGCGGTTACACAGTAAGTGGACAACTAAAGTTGGAACTTTTTGGGCAAATTTTCGAAAAAGTGGACAAGTAAAGTTGGCATTTTTGGCTCTGTAACTGGAAAAGTAGAGTTGTCGCTGCACAATATATTGTAGAGGACCAAGTCTACTTGTCCTCTTTTTTTGCGTTGTACCAAGTCTGATTGTCCGCTGATCTATTTCACGAGTGTTTGACTGACATAAAAAAGTGCGGCGAATAAATTGTCAAAAAGAAGAACCTGATCGAACAGTGGGGAAATGTACATTTATAATGAAAGTAAGATACACTTGGGGGAAGATATGAAAAAAGTATTATTTGCCATACCGGTTTTGTCAATTTCATTATTTCTTTGTGCATGTGGTTCATCCGCATCAGAGTCAGCAGGATCTCAACAGACAGGAACGAATGACGAACCAATCGATCTGAATAAGGACAGCGGGCCGATCAGCTTTGATGATTTTGAATTGACCTATACGGAAAAAGATACGAGGTTAGGTTATACAGGAGTCTATGTTTCCATCACAAATCATTCGGACTTCACTGTTCTCACGCCAACCGTCAATTATGTGTTTAAACCGGGTGTAACCAATGAAGATATACAGGCTGCTATGCCGAATGGTATGACGTTTGATCCTGATCGAAATGAATCTATGGGGGGATCACATACAAATACCTTAGTACCGTATCTGAAACCATCTGAAACATCAGAAGAAATGGAAATCTCAATTAATGTTGAAGATTATAAATTGCCAGATGACAGCTACACATACTTAAGCTACTGCCCTGTTACTCCGGATATTCTGAACCTTCTGGAAGTAAAAAATATGAATGCACGGCCGATTGCCGGCGGAAAGATAAAAGTAAACCTGGAGCTGAATCCAGGTGATACGTTTGCTGTAGAAACGATGGATGATTCTGAAACATTGCTTAATGAAGTTGTTGAAGGCGGAAAAGATCTGATCATAGTACCTGACAGCGTCACTATTTACAGTACGTATGAATACAATCACGACGGATTTCATGGCTATGGATTTGATTTCTATGGCGTTGACGAGGCAGCGATGGACAAGTGCATTCAAGATTACGAGGAGAAATTCCCCATTGAAGATGAAGATGAGATATTCCCAGTGTATGAGGGGCGTTTTATCGACAGGGAAAAATTCTTCAGTCATCTAGGTATGTATTTGTATACCGGCAGAAGTCTCGAAGAAAAATGGCTGACACTAAAATGGTATAAAGAAAAACATGTGATTTCCGGAAGTATATCTGCAGATTAATACTGAGCAGACAGAGGTATTCCTTTATATGAATTCCAGCTTCCAGAAGGTCATCGCATCCAGCGGCACGGATCTTGGCTGATGGAATAAAAAATGCCGGACTCATTGGCCTGGCAGCATACAGGAAAGAGGAGCAGCAGTCAGAAGACGTGCTCCTTTTTCTGGCTGTTATTATGCTTCGGTACCGGTTTCATCCAGACACCGGGCAGGACGATTACCTTGTCAAAATGGTTACGCAGCTGATGATTTGCGCTCAATGTAACAAGAATACGCCAGGGCGGATCTTTTTCTGCATATTTATTCAGTACATGGGAATAATTGCCGCCATCTGAAACTAAGGACAGAATGATGGTCTTCTCTGATGAAGATATCTGCATGAAAACCGTTGAATTCTGAATGCAAAAAAAGAAGTTCCTTACAGGATAACCGCAAAATGTGTGAAGAGGCAGAAGGCATCTTCACGCATTTTTGGTGTGCCGGTCATGGCACATGTCTCGGAGGTTGAAAAGTACCTCCAGCCAAGGTGGTCCTGGAATGGGAAACTGTTCTTTTACCGCGAGGGGAATCCGAAGGAAGAGGAAGGTAAACTGTTGGCCCGAGGTTCACGAATCTCAATTGAGGCCGGTCACATGGATAAGTGTACCGAACAGCGTGAAGTCCGAATAGTTACTGGATGTGGCAGGTAAATGAGGCGGAGAACACCGCGCAGTGGAGAGCGCAGTAACAACGAATGGTGAGAAGTCAGCCGAAGCCATAGTAGGAGGAAACTCCGAAGGGCTGAACGAAATTCAGTTTATGAGTTTCACAAATTGTATGAAGGTTGTTTGGGTGTCAAAAGCAGAAGCTTTTAACACCCGTTTCCTTTCTTTATCCTGTAAACTTAAAAAAACACGCAGGGAATCATTTTGACTGACTCATATTTGTGTATGCTATGATTTTGTCGATTAAAAGAGAAAAGAGGATCAAATATGTTTGCCGCAATCATTGCACTGTTAGTCAGTTTTATCCCGGCTGTACTGTTGTATATATGGTGTAAAAACAAAGTCAGAAAACCGGCTGACGATAAATATAAAAACGCATGCAAAGATGCGTTGATCAAGGGATTTCTCTGTGTATTTCCGGTGATGCTGATATCCGCAGGCATCAGCCTGCTGTTTCGGCTTGCCGGCATTCATGATGGTCATTCACTGCTTGAATCTGCGCTTCATGACTTCTTCGTACTTGCCTTTTCAGAAGAACTCTGCAAAACATACATGTTCACCAGAGTTCTGAAGAAAGCAGATTATTCATATACATGGCTGGATATGATCATCTTCATGACGATCGTTGCAGTGGGCTTTGAAGTGCTGGAAGGCTTTGTCTATGCTGTAGATTCCGGACCGATCCACATGCTTGTCAGAGGCATTACGCTGATGCATGGCGGGTATGGCTTTATTGAAGGATGGTTCTATGGCAAAGCAAAATATACAGGAAACAAGCTGTATGCAGCTGCCGGTTTTGCAATCGCGTGGATTCTGCATGGGGCATATGATTTCGGACTGAGTGATGATTTTGCGGCACTTGGCGAGGATACTGCCTTCCTTTCTGTCAGTCTGGCACTGCTGGCACTGATCACATTCATTGTCATGATCATATTCTTTGCAAAAAAGAACAAAAAGGAAAAGTATCTTGTTCCGCTGGCATAAGGATACCTGCAGATAAGCAAGTACATTGTCCTGGCTGATATCGGAAGTATTTCTGCCGGTGACCAGCAGTTTATTTACTGTGGTCTCCTTCCGATTCCTCATCTATTTCCTTCAGTCTGAACAGCCATTGGCTTATGAATCCATCTTTGAAGAAAACAAGAAGGGTGCCCTCACTGAATCGGTCAGCACGAATGGCTCCAAGGATCAGTGCCATTACAGTCTGACCGTCCAGCGAAGAAGCATCCGCATTCTTCATGGACTCTATCCCCCAGCTGATTCCGCGGACATTGAGAATTTCCTGATATTCTGTTAAGTTCAGCTCCGGATGTTCATTCACAAACTTATATACAGCCTCCATAAAATCTGTAACTGCAGAATGGTAATTCACAAACGGCATACGGATCGGATGCTCCAGGGTTCCATCGTTTTCATGATCATAGATCCATCTGCCGTATTCCAGACCTTCAAACTTCGGCAGATACTCTGTCAGTTTTTCATACATAGTGTTTTCCTCATTATCATACAGTATTCAAAATGATCTTCTCGTTTAGTATCATCACTATACCATATTACAGTATTGGCAGATCGTTTCACGCTTGCTGGATCAGCATGTGGTGAAGTTCATGTGCAATTGCTGCTCCGGTAACAGGAAGTGATGCTTTTTTTGCATGTTTCTTGTATTTTTCTCTCTTATGAAGGATGATGAAGACATGTTTGAAGTTCTTCTGTTTATCATCCGTGTCATTGTCCGGCTGATGCCGCTGCTCGTTCTGTACATTGCACTGTACCAGGATCCTTCCCATCAGAAGCTGAGGAAAAGCGGCTTCAGGGAAAAAGATGCCGCTGTTGGAAATGTGCGCTTTCATTATGCCGAGTCATCCGGGGCAGACAAGCCGCCGCTTGTGCTTCTGCATGCGCAGCTGCTGGACTGGTTTTCCTACCACCGGGTTCTGATCAGACTGTCGGAAAAGTACCATGTTTATGCTGTCGATTATCCGGGACATGGGAAAACAGTCTGTCCGGATGATTATGAAATGAGTGCAGAAAACATTGGTGCCTCTCTGGCTGAGTTCATCCGTGAAATCGTCGGACAGCCTGTCTTTATCAGCGGGAATTCATCCGGCGGACTGCTTGCACTGTGGCTTGCCGCAAACCGGCCGCACCTGATCAGAGCCGCTGTTCTTGAAGATCCTCCTCTTCTTTCTTCGGAATATCCGGCTATTAAAAGGACTGTTGCTTACCGTACCTTTTCATCCGGTGCATCGGCCGTGCAGGAGGATACAGACGGTGATTATCTGATGTACTGGATCCGTCATTCACCGGCTTTCTTCCGGAATCATCTGTTTCCCGGTGCTGCATCACTCTTGCGCTTTCTGATTCTCCTGACACGCATGCTGAAAAAGAACCAGCCGGTGGAAATACCATTCCTGCCGCCGCTGTTTCGGGAGATGCTGAGAGGCATTGATATGTATGATCCGCATTTCGGGAAAGCCTTTTATGAGGGCACATGGAATGAAGGTTTTGATCATACCGCAGCCCTGGACTCCGTCATGTGTCCTGTGCTTCTGATCACGGCGGATACCTCCTTTCTGGAGGATGGTACATTGAACGGAGCCATGTCGGAAGAAACAGCCCAGTTTGCTTTCAGCCGTCTGCGGAACGGATCACGCACAAAAATAAATGCAAAACATGTTACACATCTGGAAGCACCGGATGCATATCTGGAAGCTGTTCTTCCGTTTTTAAAGCAGGTTTCTCTTTGAAGGAGATTTCTGCTTTTCAGATGCGTTCGAAGATTATGCGTATTGTCCGGAATGTTTCTGCAGGAAGCTGATCAGTTTCTGATATCTGTCCGTATTTTTTCTGAGAATGATACAGTGATAATGCAGGGTGGCTTCCGGGTCGCTGATCGGAATAAATATTCTTGTGCTGTTCTGTCTGGAACGGAACAGACGAATGGTCAGATCCGATGCGAAGGCAGGCAGCGTGGAAGCGTTGATGACGGCATTCAATGCGTCCAGAGAGTCCTGCAGTACAAATTTGGAATCCGGCATCATACGCATTGTAAGGTCCCGCCAGATACCAATATCACCAGCCATGACAAAGGTCTCCCCATTCATCTGTCTGAATGTCAGTCCCTGCTCTTTGAACATGACAGCCGGATGAGCTGGGATCAGGGAGAAGTAAAGAGACTCACTGCCGCACGGTATGCTGATCGTATCCTCATCTTCATATGCATGGGAAAGAATAATAAACCCGTATTTTCCATTCTGCAGTCCCCGTATCAGATTCTCTTCGCTTTCCATTTCGGAGGCAACTTTCATCTTTGGAAAAATCTGGGTCAGGTTCAGGGGCATTTCCATCATGGGACCGGGTGCGCAATAGCCCCCTGAGACAGTGTGAAGAGAGGAATCATAATTTCTGACGGTTGTGATCAGGTCTTCTTCTGACTCCAGGATCCTTTTTGCCATCGAGGCAGCGATTCGTCCGGTTTCGTTCAGGACGATTTTATTTTTTGTCCTGTCAAACAGACTGACACCCATCAGGTCTTCCAGTTTCTGCATGGACCGGCTAAGGGCAGGCTGGGAGATATGCAGCTTCAGGGCAGCAGCGGAAAGAGTGCCGCATTCGTCCAGTGCGCATAATGCTTCGAGCAGATAAATCTCAATCATATAGGTTCCCTCACTATGCGTTTTGATTATAGCACAGTTAACTATCCGGCATTGTACAAAGCCTTGCATTCTGAGTATTCTGTAAGTGTAAACAAAAGGAGGAATAACAAATATGGAATACTTAACACTGAATAATGGAAATAAAATGCCGATGGCAGGCATCGGCGTCTTCCTTCTCAAGCCGGAAGAAACCGAGCTCTCCGTGCTCAGCGCGCTGACGGATGGTATCCGCCTCATTGATACTGCAAACGGCTATATGAACGAAAGAGCAGTCGGCCGTGCCATTGCAAAGAGCGGTGTTGCCAGAGAGAATATCTTCCTTGTTACAAAGTTATGGCCAACTGTCTATACAGATGAAAATGCGATCGATGAAACACTGGCAAGACTTGGTACAGATTATGTCGATCTGCTCTTCCTCCACCAGCCGGCAGGCGACTGGAGAACGGGATATAAGATGATGGAAAAGGCATATAAAGAAGGCAAGGTAAAAGCACTGGGTCTTTCCAACTTCCCGATCGAATGGCTGAAAGAGATCATTGAAACGGCTGAGATCAAGCCGCAGATGGTCCAGGTCGAAGCACATCCCTACTATCCGCAGACAGAACTGAAGAAAGTACTTGCGGAAACCGGCATGGGACTGATGGCATGGTATCCGCTGGGACATGGGGATAAGAACCTGATCAATGAACCGGTCTTCACAAAACTGGCTGAAAAGTACGGCAAGGCCAATGCACAGATCATTCTGAGATGGCATGTACAGTCCGGCAATGTCATTTTCCCGGGATCAAAAAACCCGGCTCATATCAGAGACAACTTCAATATCTTCGATTTCTCTTTAACAGATGAGGAAATGGCAGAAATCGCAGCGGTCGATAAGAATGTCCGCTACTACAACGCAACGATCGAAGACGCACAGAAATACGCAAAGATGGCTATGGACTTCAATGCTCAGGAATAAAAGGAGAAAATACATGGAATATGTCACATTAAATACAGGCGCAAAAATGCCTAAGGTCGGCTTCGGTGTCTTCCAGATCCCGGACGCAGACGAATGCAAAAGAGTTGTACTGGATGCCATTAAGGCAGGTTACCGTTCTTTCGATACCGCTGCTTCCTATATGAATGAAGAAGCAGTCGGTGCTGCGATTAAAGAAGCGATCGAAACAGGTCTTGTTACAAGAGAAGAACTGTTTATCACATCCAAGATGTGGGTCCAGGATATGAAGAACTATGACATGGCTAGGAAAGCCATTGACACATCCCTGGAAAAGCTCGGTCTTGAATATCTCGATCTCTATCTGCTGCACCAGGCAATGGGAGATTACTTCTCTGCTTACAGAGCGATGGAAGATGCCTACAAAGAAGGGAAACTGAAGGCAATCGGCGTTTCCAACTTCTTCCCGAACGTTCTGATGAACCTCGTCGAAAACGTTGAAATCAGACCGGCTGTCAACCAGGTGGAACTGCATCCGTTCTTTGCCCAGACAGCAGCTCTGGAAAACATGAAGGAACTCGGCATCCAGCCGGAAGCGTGGGCACCTTTGGCAGAAGGCAAGCACGGTATCTTTACGGATCCTGAACTGACCGCGATCGGCGCAAAGTATGGAAAAAGCGCTGCCCAGGTCGTTCTGAGATGGAATGTACAGAGAGGTGTTGTCATTCTGCCCAAGAGCACAAAGCCGGAAAGAATGGCACAGAACAAAGATCTCTTTGACTTCACACTGACCGATGAGGAAATGGAACTTATCACAGCGAAGTCTCTGGATCATTCCGAGATCATCAATCATTTTGATCCAAAACTTGTTCAGTTCCTGAACAGAAGAAATATCCACGATTAAAGGAGACATCTATGCAGGAAAAACTGTTTGCATTATCCGATGCGTTCTGGAATGCGATGAAGATGAGGGATGGCGAAACGACGTATGCAATCGCTGATCCCAACTGCAATTTCGTTCATATCGGCACCAACGCCAACCTGGACAAGGAAGTGAAATACTGCACAGACTGCATTTATAATCACTGCTGACAAGTATCATTCCCAAACCGGACCTGACAGCAGGAAAAAAATCAAAAAAGTGAGATAACTGTCATAAAAGCAGTCATCTCACTTTTCTTAATTCAGATACTGATGGAAGAAATCTGCCAGTCTGTCAAACGGAATTGCATTCTTGTTTCCGCCATCATACAGATCTGTATGGGAAGCACCTTCAATGACAAGCAGTTCTTTGTTATCTGTGTATTTGCTGTCTTTGATCATATTGGCATAGGCGTCTTTTCCAAAGTAGAAGGAATGTGCCTTGTCACCATGCATGATCATTACGGCATTGCGGATCTCATTGGTATACTGCAGGATCGGCTGATTGATGAAACTTTCGCATCCAATAACATTCCAGCCGCCGTTGGAGTTCAATGATCTTGCGTGGTATCCGCGCTTAGTTTTGTAATAGTCATAATAGTCTTTTACAAAGTACGGAGCGTCTTCCGGAAGCGGATCGACGACACCGCCGCCTAATTTGTATTCACCGTTTTTGAGGTCTTCCAGACGCTGTGCGCACATTGCGGCACGCTTCTGATGCCGTGCTTCTTCGCTGTCTTCCGCATCGAAGTATCCCTTGGCATTGACACGTGTCATGTCATACATGGTGGAAGCGACAGTGGCTTTGATCCGTGTATCCAGGGATGCTGCATTCAGCGCCATTCCGCCCCAGCCGCAGATGCCGATGATGCCGATGCGTTCCGGATCGACCAGTTTATGCAGGGAGAGGAAATCGACTGCTGCCATGAAATCCTCGGTATTGATATCCGGAGAAGCCATATAACGGACATTGCCGCCGCTTTCACCGGTAAAGGAAGGATCAAATGCAAGTGTTACAAAGCCATGCTCTGCCATGGTCTGCGCATAGAGACCGGAGCACTGTTCTTTTACTGCGCCGAACGGACCGCTTACTGCAATAGCCGCATGTTTTCCTTGTGCATTCTTTGGTACATACATGTCCGCAGCCAGTGTAATGCCATACCGGTTAACGAATGTTACTTTGCAATGATCAACTTTATCGCTCTTTTCAAATGTCTTGTCCCATTCCTGTGTCAGTTTCAGTTCTTCTTTTGCAATCATGTTTTTCTTCCTTTCTCAGTCTTTCTTTTTCATCTGCCGGATCAATGCGTCCAGGCAGTCGATCTGTTTCTGTATTCTGTGCAGATCATCCATCTTCTCACACCGGCACAGGCGCATATGATGGATCAGATCTTCCTGCATTCCTGCTTCCAGAAGCTTTGCGGCTTTGTCTGCTGGGCAGCCGGCATATTCCAATGCGGCTGTTATTTTTTCAAACTGCGTTTCCATGTGCCGTTCTCTCTTTCTGTCTGCACTTATGTTATAGCGCTGTTGTATAAATCTTACGAATGGTAATAACGAATATCATGATATTCTAATAATGCATATCATGCGAAAGAGGACAAACAGATGGAGATACGGAACTTACGCTATTTTCTCGCCGTTGCACGGGAAGAAAACATGACCAGAGCAGCAGAATTCCTGCATGTCAGCCAGCCAACACTATCCAAGGCACTAAAGGCACTGGAAGAAGAACTAGGCAAAAAGCTCTTTGTACGCCACAGCTTCAGCATTGCTCTTACAGAGGAAGGCGCATTGCTGCGGGACAGAGCGGAGGATCTTGTATCCATGGCAGACAAGATCGAAAAGGAATTCCTGTCCCTGGATGATATCACCGGCGGGGATCTGTATCTTGGTATGGCAGAGTCGTATCAGATCCGCTATCTTGCAAAAGAACTGCGTATTCTCAAAGCACAGTATCCCGGTCTGAAATATCACATCAGCAGCGGCGATACGGAGCAGGTGACAGAAAAGCTGGATAAGGGACTTCTGGATTTTGCGGTCATCTGTGAAACACCGGATCCAAAGAAATATGAATCGATCGAATTCCCCCAGAAAGATGTATGGGGACTGGTCATGCCTGCAGATTCCCCGCTGGCAGAAAGAAAAAGCATACGTCCTGAAGATATGGCTGGATTACCTATATTCAGTTCGGAACAGGGATGGTATGGCGATATCCAAAACTGGGCAGGGGAATATTATGATCAGATGCATCTGGAAGGTTCTTTCCGTCTTTCCTATAACGGTTCCATGTTTGTAAAAGAGGGACTGGGCTATCTGCTGACATTTGAGCATATCGTTGATGTTTCCGAAGGCAGCGGACTGGTCTTCCGGCCATTAGAACCGACACAGGAAGTCAGACTGTATCTGATCCATAACCGGTTTCAGGCACTCACACCGATCTCGGAGCGCTTCTGGAAACAGGTCAAAAACAGTTTCCGTGATGATGAAAACATGCATATACAAAAATAGATTATGAATGTTAAAGAGTGATATGGAATTACACTGGCAAATCTTTTTATAATAGGATGGCAAATAAAAGAGGGGGCTACGATGTCGAGAGTAGAATCATATTACAAAATGGGATTCCGGGTGACATGTCCGGATGTCTTTGATCATACCAGAGGTATGGTTTCACCGATGGAAATCGGAAACCAGGGAGACGGTACATATTTCATGATGTACACCTATTTTGCGTTAACACAGGAAGAATTGAAGACACTTGGCAGCGGTACGGATGAAGAAAAGGCAAAAGCTGCAGATGCTATGACCGTTCTGCTGGTGGTCATCGGCGGTAACGGCGGACGGGGACCCAAAGAAATCGCTCAGAAGATGAAAATGGGTGAAAATGCAGAAGAGAATTTCACGGAAATCGGCAGATATCAGGATATTACCTATTATGCAATTACAGATCCGGCTACCGAAGAAAGCTTTGTGAAAGCAACTGATCCAGTGTATGCGGAGGAATTCCGCACACTGCAGTCCGCATTGATCGAAGCGCTGAAACAGGCGGACTACTTCGGACCGCAGATGCCCGGTGCGGATCTTGTCGGCAAGACGATTCACTTTGAAACAACGGATATTGACGGCAGACCAGTCAAGAGCGAGGAGCTCTTCGCTGACCATGACATAACACTGGTCAATTTCTGGGCAACGTGGTGCGGTCCGTGCAAGAGCGAACTGGAAGAACTTGGCAACATTCACCGCCGTCTGGAAAAGAAGAATGCGGCTGTTGTCGGAATCTGCGATGATGCGGCAGAGAAGACGGAAGAGTGCAGAGCACTGATCAAAGAGAAGAATCTGACGTATGTCAATCTGATGGGTGTCAAAGATACAGCAGAAGAACTGTTTATCGACAGTTTCCCGACATCCTTCTATGTGGACCGTGAAGGAAAGATCGTGATCAACCCGGTGATCGGTGTTCCGGCAGATGTTTCGGAATATGAAAAGACAGTCGAAAAACTTCTTGCCGGTGAAGAAGCAGATGCCGCTCCTGCAATGAGCGAACCTGCAGAAGAAGAAAAGAAAACATGCCGTATCATTGTCACAGATGAAGCCGGCAATCCGGTTCCTGGTGTCAGACTGCAGTTCTGCTCCGATATCACCTGCATGATGGGAAAGACGGACGAAGAAGGCATTGCTTCCTTTGCGGCAGAAGAAGGAACGTATACGGTACATGTGCAGACAGCACCGGAAGGTTATGAGGCATGTACAGAAGAATTTGCTGTGCCGCAGGATCTGCAGGATGTACAGATCGTTCTGAAAAAAGCATAAACAGTCAAAAAAGATGGATATGAGTCAGGTGACCTATATCCATTTTTGTATGACGTGACTGTCCATGAGTGCATGGCATGCATAATGGTTGATGGAATATACCGGAATACGTATGCTTTTCATTGTTTATAGGAAAACAGGAGTGCTGGTTATGATGAAAAAAGAATGGCATACATGGGTGAAAGAAGGTGCGGTACTCTATTGCGCAATTTATACGGTGACAACGATTGCCAACAGTGTTCTCTATCTGATGCAGGGGATTCGGAATGATCCAAACGGAAACTGGCATGAACTGACCAGGGCAGCAATTGTTCTGATCGGTGTGCTGGCGTATGAACTGGCAGCGCATCTGCCCATTAAGAATATTCTTGTGCGTGCAGCTGCAGTATATGCGCTGACCATGCCATTGGTGTTTGGGACAGTGTGGATGAGCGGTTTTATTGAACCGCTGTCACCCGGTGCATTAATGGATATTACAGTCAATTACAGCGGACTGTTTGTCATTGTATCGGTGATTGCTGTCGCGGCGGAGAAAATACAGCAGAAGCATTGACCGCTTATTTCTGGTCCTTCAGGTAACGGTAATACTGACTCACCAGACTGCGGTATCCCCAGGTCTGGATCGTTTTGTATGACAGGCGGTATTTCCTTATTCCCGTCTTGCCGGTAACGGCTGTACGGATGCCGTCATAGATCATCTGATCGAGGGTGCTGCAGTTCCTGCTGCAGAAAGCAGGTCTTTCCTGTGCACCCTATCTGCCGATCGATCTGGTCATGAATGGGATCTATCGGAAGCGTACCGGCCAGCAGATACGCCATGCGTCCGGTGTATTCTACGGAATGAAGCCGCTGGAATATGACCGGTATATTCCCTATATGAAAGAAATACTGGAAAAAAGCTATCGGATCATGCTGGAAGCATCCGCCATGATACAGAGTGTCAAATCTGTCATTCATAACGAATAACGGTCTTCTCTGGTATACTGGATATACTTGGAGGGATATATGGATCTGCTTGCTTTGGACTTTGGCGGAACATTTGTCAAACGTGCAGTCATTAATGAATTTGCACAGATAACGGACAGAGAAAAAGAGCCGGCACCGGTAGAAAGCCTGGAAGCGTTTCTGCAGTATATTGCATACACTGCAGTGCGATACAAAGATGAGATAGATGGAATTGCCATCTCACTGCCCGGTGTGATTGATACAGATACCGGCTATGTGTATTTTGCCGGCCGCTATACCGGCATTATCCGGCAGATGGAACTGGGACAGATGATCGAGAAAAGGACAGGTCTCAGGGTAACCATTGAAAACGATGCAAAGGCAGCGATTCTTGCGGAGATGTGGAAAGGTGCACTGCAGAATGTAAACGATGCGGCGGCACTGATCATCGGCTCCGGCATCGGCTGCGGAATTATATTGGACGGAAAGCTGCGCAAGGGACATAACAATGCGGCGGGAGAGATCTCACTGATCACGGAAAAGCCCGGACAGATCGGACTGGAACATTCATTCCCGGGGCATGCGTCAATGACGGGATTTTTGACCAGAGTGGCAAAGGCCAAGCATATGCGTCCGGAAGAGTTTGAAACGGCAGGCAATGCCGAGGGTAACAAGATCAGCGGGAAGGATGTCTTTAACTGGCTGGAGAATGGCGATGAAGCAGTACAGGCCGTGTATGACAGCTGGATGAAAGATCTTGCCTATCTCATCAATATGCTGAAATGCATCGCAGATCCCAAAAAGATCGTCATCGGCGGCGGTGTTTCAAACAATGACCGCTTCATGAAGGATCCGCAGGCATATTACGATACCTACTGCAATTACATGCATATACCAGGCGGGAAGACTGCACGCTGGAACGCTGTGCATACTCCGCAGATGCCAATCTGGTCGGTGCGGCATATGTATGGCTGCAGAAATATGCGAATATACAGGAATGATAAGAGGATGCCAAATCCTCTTTTAATATGCGCTGTAAAATCCGTTATACTTATAGTACATATTTCCAAGAATAAAAGATCGGAGGGAATCCTGTGAAAAAAGCATTATTGTCAAAACTCACAGAAGCACTCACATCGGTCCTGCCTGTGTTTGTTATTGTACTGGTTCTGTCATTTACACCATTGGCACCGTTAAGCGGGAAGGAACGCATTATATTTACGCTCTGTGCATTGTTTCTGGTGATTGGAATTGGTTTGTTCAACCTTGGTGCAGACCTTGCCATGAGCCCCATAGGACGGCATGTCGGAGAAGGTCTTACCAAGTCCGGACGCATCCGTCTGCTGTTTGCGGCGTGCTTCTTAATGGGTGTGCTGATCACAGTCGCAGAACCGGACCTGTCCGTATTGGCCGGACAGATCAGCAATGTCGTGAATCCGCTGGCGCTGATCGCCTCAGTCGGTATCGGCGTAGGATTGTTTCTCATGCTGGCGGTGCTGCGCATCGTAACAAAAACAGATCTGACAGCGATGCTGCTGTTCTTCTATATGCTGATGTTTGCGTTTGCGTCCCTATTGGTCGTACAGGGAGGAAAGGCATTCCTGCCGCTGGCATTTGACTCCGGCGGTGTGACGACCGGACCGATCACAGTACCGTTCATCATGGCACTTGGCATTGGCATTGCCCAGACCATCGGCGGCAGAAACAGCGGACAGAATTCCTTCGGCCTGATCGCACTATGTTCCGCCGGACCGATCCTTGCTGTATTGATCCTGAGTCTGACGGCTTCCGGCGAGATCCATTTCCCATTGCCGGATTATTCCATGGAAGCAGGACTGGGAATTGCCTTCTGGCATCTGTTATTGGAAACAGGATGGGATGTCGCAAAGTCTCTGTTATTGATGCTTGGCTTCTTCTTCATTCTGCAGAAATATGTACTGCATCTGCCCCAGCAGAAGATCGTTCAGATCCTGTTTGGCGTTGCGTTTGCCTTTGTTGGACTTGTGACATTCTTAATGGCGGTGACCATCGGCTTCATGCCGGTAGGATATAAGATCGGATTACAGATGGCACAGGGCAACCCCGGGATCCTGATCCTGTTTGGCTTCATCATCGGTATGGTCGTCGTCCTGGCAGAACCGGCAGTACACGTACTCAACCAGCAGGTCGAAGAAGTGACCAACGGTGCCGTCCGCCAGAAGCAGATGATGATAGCATTGTCCGTGGGTGTCGGCGTATCCATTGGATTATCGGTATTGCGTCTGGTACTGGGATTCTCACTGCTGTATTATCTGATTCCCGGTTATCTGATCTCACTTGGTCTGTCATTCTTTGTGCCGAAGCTGTATACAGCCATTGCATTTGACTCCGGCGGTGTTGCCAGCGGTCCATTGACCAGCAGCTTCATCCTGCCGATGATGATCGGTGCATGCGTATCCATGCGCGGTGCAGATGCCATCATGGACTTTGCATTCGGCATTGTCGCAATGGTAGCCATGACACCACTGATCACCATACAGTCTCTTGGCTTCCGCAGTGTCGTATCTGATTTTGTCAAAGAGAAGCGTTCGGTCAAGAAGATCCTGTCTGCGGATGACGCACAGATCATCTACTTCGAATAAGGAGGAAAGCCATGGAAGAGAAGAAAGTAACGCACGAAGGCAATATTGCACCACATAAACTGTGCATGCTTGTTACCGTTGTGCAGAAAGGCAAAGGCACCTTCTTTGCGGATTATATCAAGACGTTCGATGCCAACCTGCAGATCGCAATTGTCGGTACAGGTACGGCAGAACTCAATCTGGTGGAATTCCTCGGTCTGAAGAATAAACGCCGCAGTATTATCTTCAGCATCGTGCGTGAAGAAAAAGTAGATACGATCATGGAGGCACTCCAGGAACGCTTCCACACAGTAAATAACGATACCGGCATCAGTTTTGCCGTACCGCTTTCCAGCGTTATCGGCAAACTGAGCTATGGCTTCTTAAGCAATGATAAAAGGATGGTAGAAAAAAATGGCTGATACAAAATTCGAAGCGGTCTTCTGCGTCATTAACGCAGGATTCTCAGACCAGGTCATGTTCGCAGCACGGAAAGCAGGCGCAACCGGCGGCACGATCCTCAAGGGAAGAGGCACGACATCTACAGAAGCAGAAGAAATGTTCAATATTACGATCCAGCCGGAAAAGGAAGTCGTGATCATCCTTGTACCGGCAGAATCCAAAGACGCAGTACTGCGTCAGATCTATTCCAAAGCCGGTCTGGAAAGCGAAGCCAACGGCATCGCATTCTCTCTGCCGGTTACCAAGGCAATTGGTCTGACTGGATTCGATGAGAAAGAAACACCGGAGCAGGATTCATGAGCAAGGCAGATCTTGAATTTATTAAGATGTGCAGGGATATCCTGGAAAACGGCACATCCACGGAAGGACAGAAAGTACGTCCGCACTGGCCGGATGGAACACCTGCATATACGATCATGAAATTCGGGGAGATCAACCGTTTTGATCTGCGTGAAGAATTCCCGATGCTGACACTGCGCAAAACCGGCATCAAGAGTGCAACGGATGAAGTGCTCTGGATCTGGCAGAAGAAGTCTAATAATATCCATGATCTTGGTCCGCATATCTGGGATGAATGGGCTGACGCATCCGGTTCCATCGGAAAAGCATACGGCTATCAGATGGGTGTGAAGCATTCCTGCAAGGATGTGAAAGACGAGGGCCTTGTGCATGCTTTCCCGGAATACTATGAATTTGCAGCGAACGAAGACGGCGAAGACATCTTCCATGACCGCGAAACAGGGCGTATTGCGGCTGTGCGCAGGGATGGAAAATGGCATATGGATCAGGTCGACAAAGTAATCTATGATCTCAAGAACACCCCGTTCTCCCGCCGTATCATGACAACGATCTGGAATCCGGAAGACCTGGATGAAATGCATCTGCAGCCATGTGCGTACAGCGTAACATTCGTAGTCAGCCAGGAAAAGGGCAAAGACAGACTGACACTGAATATGATCCTGAACCAGAGAAGCCAGGATGTCCTGGCTGCCTGGGCATGGAATACATGCCAGTATGCTGTTCTTCAGCATATGATCGCACAGGTATGTGATATGGAAGCGGGCGAATTCATCCATGTGGACGCCAATGCCCATATCTATGCACCAAGGCATATACCTGCCATACAGGAACTCATACAGCGTACACCCCAGCCGGCACCGGAATTCTGGCTGGATCCGGACATCCACGACTTCTACCGGTTCACCAAAGACAGTGTTGCATTGAAAAACTATCAGGTAGCCGGTGAGCAGATCCGCAACATTGAGATCGCTGTATAAGGAGGGATGCATATGAAAGCAATTGCAGCAGTCGATCAGAACTGGGCAATTGGAAACAATGGACAATTGCTTGTTCATATTTCCGAGGATATGAAGAATTTCCGCCGCCTGACGTCCGGGAAAACAGTGATTTATGGACGCAAGACGCTGGAAACCTTCCCCCATGCAAAACCATTGCCAAAGCGGGAAAACATCATTCTTTCCAGAAATCCCGCCTATGCGGTGGAAGGCGCTGCTGTCGTACATTCCGTAGAACAGCTGAAAGAACAGCTGCCGGAAAACACCGATGATTATATCGTCATCGGCGGAGACAGCATCTATCGTGCATTATTGCCGCTTTGTGATGAATGCATCATCACCAAAGTGGAAAACACCTATGAAGCAGACGCATGGTTTCCCAATCTGGATGAAGATCCTGCATGGGAATGCGTCGAAAAAGGGGAAGAACAAGAGGAAAACGGACAGATTTTCCACTACGATGTATACAGACGGATTCGCTGATTTACACATTTAAAGAATCTGCAGTATGACCTGATTCCAGGAAATACTGCAGATTTTTTTAACAGTATGAGCAATATTTGCAATGTATGCAACAAATGGTGCAATGGGAAATGCAAAGGTGTCATAGCACAATATATATGGATACAGATGGAGGCGGATGTATGAATAAAAATGTATTAAACACAGATCTGAGCGGGAAAGTGACAGTCGTTACCGGTGCAGGCGGTGTGCTTTGTTCGGTCATGGCAAAAGATCTTGCAAGAGCCGGTGCAAAAGTTGCACTGCTCAATCGCACGTATGAAAAGGCAAAGAAGGTCGAAGAAGAAATTCTTGCGGAAGGCGGCATGGCAAAGGCATATGCATGTAATGTGCTGGATAAGAAGATGGTCGAAGAAGTCGCAGAACAGGTGAAGGCAGATCTTGGACCATGCGATATCCTGCTGAATGGTGCTGGTGGGAATAACCCGCGGGCAACAACAGAGAAGGAATACTACGAAGAGGGTGATCTGGACAGCGATGTCAGAACATTCTTTGATCTGGAAGAAAGCGGTGTAGAACTGGTATTCAATCTGAATTACATCGGTACATTGATACCGACCCAGATCTTTGCAAAACAGATGGTAGGACGTCCTGGATGCAATATCCTGAATATTTCTTCCATGAATGCGTATACGCCGCTGACAAAGATTCCGGCATATTCCGGTGCCAAGGCGGCGGTATCCAATTTTACCCAATGGCTGGCTGTGCACTTTTCCAAGGCAGGCATCCGCGTCAATGCCATTGCGCCGGGTTTCTTCGCAACCGCACAGAACAGGGAACTGCTGTTCAATGAAGACGGAACACCGACTGAGCGGACTGCAAAGATCCTGGCGGCGACACCGATGGGACGCTTTGGCAACAGTGAAACAGAACTGGCAGGTGCTCTGCTGTTTCTGCTGAATAACGAAGCAGCGGGATTCATCACCGGTATCACACTGCCGGTAGACGGCGGCTTCTCCGCGTATTCCGGGGTGTAAGAAAAAGTAAAAATGAAGGGATGCGTTAAAGAAGATTGGCAGTGGAATCTGCTACAATAATGAGAGGAAGCAGTAAATATTATCGAAGGAGAAAAAAATATGTTTGAAAAAATGAATGAACAGATTGCGTCTTACGGTGTTGTACCGGTCGTTGTCCTCAACGATACAAAAGATGCTAAACCGCTGGCAGAAGCACTGGTAAAGGGCGGCCTCGCAGTAGCGGAAGTCACATTCCGTACCGAAGCAGCAGAGGAATCCATCCGCATCATGAGCGAAGCATTCCCGGAAATGCTGGTAGGTGCAGGAACAGTCCTGACAATTGAACAGGTTGATCGTGCTGTCAAAGCAGGTGCCAAGTTCATCGTTTCCCCGGGCTTTGATCCGGAGATCGTAGACTACTGCATCAGTAAGGAAATTCCGGTATATCCGGGAACCATTACACCGTCCGAAGTTGCACAGGCAGTCAAGAGAGGACTGAAAGTATGCAAGTTCTTCCCGGCAGAGCAGTTTGGCGGCGTCAATACGATCAAAGCACTCGCTGCACCATATACAATGGTTAAATTCATGCCGACAGGCGGTGTAAACCTGAAGAACCTGCGTGATTACCTCGGATGTGACAAGATCGCAGCCTGCGGCGGTACATGGATGGTCAAGGGCGATATGATCAAAGCCGGCAAATTTGATGAGATCGAAAAGATCACATCAGACGCAGCTGCGATCGTAAAGGAAATCAGAGGCTGAGTATGAATCTGAATTTAAAACCGGAAGGCACCTATAAGTATGATGCAGTAAGCCTGGGCGAAGTCATGCTTCGTCTGGATCCGGGAGAGGGCCGTATCCGTACAGCACGCAGCTTCACCGCATGGGAAGGCGGCGGCGAATACAACGTCGTACGCGGACTGCATAAGTGCTTCGGCATGAACACAGCCGTCATCACAGCATTTGCGGACAACGAAGTCGGCAGATTGATGAAAGACCTGATCGAACAGGGCGGTGTCGATACAAGCCTGATCTACTGGAAGAAGACAGATGGTATCGGACGCATCTGCCGCAACGGACTGAACTTCACAGAGCGCGGCTTTGGCATCCGCGGTGCCATCGGCTGCAGCGACCGTGCCAACACAGCGATTTCCCAGGCAACACCGGAAGACTTCGACTTCGAATATATCTTCGGAACACTGGGTGTACGCTGGCTCCATACCGGCGGTATCTATGCGGCATTGTCCGAGCAGGCATGCGAGACAGCTATCGCCGCATGCAAGACAGCGAAGAAATACGGCACATTCATCTCCTATGACCTGAACTACCGTCCGTCCATGTGGAGTGCGATCGGCGGACTG
>JAFYHC010000092.1 GCA_017539385.1 Solobacterium sp. | reverse complement strand
GTCAGCCTGATACAGAAGCCTGTATCAGGGACTACAGTCAGTTCGTTACATTACATGATGCATTGCTTTCAGAAATGAAGGCTGCAGGAAGAACAAATATATCCTGTTGGGGTTTCTAACAGGACCAGCAGTATAGAATAAAGGATCCAGAAACCGATCCTGCCATAAGTGAGTACGATACATCGTGTATCGGAAAGCAGGCAAATATCCTGTTTCTGTAAAGACTATAGACATCAGAAGGACACAAGGCATCAAGAGTGTTTGGGCGATGTTGAAAGCTTTATAAAGAAAAAAAACCAAGAGATAAGCAGTGATGCTTATTCTCTCGGCTTGGAATCCCATCTCTTTAGAGGCGGGAGGTTTCAAAGTGTCGAATCTCCAAAAAGGCTTTGTGGCGCGTAATGATATCAGCATTATCGAGGCGTATTCCCGCCGCAATAAGATTGAAAAGGTCGAAGGACCCAACGCCTGCGGAATGATCATCGGCAATAAGGCAATCGACATCATACTGCGTGTCACAACATCCTATGGGGTGACCGACGTATATATCGACCGCTGGGATTAACATATAAGGGTACGAAACATAGGAACATGTTTCGTACCTTTTCGTATAGAACTACGTTTGCTATAATATTCGCAACGAACAGGAGATTTCAAAATAATGACGATCATTGTACGCCCATTTGAATGTCAAAGAGACGAACTGACGATCCGGGGGAAAGAATTCTTTCCGGACAATGCGGACAGAAGACTCGCACCGGTCATCATCTCACACGGGTTTACCGCAGATATGACTTCGACCGCGAAATACGGGGAATTCCTCGCTGAACAAGGATATCATGCATATACATTTGATTTCTGCGGCGGCGGATGGAATACAACAAGTGACGGTGATTTCCACAAAGATATGACACCGATGACAGAGGTGGAAGATCTTGTGGCAGTCATGAAGTATGTAGTGAAAGATAAAACGATCGATCCGGACCAGCTGGTATTGATGGGACTGTCGCAGGGCGGCTTCGTATCTGCACTGACAGCGGCGGAATACAACGAGCGCGTTCATGCGCTGGTCATGTATTATCCGGCACTGTGCATTCCGGATGATGCCCGCAATGGTGATATGCGCGGTATCAAGTTTGATCCTGCCAACATTCCGGATACCATCGGAGAAGGAAAATTCCAGCTCAGCGGTGAATATGCACGTTCTGTCATAAATATGAATGTTTATGAAGAGATCGTACTGTTTAACCGTCCGGTCCTGATCATCCACGGCACCGGTGATGATGTTGTGAATTACAATTATTCGAAGAACGCCAAGCGTGCTTATGACAAAGTGCGCACACCGTGCATGATCGATCTGCTGGACGGCGCAGGGCATGGCTTCCAGGGTGAAGATGACAAGCGTGCCATGGATCTGACGGCAGAATTCCTGCATGCATTTATCCGATAATCTGATAAACAAGCGCAAAAAGTGAAGCATCTGCTCGTAACGACAGATGCTTTTCTGGTGCGCTGTGCAGGACTCCTCATTTGCAAAGCAGACCATAATCTGTATAATAATAAACAGAAAAAAAGGAGAATTGAAATGCTAAAAAAAATAATTACTATTGTTTTATGCTGTTTAATTACAGGTTTATCAATTCGGCCAACCGAACTGCAAGCAAAAATGTATAATGAATCCTCTGAATCAACCAGATCTGTCGTTAGAAATGTATCGACAAGCAGATCACATTATGTATCATTTACACGACCAGATACAAATGCCAGTTGGGTAGGAACTGTGACAGTTTATATTAATGGAACAATCACCGTAAACGGATCAGGAAACATTACTTCGGCTTCCTTTTCTGGCAGCACCTCTCAAAGCACTTATTTATATGTAACAACAACAAGGACGATTTCTGGATCTGCCGTTACTGTTAATTACACAATACATACAAGAAATGGTGCAAGTTATTTATCTGGAAACGTTTCAGGATCAGTAACATTCTATGCTTAAAAAGTTTTTGACCTTATTCATGCTGTCCATTCTGTCATGTACGATGATGTGCTGCACCACCAATGCATCGTCTGTGCAGGAAGACATACCGACATCCATACCGGATATGTCCGGATACAGAAACATGGATGCGCAGGATCATGTATATACAGAGATCAGCTTTGCATCATTGATCGAGTTGTTCCGTCGGAAAGAGACTGCCATGGTTATGATCAGCAGGGAGAACTGCATCTATTGCCAGAATGCCGTATGGGTATTGAATGAGGCAGCGAAGGAAACAGGCACAGCGGTATATTATGTGAATGCGGATGCACCGATCAGTGCAGAAGGCGGAAAAGAAGAAAATCAACGGCTGTACGAGGAACTGTGCGGGTATATGGAAGATGCACTGCGGGCGGATGAAACTGGTGAAAAAGGACTGTATATCCCGGTAGTATTGAATATACAGAAGGGAAAACTGGTGAAGCACCATGTATCACTGACAGATTCCTTCAATGCTTCGCAGTCGGAAGTCCTGACGGAAGAAGAAGCAAAGGAACTCACTGAAATATACAAAGAAGTACTGAAATAACTGCTGTAAGGCAGTTATTTTTTTTCGACATAGGCATTCATGTGTTTATTTTCCTGTGGGTGTACGGTATCATTACGGGTGGACGTTTTCAGATCCGGAGGATATTTCATGGATTCACAGGAGAAAGAGGGCTCGTTTGTAAAAGAACTGTGCCCGGAAACATTCATCTTTCCACTCTGCTTTGCGGCATTTCTGGCATTGTTTGTATCACAGATGGGGCTGGCAAATGCATTAAATACGATCATGAATACGGCATACAGGCTTCTCATTGATACCGTGCTGTATATTACGGCGGTGTGCGTGATGATGGGAGCGGTGTCATCGCTGTTATCGGAATTTGGCTTTGTATCCCTGGCAAACAGGGTATTGCAGCCATTGATGAAGCCGGTATTCCAGTTGCCCGGTGCAGCGGCACTGGGTGTTGTTACGACGTTTCTTTCGGATAACCCGGCCATATTGACACTGACGGAAGATACCCGCTTCCGCAGGTATTTCCGCAAATACCAGTATCCGGCACTGACCAATCTTGGCACCGCATTCGGCATGGGATTGATCGTGTGTACGTATATGTACAGTCTTTCGCCTGCCATGGGAAAGTCACTGGGTGCTGCTGTGGGCATGGGATTGCTGGGTGCAGTGATCGGCAGTGTGGTGAGTACCCGTCTGATGCTGGTATTTACCAGGAAATACTATGGGAAAGAAGCCGATGAGCAGTGCATGGGCGAAGGAGAATCCCCGGTGCCGGAAAATATGCGTGTGATCCGGCATGGCGGTATTGGAAGCCGTATGATGGCTGCTGTGCTGGACGGCGGAAAGTCCGGTGTGAAAATGGGCATGAGCATTATCCCGGGCGTGCTTGTGATCTGTACCATTGTCATGATGTTAATCGACGGGCCGTCCGCGGATGGTACATATACCGGAGCAGCGTACGAAGGCATCCGTTTATTGCCGATGCTGGCATCCAGGATCGATTTTATCCTGAAGCCGTTATTTGGCTTTGCGTCTCCGGAAGCCATCGGTGTACCGGTCACGGCACTTGGTGCGGCCGGTGCAGCACTGTCTTTGACCGCAAGCCTGGTGAAGCAGGGACTGGCACAGCCGAATGATATCGCTGTGTTTACCGCCATGTGCATGTGCTGGAGCGGCTATCTCAGTACCCATGCCTCTATGATGGATTCCCTCGACTGCAAGCCATTGATCGGAAAGGCGATCCTGAGTCATACAGCAGGAGGCATCTGTGCCGGTATTGCGGCACACTGGCTGTTTGTACTTTTCACCTTGATTGGATAAATACAGCAGGGACTGCATCAGTACTGACTGATACAGCCCCTGTTTTTTGAATTCCTGCCTGTGAAAGAGGCGGTAAAACAAGTGAAATATGGTACTTCGTGCTATAATGTACAGGCTTTTGGAAGTGGACTTATGAACGAGAAATATACACCGATGATGCAGCACTATCTGAAGATGAAAGAGCAGTATCCCTCGACACTGCTGTTTTATCGTGTCGGAGACTTTTATGAAATGTTCTTTGATGATGCAAAAACAGCATCGAGGGAACTGGACCTGGTATTGACAGGGAAGGCAGGAGGAACAGAAGAGAGAGTGCCGATGTGCGGGGTGCCGCACCATGCAGTGAAAGGCTATGTACAGCGTCTTGTACAAAGAGGATACAAAGTAGCGATCGCGGAACAGCTGCAGGATCCAAAAGAAGCGGTCGGCCTGGTAGAGCGGGATGTCATCCGTGTGGTAACACCGGGAACGGTGATGGATGAGATCACGGATGAGAAAGCCAGTGTGTTCCTTGCGGCTGTGCATGATTATAAATACGGGTATTCCGTGGCATTTGCCGAAATGAGCACCGGTGAGAACTTTGTGGAAGACATTGCCCACAGGGACAATGCCCTGGTACAGGCGATCATGAAGAACAATGTACGGGAAGTGGTCGTTCCGAAAGACTTCCGGTTAAAGATCATACAGACGCTGCGGGAGATGCAGGTAGTCATCTCATATTGCGATGAAGCAGGCATTCCGTCCCAGTATGAGCCATTGGCAGAAGAGATCAAAAAAGACTATGAACGGTGTGCGTATGGCCGCATGGTGCATTATCTGGAAGAAACACAGAAGCATTTGCTGAGCCATCTGCAGAGTGCTGTCATAGAGAATGAGGATGACCGGCTGTATATGGACTTTTCCACCCAGCAGAATCTGGAACTGACGGTACCGTTGCGTACATCTGGAAAAGCGATCACACTGTGGTCGTTCCTCGACACATGCAAATGTGCAATGGGTTCAAGAGAACTGCGCCGTTGGATCGAAAAGCCGCTGGTAGACCGGGATGCGATCGAAAGACGCTATGACAGAGTCGCATGGCTGATGAAGCACTTCATGCAGAGGAAGAAACTGCGTGAAGCATTTGGACAGATCTATGATCTGCAGCGATTGATCGCACGCTGTGCCATGAACCATGCCAATGCGATCGACTGTCTGCGGCTGTCACGGACACTGGCACAGGTGCCGGTGATCCTGCAGTCCATTCAGTGTGAGGAATTTGCCCGCTACAGCAAAATGGATCCGCTGCAGGAATTGTACCAGCACCTGGATGCGGCATTTGTGGAAGACCCGCCGGTCGTGATCTCCGAAGGAGGAATGATCAAGGACGGCTATGATGCGGCCCTGGATGAAGCGCGCATGATCCAGCGCAGCGGGAAGGAATTCATTGCCGGACTGGAAGCCAAGGAAAAAGAGCGCACCGGCTTAAAGACGCTGCGGATCGGCTATAACAAAGTATTCGGCTATTATATTGAGATCTCCAAGGCAGCGGCACGGGA
Source organism: Solobacterium sp. (assembly GCA_017539385.1). Taxonomy (GTDB): domain Bacteria; phylum Bacillota_I; class Bacilli_A; order Erysipelotrichales; family Erysipelotrichaceae; genus Bulleidia. The sequence goes on along the minus strand of JAFYHC010000092.1, from coordinate 22,135 downwards.
AGTACAGGATGAGTGGGGATATGTACGCAAGCAGACACTGACCAACAGTGAGCGGTTTATTACATCCGAACTGAAAGAAAAAGAAGATGCCATCCTGCATGCCGAGGAACATGCCATAGCGATCGAAAAAGAGATCTTCCAGAAGATCCTGGAAGAAATACGCAGCTATCTGCCGCGTCTGCAGAAACTGGCAAAGGCACTGGCAGAGCTGGACTGCTATGGGGCATTGGCAGAGGTATCTGCCGCAAATGGCTATGTACGGCCGGAATTCAGTGAATCCGAACTGAATATTACTGCCGGCAAACATCCGATCCTGGATTCTCTCATGAAGAATCCCCGGTATGTATCCAACAATACCGTCATGACGGATGAACAGAGCATCCTGCTGATCACAGGACCGAATATGGGCGGTAAATCCACCTATATGCGGCAGACGGCACTGATCATTGTCATGGCACAGATGGGATGCTTTGTACCGGCACGCAGGTGCGTGATGCCGGTGTTTGACCGCATCTTTACACGCATCGGTGCCAGTGATGATATTCTTTCCGGACAATCCACATTCATGGTGGAAATGACGGAAGCCAACCGGGCGCTGCAGGAAGCGACGGAGCATTCATTGATCCTGTTCGATGAGATCGGAAGAGGGACATCCACCTATGACGGCATGGCCCTTGCCCAGTCCATGATCGAATATATAGCGGCGTGCGTACATGCCAAGACCATGTTCTCCACCCACTATCACGAACTGACAGCGATCACGGAAAGTGTGGACTGTGTCCGCAATGTCCATGTCGTTGTCAAAGAAGAAAATGACAAGGTAACCTTCCTGTACCGCATCAAAGACGGCGCTGCCGGGGCATCCTACGGTATCAACGTCGCACGTCTTGCCGGTCTTCCGGACAGTGTATTAAAGCGTGCAGAAGGCATACAGAAAGAACTGGAGTCCAAGAAACGGATCGTCCAGCAGAGTTTCCAGCTGATCGAAATGAAGAAAGAAAATCCGGAAGAAGACCGACTGGTAGAAAAACTGCGTCAGATCGATCCGGATGAACTCTCTCCCCGGGAAGCGTGGGTCATGTTAAATGACCTGGCGGAAGAAGCAGGAAAACTGCCGAAGGACTGACGGAGGTGCAATGGAACTGGATAAGATTATTATTCGCGGTGCGAAAGAAAATAACCTGAAAAATATATCACTGGATATCCCCCGGAACAAACTGGTCGTCATGACCGGTCTTTCCGGTTCCGGAAAAACCAGTCTGGCATTTGATACGATCTATGCCGAAGGACAAAGACGCTATGTGGAATCCCTCAGTGCCTACGCCAGAATGTTTCTGGGCGGCGTGGAGAAGCCGAATGTAGAGCTGATCGAAGGACTGTCCCCGTCGATCTCCATCGACCAGAAGACGACCTCCAACAACCCCCGTTCCACAGTTGGTACGGTAACGGAGATCTACGACTATCTGCGTCTGCTGTTTGCACGCATCGGTGTGCCATATTGTCCCAATCACAACATCCCGATCACCGGACAGACCATTCCGGAGATCGTGGAACAATTGATGAACCTGGATGACAGAAGCCGTCTCACGATCATGGCGCCGATCGTACGCAATCGCAAAGGCACATTCAAGGATACGTTTGAGAAACTGATGAAGGACGGATACATCCGTGTGCGTGTGGATGGTGAAGTGCGCATGCTGGAAGAAGAAATCGTCCTGGATAAGAACAAGCGTCATGAGATCGATGTCATCGTCGACCGTGTGATCAAGACCACCGACAGCCGCAGCCGTCTGCACGATTCGATCGAAACGGCATTAAACCTGGCGGACGGCATGTGTGTGGTGCTGAACGGCAGTGAAGAGATGCTGTTCTCCAGCAACTATGCGTGCAAGATCTGCGGTTTCTCCGTACCGGTGCTGGAACCGCGCCTGTTCTCGTTTAACGCGCCGCTTGGTGCGTGTGATGTATGCCATGGCCTGGGATTTACCGAAGAAGTTGATGTGGACAACCTCATCCCGGACCGTACAAAGTCCATCCGGGAAGGCGGCATCCGCTACTACAAGAACATAGTGGATACGGACAACATTGAGTGGCAGACCTTTGCGACATTATGCCGTGCATACAAAGTCGACCTGGACAAGCCGATCAAAGACCTGACGAAGAAGCAATTGGAAATGATCCTGTATGGATCGGATAAGCCGATCAAATATACACTGGTATCTTCCAGCGGAAACAAATATTCCCGCAATGACTATATCGAAGGCGTCAAGCGTCTGATCGAACGTCGCTATGTCGAAACGACATCCTCCATGTCCAAAGAATGGTATCACACCTTCATGGTGGAATCCGAATGCCCCAAGTGTGCCGGAAGCCGTCTGAATGAGCAGGCATTGAGCGTACGCATCAGCGATAAGAATATCCGTGAATTTACCGCTCTCTCTGTAGTAAAGGCACTGGAATGGGTCGAAAATCTTGAACTGAGCGAGACTGACGCAAAGATCGCAGATATGGTCCTGAAAGAAGTCCGCAACCGTCTGCAGTTCTTAAAAGATGTCGGTCTGGAATATCTCACCCTGGACCGCCTTGCCGGTACATTGTCCGGCGGAGAAGCACAGCGGATCCGTCTGGCAACGCAGATCGGTTCCCATCTGACCGGTGTATTGTATGTCCTGGATGAACCAAGCATTGGTCTGCACCAGCGCGATAATTCCAAGCTGATCAATACACTGAAAAGCATGCGTGACCTCGGCAACTCACTGATCGTTGTAGAACATGATGAAGAGACAATGATGAGTGCGGATTATATCGTGGATATCGGTCCGGGGGCTGGCGTACATGGCGGCGAAGTCATCGCAGCCGGTACACCGCAGGAAATCTGTGCCTGTGAGAAGTCGATCACCGGATCCTACCTGTCCGGCAGAAAGATCATCCCATTGCCGGCAGAACGCCGCAAAGGCAGCGGCAAATACGTAGAGATCCGCGGGGCAGCACAGCACAACCTGAAGAATATCAATGTGAAATTCCCGCTTGGCAAGCTGGTACTGGTGACCGGTGTATCCGGATCGGGAAAATCCACACTGGTGAACGAAGTCTTTATGAAGGCGATCCTGCAGAGTCTTGGACGCCAGAAGATCAAGCCCGGCAAATACCGCAGTATCAAGGGACTGGAGAATATCGATAAACTGGTACAGATCGACCAGAACCCAATCGGACGTACACCACGTTCCAATCCTGCCACCTATACCGGTGTATTCGATGATATCCGCGATGTGTTCGCACACAGTCCGGAAGCCCGTCTGCGCGGCTATGACAAGGGACGCTTCTCCTTCAATGTGAAGGGCGGACGCTGCGAAGCGTGCCAGGGAGACGGTGTTAAAGTCATCTCCATGAACTTCTTGCCGGATGTATATGTCCCATGTGAAGTCTGCCATGGCAAGCGCTATAACGATGAAACGCTGCAGTGCACCTACAAAGGCAAGAATATCTACGATGTACTCGAAATGCCGGTCGAAGAAGCACTGACCTTCTTTGCCAATCATATGAAGATCAAGAACAAGCTTCAGACCCTGTATGATGTCGGTCTTGGCTATATCAAGCTTGGTCAGTCTTCCACCACCTTGTCCGGCGGCGAAGCACAGCGTGTCAAGCTGGCCAGTGAGCTGCAGAAGCGCGCTACCGGCAAGACAGTATACATCCTGGATGAACCCACGACCGGTCTGCATACCGACGATGTCAAACGGCTGATCAGCGTCCTGCAGCGCATTGTCGACAACGGGGATACCGTTGTGGTCATTGAGCATAATCTTGATGTCATCAAATGCGCTGACTGGATCATTGACCTTGGCCCGGAAGGCGGAGATGGCGGCGGAACGGTGATCGTGGAAGGAACACCGGAAACAGTCGCAGCCTGCAAAGACAGCTGGACCGGTCAGTATCTGCAGAAAGCAATTGAACATACATTAGCGCATACAGAATAGAAACACTCCGGCTGTGTCACATTGACAGGCTGGAGTTTTTTCATGGGATCATGACGCAAAATGGTCTCAGAAAGCAAAAAAATACCGGTATCCTGTTTGCCAGGATACCGGTATGTATGAATCTTATTGCGTTACATGTACTTCAGAAAGCATATTGATCAGATGGTTGACGGAGCCCTGCAGACGGCTCATCTCACTGATCTCACGTCTTACTTCCCGATGATGGAGGCGTTTATCTTTTAGAACGTTCCTATTGTGACAAAGGACAGGGAAATACGATTTGCCAAGTTTCGAATTTTCCGGACGGTACACCGGCGGAATCACAGGCAGGATCGTGATCAGAAGATGCTGTGGATCGATCTCTCCATGCACGAACTGTGAAAGGACCCTGTAACGTGCTTCATCGTCTTCGGAATACTGTGCACACAGTTTCTCAAATTCGATCTGGAGGTTCGTTTTGCCATCCGGGTTTTCTATGCCCTGTGCATCTTTTGTGGAGAACAGCCTTGTCAGCATCAGCTGGATGGCTCGTCCGCCGGAAATGATGCGGCCCTGAGTATAGTCAGAACAGAACAGCGGATTATTGAAATGATGATCATATGCATACAAACCAGGTTCTAAACCAAGATCTCCTTTCTCAAGAACAAGCCAGTATTGGTAACAGGCAAAATCTTTCAGAACAGTAGGATCAATGTTCAGAAGCAGGCTGAGACGAGATGGCTTTTCATGCAGATAACACACAGGAATAACAGGTTCTGCAAGTGTAATGTGTCCGATCCTTGTCCTGCGTACAGAGGAGGGAAGAACAGGAACACCGCAATGTCTGCATATGGCACCTTCGTGCTCAGGGGCATTGTTATATACACCGCAGAAGCAAGTCCAGTCATTGACTGGACCAAAGATACGCTCATCGTACAGGCCGTCTCTTTCCGGACGGTGCGAACGAGGATTGATCGTCCTTATACGAGTGACTTCTCCGCAGGAAGCGTTCAGAACGTCCTTAGAGGAAAGGATACCGCGCATCATTTCGTCAATAAAACCAACTGTCATAGTTAAATACCTCCTATTCTCAGACCACATATTCATAAAATTTATCTGTAGCGAGCACGTAGATCATCATCAGACAGTCTTCCATTTCACAGGATTTTTTGATCGTTTCAGCATAGGCGATATCTCCGCATGTCAGCCGCGGCCGGAATCCATGTGTATGTATGAAACCTGCAAAGTAGATGTCCTGTGCATACCATTGGCGGATCACTTCATTGAGCTGCCTGATATCGGGTGTATAGGCATTGTGATGGTCCGTTTCTGCCGTTGCATCGAAGTGATAGGCAACGATATTGCCGTCAGCGTCACAGCCAAGGATACCTCCCATTTCAGGCTGCACCAGTGTTTTCCGACATTGTTCGTAGATGATCGGTGAAATATTCATGGTCTCTCCTTTCTGTCCCTTTCCAACATGAATGAACCCCGGGTACCAGGGGTACACCGGGGTTCCATGATCTGATTAACTGATGGAAGAATTTGTACAGCCGGAGTGTACGTCTTCCCAATGGTGATGGCGTCTGCACCAGTACATATAGCCGTTATCGGACCCTTTCCAGTCTGGTCCTTCGCTGTCCGGACAGCTGCGGCATTCGATATACTGGTTGAATGTACCTTCGGGGAGTTCTACCTGCTTTGTGGTAACTTTGAACGGTGCTTTCATAGTGTTCTCCTTTCGCTTTATGCTATTTCCTGATCTGTGTTCTGCTATGTACCTTTATGCATGTCTCCTTTTCTTTGTGAGTTAAACTCTGCCTATATGGCCGCAGGATGACTGCCCGGTTCATAAACAAAGACACAGATCATATGATTGGCGGATCAGTTATTCATCATGAGATTTCTCTTGTCCCTTACACTTAATACATAGTGCAGGTTTGAGAATTTTATTTTTCAACGAATTTTTTTTATTGGGATCAGCTGATCTCCTGAATAAGGGACCGGCAGATATCGCTGGAACGCTTATCATAGAGAACCCCGGCCGTACCAGGTATACCGGGGTTCCATGATCTGATTAACGGATGATGGTGGAATGATTTGTACAGCCGGAGTCTTTGTCTTCCCACTGGTGATGGCGTCTGCACCAGTACATATAACCGTTATCGTAGCCTCTCCAGTATGGTCCTTCACTGTTGGGACAGTTGCGGCAGCCGATATACTGGTTGAATGTATCTTCGGAGAGTTCTACCTGCTTTGTGGTAACTTTGAACAGTTCTTTCATGGCGATCTCCTTTCGCTTTATGCTATTTCATGATCTGTGTTCTGTTATGTACCTTTATGCATGTCTCCTTTTCTTTGTGAGTTAAACTCTGCCCATATGGCCGCAGGATGACTGCCCGGTTCATAAACAGGGACACAGATCATATGATTGGCGGATCAGTTATTCATCATGAGATTTCTCTTGTCCCTTACACTTAATACATAGTGCAGGATTGAGAATTCTATTTTTCAACGAATATTTTTTGAAATCGGGGTCAGCCGATTTCCTCAATAAGGGCCCGGTAGACAGTATTTGACTGGATGTCATAGCGGACTGTTTTGATAGGACGCATGCCTCTGCGGCAGATGAAGATTTGACCGACAGGCATATATAGGACATCTTCCAGAGGGATATTCATGCGCTCACTGACGGAACGGGCAGACTGCAGGTCCATGCCGCCGAGATAGACGTATGTATCGCAGTTATTGATGATCGTTGTGGCACCGTTTTCATCATAAAGAGATTTCAGCTGGCTCTCCGACTGGCACAGGATCGTAACAGATACGCCCTTTTCACGGAAGATACTGATATATTCCGGAAAACGGTCGATCGGTGCACCGGTAGCGAAGTCATCGCAGAAAACATGCACAGGAACGGGGAGTATGCCATTATCCATTGTTTCAGCGTATTCAAAGAGTTCTTTGAATGCAGTGGAGTAGAGAATGCTGACGAAGTGATTCATAGCGACACTGAATGGAGATGTGATGATAAACAGAGCGGTGCGCTTTTTTCCTAAATCAGAGAAATCGATATCGCGTTCAATTTTGATGATTTGTTCAATTTCCGGTGTGAATACATTTTCCATGGCTGCAGCCATGACACTGAATACACAGCTTGCCGTACGGACTGACAGATTGTTGTATGCTTTCCAGCCGTGCAAGGCATAATTGTCCGGATCGATACTGGCGAGATGGGTAAACATATGATTGATGTTGGAGGAGGATATGCCATAATCATCGACGTTCGATTCCATATGGTGGAACAAATCCAGAACATCGGTGAAATTTGGCTTTTTGGTGCCATAGCGGACCAGGGCAATCAGAGAAGACAACAGGGATATCGCCGCATTGTCCCAATAGGGATCGATGTTCTTATTGCCATAACTGTCGCATTTAACGATTGTGGATGCCAGATTTCGTATGTCGCTGTCGGAATGGAGATAGTGCATTGGATCAAAGGAACAGGTAGAGGAGGATGGGTCCGCAAAGTTCAGAACTTTGATCTCATAGCCGCGGCTGGCGAACATCTGACTATAGCGTCTGACCAGTTTTTGTTTGGTCATGGTGACGATGACGCTGCGGTCATACGTATGGATCAGTTCGGGTTCTTCAATCGACATGGTTTTACCGGTGCCTGTGCCGCCGATTACCAGAGTGTTGCTGTTAATGCCGCTGACACTGGGATCTGCACTGAAAGAAACGTTTTTGCCAAGAATCTGAAGATCACGCATCATTATTTCATCACCTCCATAATTTCATTAAATTCAATGATTCCGTCGCAGAGACCAAAATCAACGCTTTCCTCTGCAGACATGAAATGATCGTACGATGTGGCCTGTTCGATCTCTTCCTCTGTCTTGCCGGTATGTTTTGCAAGAAGACCGTTAATAAGAGATTTAGTCATCATCATACTGTCGGAGATCGAACGGATCGAGGAACAGTTACCTGCGATTCCTTTTGAAAGAAGCGGTTCATGCAGCATCGTTTTGCTGTGGGGAAGGATATAGCGTCCGGCTGTACCGGCTGAAAGAAGCACAGCTGCCATACTGTAGGCTTTTCCAAGGCATATCAGACGGATCTTTGCCTTGCTGGAGTGAATGACATCGTAGATAAGAAGACCATCGTCTACAGATCCTCCGGGGGAATTGATCAGTACCGTGATTGGCTTTGTCTCATCCTCCAGATTCAGATCGAGGACCTTTTCGGCAAAATCTATCGCTGTTTTTTCGCAGATCTCACCCTCAAGGATGATCGTGCGATGCGAGAAAATTCTGCTTTCGATAGGGACAAGGGTAGTACCATTGCTGCTTCTGACCTCAACGTTCAATGCAGTATCCTCCTTTGCATAGATATATATAGTGCAGGTTTGTAATGACGAAGTATTTACAGAAATTTTTTTGGACATAAAATAGGACAGAGATTCGTATCCGGTACAAAGCATAAACAGACGGAAAATATCATATAATGAAAACAGCAGAATAAAGGGGGATTCATGGGTACACTCACGTTTGCCGCGGCCAGAGTTTTCAATGAAATGGTCGAAGAATTGAGCGGATGCATAACACAGCAGACAGTAGATAATCTTTTGATGGATCTGAAAGAGAGCGAAGGGAAAAGCAACTATCTGGAAATTGTCAGTAAACTGGAGCGCATCATGGATTCTTATCATATTCCGCATAAGCGCGTGTTGGACAATGCCGGCTATTATAAACAGCTGCTGTCCCAGTATACATTTCCGACTTATGAGGAGATGGTTTCCAGAATGCTGTATATCATTCTGAGTAAAATGGATGAATACTATACGCCAGAACAGTATATGAAGCGGATCATCGATCATCTGGAGGACGAAGCACTTGGATGGCAGAAAGACACAGTGCGTCTGAGGATCCTGAAGCAGTTTATCAAAGAGGGCAATACATTAAAGGATGTCGGCATCAAAGGGGATGGTACGATCCGGAAATATGTGAAAAGGAAGAATCCGAATTTTCAGAAGATACCGAATAAAGAACTGACTGTAAAAATGATACTGGATACACTGGAGGACGATGTATTTGAACCGGTGGATCCGGAAAACAAGAACACAACGGCAAACCAGCGGAAACCGGATGGAACCTATGGCATTCTGGCAATCTGTGATGATTTGGGAAAAGGGTTATTTCATAAAAACGGGTTTACAAAAAGGTATCTGATTTATCTGGCAATGGTGTACAGCATGCGATATTACCCGGAAGAAAATACGGAATACTATGATGCTGACAAAGATATAGAAGCAACATTGTTTGAAGGCTATTACGTGAATAATATTACCCGGTTTCTGCGGGATGAATATAAACAGGATACCTATGGACGGTATGAAAAAGATCCATCCGGACAGGGTATCAATCCAAAAGACTACCGGGATCTTGTATGGCTGTATTATCTGAACAGCAGCCTTCCGCCGGCAGAAAAACTGAAAAAATCTGCAGAAATGATTCGTCGTCTGCAAAGTTCCACCTCCGCCAAAGAAGTAAAAAAATATAATACACAGTGGTATTCACAGCGGTGGAGTCACTATTTTCTGAGAACGGAAGATGAACTGTTTGAACTGATACAGAAGGATTTCAACTGCGGCGATTTAAATACGGAAAGTGAGGAAGATGAAGTTCTTTCTCAGAAGAATGCTTTTCGTGTATACAGAAAGCTTTTACAGGAATTAAGAAGAGAAGGACTATCTCTTTTTGACTGCAATTATGGAATAAGCCTGCTTGTGGACGGAACTGCGCTGCAGAAATCCCCGCAGGAATTTCTTGAGGAATATCCGGATATTTCTCAGAAAAAACTGCAGGATTTCCTGATTCTGACCACAAGATTCAATGAGCTCATCTCAGGCTCTTCCCTGCGTGTGGATAAAGCAGAAGATATGAGCCGTCTGAAGATCCTGGGGCTGTGCTATTACCTGTTTACAGAAGAAAACGGAGATATGCAGCAGAATGAGGATTTCCGGACAGTATGTACAGCATTTGAAGAACAGGCAGATCAGTATCTTTCTGAAGCGCATTATCCATTGTTTTCCTATAAGAATTACTTTGATGTCCTGATTGCATTTGCGGCATTTGCGGGAGTGAATTAAAGACCATGAATAAAGCTGAAAGTATACAGCAGGCAGAGAAGATACTTCGGGAACATGGATATCCGATTGGAGAACCGGGAACGAATGTCATGGAGTTCTTTGCGGATGACACCGGAACCGAAGGTTTAAATGCAGAGAAAGGATCCCGTATATTCTTTGATACGGTCTTTTCGGTATGCAGGAGGATCTTCCTGTGGGCTGATCAGGACTACATTCCCTTTGAAGCATTTCTGGAAACAGGAATCCACGCTGCTGATCAGGCATACAGACGTTATAACGAACAGAAGCACGGGGATGTGACCGAGTATATGCGTGCTATGACAGAAGAAGCACTGGAGGACTTACTGGCCTGCATACCGGAACATACTGCGCTTTCTGATGGTATGTGTGCTGCCATTACAGCTATGTTCTGGGAAAATTTCCGTTTTGACAGATGTCTTCCGGGCAGTCTGCAGAAGATCCCGGCGGGATATAGTCTGGATGACCTAGAAATCATTGAAAAATTTAAAAGAGAGATACTCGAAAAAACATTAGGCAATGAGGCAGGACGCAGAAAGCGTGCCCTTGCATCACTTTTTTCACAGAAGCTGCCCCCAGCGTCATATGACAGTAATGCTTCCATCGTACTGGAACAGGACCCATTTCATCTTTCCGAGCGGCAGATTTCTGCCCGCAAAGAAATCACAAACTATGCAAAAGTGAAGATTCTGGCACAATGCAGTTCATTCCAAAAGACTGACCAAAAAAGAGACGAAGAAATTCTGAAAGCATACCAGGAGAAGAAAGCAGAAGTCAAACGGCTGGAGGAATTAGCGGACGCAGCAGGTCAGGAGAAAAAAAAGGAAACAGCGCGGCTGAAAAAAAAGATTGCCACTGCACGTCAGGAGAAAAAAGACGCTGTACGGCAGCTGATTCTTCGTTATATTTCTGTGATTGCAGAATGTGCAAAAGAATGCTTTCTGCGGGACGATAATCCGGTATGGGTGTTATATGAAGAACTGGTGATCATTGGCTTACGGTGTTTGCGGGATATAGCGAATACGCGCAAAACAGCGAATCATTTCGAAGAAAGCCTCCGGAATAGCATGCAGGAGCAATTTGCTAAGTTTGCAAAAGAGAAACCGTTTGATCCGGAACTTCCCGTTGCTGCAATGATCATGTATTCCCGACTGTTTTGGTCGGTATATGGTTTTAATTCATTCAGTGTGAAAGGAAAAGTGCTGTATGACGAACTGCCGGCAGTATCGATATCCATCACGAATGAATACGGAAAACAAATAAAGATCTCGCAGGCATATATCCGTACTGTGAAACGCAGCATTGTTCTGGCACATCACAAAAAAAGCAGGGATAAAAGCAAAAAAGGAAGACTGCTGGAAGATCATTATGCATTATTTGAGAAACAGATGTATTCCCAGCTCTTTCTTTCCAAAGAAGAAACAATGATACTGATGCAGGCGCTGCGCGAAAGTGAAACGTATATCCGCAAACTGATGTATGTACCGCTGGAGCAAAGAGATGAAGCGTATAAAAAAGCGCGTCAGGCCGCAGCGGAGCGAAAAGCAGAAGCGGCTTCCCGGCTGTTAGGAGCGAATCTGCAACTGATCAGCGGTGTTGTGCGAAAACGGACAGGATATTCGAAAAAAATGCGGATGGACCGGATCATTGACGGATGTGAAGGCTTTTTGGCAGCATTGGATGCTTTTGATGAAACAAAAGGAGACAGTCTGCAGGGATATGCATTGAAGGCTGTAGAAAACGAAGTGGATCACGGAATACGAAGAAGCAGATATATCCTGAATTATTCCAGAAGGGAAAAGGATCTGCTGGCACAATTGGCAAAAACAGCATATCTGCTGCATCTGGACCACAGTTATCTGACAAATGATCTGGATATGAACACCGTGATCGAAGCTGTTCTGAAAGAAACACAGGATACCATTCAAATGGACAGTGAAGAACTGCGGGACATGCTTAAAAGCCAGCGTGTATTATTCCTTGGTTCAATCAATACAAATAACGATGAGAAAGAGAATACGATCGAGATGATCGAGGATCCATCGTATGATCCCGATACGATCTTCAGGGGAATCATTGCCGAAGAAATCGAAAAGGGACTGCGGAAACTGAATAATCTGGAAGAGAATATACTTCGGGAATACTATGGCATTGATTCAGAGAAAATGATTTTGAAGGATATTGCGAATAAACACGGCAGGAGTATGACCAATATCCGCATTATACGGACTAAGGCAGAAAGAAGACTGAAACGGGTGCTGAAGCAGTCAAAATATTATGCGGAACTGAAAGATTACGTAAGGTATGGAATGCCGCAGCAGAATAATGATGCGGAAGATAAAAAGCCACAGGAAAATACGAATACGGAAGAAACAAACGCAGTATAACATCATATGAAGAAAGAACCCTGAACTGTGAAAATTCACAGTCCAGGGTTCTTTTTGTGTAATGAGCAGGAGATTTGTCGGTGGATATACCCGCCTGAGGGAAAGTCAGTGTATGACGTTGATTGTACTTCGCCGGCTGTTTTTCCATTGATCAGAAGAATACCGCAATGTTCGCCATTTACCGGAACAGTGTCAAAATAAGCAGGATCGGTGATATTTACGACAGTACCGGCAAACTTTCCATCCAGCAGGATCACGCTGTTTTTATAGAACGTATCATTTGGAACCGTTAAGCCCATTTTCTTCTCATCTGTGCTGCTGTCCTTTTTGTATAGATCATGGACATCTTCCACTGTGTACCATTGTTTTGCTTCTGTGATGATGCGTTTTCTTTCTTCTTCTGGTACATAGATTTCTTGCAGACCGATTTTTCCGATCTGCAGGTTTGCTTCTGCACCGGGTTTTACCAGTTCATAGCAGTATCTTGGCTGCCAGCGGCGGCTGATGGACCAGAAGGGTATGGGACCGAACGATTCGTTCCACACATCATATTCCTTCAGGAAGTCCTGGTATTCTTCTTCTGTCATGGGAACGATTTCTTTTCCTTCATATTCAAGTTGATTGTGATGAAAGGTTTCTGCCATTTCCCATCGGTCTTTGTCATTTTCTGTCAGATACAGCATCGTGATCATTGCCAGAAGAGTTACGGCCTTTCTGGATGCGTTATCGGCATTAAACGGATGCAGGGGATCGATATCTGTTTCTCCACCCGGAATCATGCGCTCTTTCAGATATTCAACAAATTTCTGCGGAATTCTGGATCTGCTCTCTTTGTCCATATGGCCGATCAATACCAGTAATTCATTGTATTCGTTTCCCTTCATATATCTGCCGTCCTTTCTTAGTTTCTTGTGAATCATTCACCGGTTTCTGGTGCATAGTTCGTCATAATTATATAAAACAGTACCTGCAGGGATGGGGCAGGGGGTATTGGAAGTATTGGCAGGAAAGCGCAAAAAGAAGCGCTTACGGTAAAAAGATTACCATTCGCACATAGAAGCAATACCATGTATCTGCTATACTTTGAGCGGTTTAGAGGTACAAGATTATGAAGCAGATACAAAAATACATGACCGCACTGCTGTGTGCATTTGTTTTAGCAGGTATGCACATGCCGCAGAACATATATGCCGAGGATGAAATACCGCAGGAAGAAACGGTGACGGAAGAAACACCGGAAGAAGAATTTGGCGAAGAAAGCGAACAGCTGGAAGCCAATGATCTGGATGGTTTTGTGACACGTCTGTATCAGGTGTGTCTTGGCAGAGAACCGGACAAAAGCGGATATATGGACTGGATGAACCGGCTTTCCACCGGGAAAGCAAGTGCAGCAGTTGCTGTGCAGGGCTTCATGATGTCCAAGGAAATGCAGAATAAGAAACTGTCGAATGCGGACTTTGTGGAGGTCTGCTACCATGCGCTCATGGACAGAGCGAGCGACGCCGGCGGAAAGAAGAACTGGGTAGAAAAGCTGAACAACGGTGTCAGCCGGAATTACATTCTGCGCGGCTTTATCGGAAGCGTGGAATTTACAAAGCTTTGCAGCAAATACGGTGTTACCCGGGGCGATATTTCCCTGTCGGAAAGACGGGATCAGAATTATGGGCTGACATCTTTCGTCGGAAGGCTGTATAATAACGCACTTGGAAGAACACCGGATGCCGGCGGGATCAATAACTGGTGTGATCTGCTGATCCTGAAGAAGCGTACACCGAAGCAGGTCGCAACGACCGGATTCTTCCATTCCGTTGAATTTCTGAAGAAAAGTCTGAATAATACGGAATTTGTCAAAGTACTGTACCGGACATTCCTGGACCGGGAATACGATACAGGCGGACTGAATGACTGGGTCGGCAGACTGAATAACGGAGAATACCGGGATACGGTACTGGCTGGATTTGCGGATTCGAAAGAATTTAAGAATCTGATCGATAAGTCCGGCTGGGAAACACTCTCCAATAAAGAACTGGCGAAGTACTTCAATGATGTAAACAGTCTTCTGCTTGTCGCAAACAAGGCACACAAGCTGCCTAATTACTATGAGCCGTCGGATATGCGCCAGCCGAATGTATCGGCACGGATGAGCACACCGATGCGCGATGAAGCAGCCACGGCACTGGAAGAGATGTTTGCGGCTGCCAAGGCACAGGGTGTCTACCTGGTGGCAGGAAGCGGCTTCCGCTCCCAGTCCTATCAGGCAAGCCTTTATAACGGCTATGTCGCAAGAAGCGGACAGGCTGCGGCAGATACCTACAGTGCAAGACCGGGTTATTCCGAGCACCAGACCGGACTGGCCATGGATATTTCCGACTATTCCGGAAATACCTACCTGTCCCGCAGTTTTGAAAATACGGCCGAAGGAAAATGGCTGAAATACAATGCCTATAAATATGGCTTCATCATGCGGTATCCAAAGACCAAACAGTCGATTACCGGCTATATGTATGAGCCATGGCATTTCCGCTACGTCGGCAAAGATTATGCGGCTGCGATGTGGTCATGCGGCTCAGAAATGACCTTTGAAGAATACTTTGGCGTTGCCGGAGGAGAAACCTATTATTAATAGTTAGAAAGAGAGAAATAGCCTATGGAAGAATATAAAAAGAAAGTAACGGTACGGGAGATCGTTGAGTTTTTCCATTTTGAGCAGTTAACAGGAAATGATGACGCACTGAATCGTTGGACCGTTGTACCGGATGTCAACCGTCCGGGATTTGAACTGTGCGGTTTCTATAAAATGACGGAACCAAGAAGAATCGTACTGATTGGAAACAAGGAGTCGGAATTCATCCTGACAATGAGTGAAGCAGACCAGAGAGCACGCTTCCCGATGTTGACGGATGGATTGACCCCATTGATCATTATCACCAAGAACAATGTACTGCCGCCGATCCTGAAGGAAGTCGCAGAGTCTGTGAATTTCCCCATTGTGCGTACAAAGCTGAATACATCGCGTGTCATCACCGACCTGATCGCATACTTGGATGAGAAGCTTGCCAAGGAAGATACGATGTCCGGCGTGCTGTTGTCGGTATACAACAAGGGCGTCCTGCTGGTTGGTGAAAGCGGCATGGGTAAGTCAGAAACAGCGCTGGAACTGATCCGTGACGGCCATGTGCTGATCGCAGATGACCGCGTCGATGTACAGCGTATTCATAACAATATCTTCGGACATGCACCGAAGTTCCTGAAAGGATTACTGGAGATCCGCGGTATCGGCATCATCGATGTTGAAAAGATGTTTGGTGCCAGTGCGCTCAGTGAATCCACCCAGATCGATCTGGTGATCCGTCTGGAGCCGTATGATCCGGACAAGGATTACAACCGGATCGGGGATGAGATCCAGCGTTATACACAGGTACTGGATGTACAGATTCCGACGATCGTACTGCCGTTATCGGCCGGACGTAATGTCGGTGTTCTGGTGGAATCTGCAGTGACTCACTTCCGTTTACTGGAGGCAGGATACTCCAGCACAGAAGAAATCAACAAACGTTTCCGCAATGTCGTAGAAGAACAATGAGAGCGGTATTATTTGACTTTGACGGGACACTTCTGGATTCCCATGCCATGGTCGTCATGTGCTATATGCATGTGTTTGAAATGTACCGGACAAAAGAAGAATTCACCCGGGAACTGCAATTGGAAGTATTTGGTCCGCCGCTGTACGATGAGATGGCAAAACTGTTTCCGGGACACGATCCCGCGGACATGGTGGAAGAATACCGCAGCTACCAGGCAAAGCTGCCCGGCACCGGCATTGTGCATCTGATTCCGCATGCACAGGATGTGCTGGAACAATTGCGGAACAACGGTGTGCGCATGGGGGTGGTGTCTTCCCGCTTAAGTGCATCATGCCGGCTGTGGATGAAGGAATTTGATCTGGCCAGGAATTTTGAATGTATCCTGGGACAGGAACAGTTCACGAAAGCCAAACCGGATCCGGAGGGAATCCTCAAAGCCTGCGAAGTCATGGGACTGTCCCCGCAGGATACTATATACATTGGTGACAATGCCTCGGATGTCATCGCCGCCCAAAGAGCAGGCTGCGTTTCCGTTGGCTTTGTCTCAGAAAAAGGAAAAGAACAGGAGATCCTGGATGCACACCCTGACCACGTGCTCTATGATCTCAGGGACCTTGTCCCGATCGTTCTGGAATGAAAAAAATCCAATGACGGTTCACACATGTGTGAATGTCATTGGATTTTCATTTACCTGTGACGGTGCTTTCCGGTGAGAATGCGTCCGGCACTGCGTACGGGAGAGGCATCGGTCATCTGCCAGGTGATCGTGCATTTCCGGTACAATTCCTGCTCGATGGCAGAGAGTTCTGCAGAAGCACATTCTTTTTCAAGCATGAGGATACCGCGGGACTCTTTATCTTCTTCGAGACGCTGCCAGTATGGCTTCCATGTGCGGTCATCGGACATGGTGCTGCAATACGCTTCGAATTGACGGATCATTGCGCGAAACTGCATCGTGGTGCCGCAGTACGCATTGATCCACTCGGTATTATTCATATGCGCTTCGTAGTAATCCGGTGCATATTTGCGCTCATAGTCGAGTAAACCAAGGATCCAATAGCGGAATTCCGCATATGCCTGGTAATCATTGATGCAGTTGTTGAAGAGATCACCGTATATCTGGTGCTTTTCATAGTACGGAATCATGCGGAGCTGGTTGTGGAAGCCCCAGCTGTAGGCAGAATACTCATTGAGCAGGCCATAGATCCCATGAACGTTGGATGCGTTGTTGGAACCTTCTGACACATAGGTCTTATAACGGAATGTGCGGAGGTCTTCCGGGATGGTGCGTGCATAGGTCTCTGTCTTGAAAGAAACATTATCCGGATTACGGTAGGGGATCCAGAACTCCTGACCGTCGGTAAGACGAATCGTTTCGCTGGCAGTCGGTCTGCCGTTATCCGTAATGAAGTAATCATTCTTATAGAACGTATACGTATGGCATTCCTCATGGACGACGGTACCGAGATTACCAACTTCGTAACCGGCCTGATCAAGCCAATTGCAGATATCATCTTCACCGATCGACTTGTTAAACTGTACGATCTGCCAGCTTTCCGGATCGTATTCCTGAAGAAGTGCGATCATGGTGTCTTCCGTAACGTCTTCATCATATGCCTGTTCGGCATACACTGGGACGCTTCCTGTTAAACCAAGTGTACTGATGAGAAGAGAGGTCATGATTTGCATTGCTTTCATACGGGTATCCTTTCCTTTCTGAACGTATCATACAGCCCTGCAATATCGTGTTTTTCGGGGGAGGTGAAAACATGTATAATGAATAAATAGGAATGGAGACGCTGAACATGGAAAAGAAAACAGAATGGAAATATGCAGAGATCCTGAAATGGAAGAAAAAAGAGATCCAGCTGAATGGCTGGAATGTATTCGATGTACGAGCGTCGGAATTGATGGAAGAAACAGAACCGGGTATTGATAACTTAAATGCATGCATCGAAGGAATGCTGAAAAACATGCTGGAAGGGGATGTGTTCCTGGCCGGCAATGAGTATGACCGCGGCGAAGACTTCGCTGTCCGCTATTATTGCGACAATCTGAGCGACAGCCGCAGAAAGATCTTTGGGTGATATATATGCGTTCGAAACGAGTAATATTGATCAGCGGTATGAGCGGTGCCGGAAAGAGTACTGCTACGCGTGTATTGGAGGATATGGGCTACCATATCATTGATAACTTCCCGGTGCAGTTAGTCAGCCTTCTGGTGGATATGATCGATACCAGTACCGATCCCCGCTACAGTTATATAGCACTAAGTACAAATGCACAGGACTTTCCGCACTTCCTGCGCGGATTAAAAGGACAGAACATGGACGTGCAGGTGCTGTTTCTGGATGCGGCAGACAGTGTACTGCTGCACCGGTACAAGAGCACCCGGCGTATGCATCCTCTGCTTTTAAGCAACACGGTCAATACGCTGGAAGAAGCAATTGCCGTGGAACGGCAGATGTTCAAGCAGGCCATTGCCAATACGTTTATTACGATCGATACATCGTTCCTTTCGGAGAAGGAATTCCGCAATAAGATCGAGAAATTCTTCTCCCGTTCGACCGTACCGTCTTTTTCCATCTCGTTTATTTCCTTCGGATACAAGTATGGCGTACCGATGGATGCAGACCTGATGATCGATGTGCGCTTTTTGCCCAATCCGTTCTGGGTGATGGAACTGCGTCCGTATTCCGGCAATGACAAGGCAGTCTATGACTATGTCATGGAGAAAGAGGAAACGAAGGAATTCCTGGAGCGTCTGACAGCGTTTACCGACTATGCATTTGACAAGTATATGCAGGAAGGCAAGAACCACTTCACCATGGCAATTGGATGCACAGGCGGCCAGCATCGCTCTGTCGCAATAACCAACTATCTCTATGAACGCTATCGTTCATCGTATAACTGCTACAAGGAACACCGCGATCAGAAGGAGTGGATCCGCAATGAGTGAGCAAACCGGCAGAGAGAAGAAAAATGTCGTCGTCATTGGCGGCGGACATGGCCAGTCCACCATCTGCCGCGGAATCAAGATGATTCCGGATCTGAATATCACTGCGATCGTCACGGTGGCGGATGACGGCGGAAGCACCGGACGTCTGCGCCGGCAGTTCCATATTCCTGCCATGGGTGATATCCGCAATGTCATGATCTCTCTGGCAGAAAGTGAAACACTTTTAGGCAGCCTGATGGATTACCGCTTTGAAGATCCAAACGGCGAAGAAAAGGATATTGCCGGACATAACCTGGGAAATCTGATCCTGACAGCACTCACCCAGCAGCGCGGCAGTTTCTTTGAAGCTGTGCAGACAGCAGGCAAGGTCCTGAATGTCAAAGGAACGATCATCCCTGCCACGACTCAGGTCATTACATTGTTTGCACGCATGGAAGACGACGTCATCGTCAAAGGCGAAGCGAACATACCGGACCGTTCCAACCATATCCGGGAAGTCTTCTACGATGTACCGGTCCATGCAACGCCGCAGGCAGTTGAAGCAATCAGAGAAGCAGATCTTATCATCTATGGGATCGGCTCCGTCTATACAAGTATTCTTCCCAATGTGATCATTCCTGAGATCCGGGAAGCATTAAAAGAAACAAAGGCAGAAAGAGTCTATTTCTGCAATGCCATGACCCAGCCGGGAGAAACCGACGGTTTCTATCTGGAAGATCATGTACAGGCACTAATGGACCATGGTGCACCGGTCGATGCTGTGGTATATGCCATGGATCAGATCCCCGACAGCATCCTGAAGCGCTATCTGGCGGAAGGAAGCACACGTGTACGCATCCGTGATGATGAACACACATACCGGATCGTTGAAAAAAGTCTGCTGGATTTCCGCAGACAGCTGATCCGCCACAATGCAACAAAGATCGGCACCATTGTTCAGGAACTATTGAAACAGAGGTAATATGTCATTCTCATCCGATATCAAAAATGAAGTATCCCAGAAGACAATGGGACGTTCGGATGCCCGGGCATGTCTTAGTGCACTGCTGAAGATGTCCTCGGTCATTTCGTTTTCTTCCCGCGGCATGTCATTGCTGGTGACAGTGGAAAATGCGGCGGTTGCCCGCATGATCTTCAGCCTGGTCAAGGACCGCTATGGATCCGAAATGGAACTGTTCGTTAAAAAGAAAATGAATCTGAACAAGAACCGGATCTACGGTATCCGCATCCTGACCTTTGCAAGGGAGATCCTGGAAGATGTCGGATTATATACCGCCAGAGGACTGCGTGAGAAACCTGTCAGTAAGATCGTACAGACCGATTCCAATGCCCGGGCATTCCTCACCGGTGCCTTCCTTGCGTCCGGCAGTATCAATCCGCCGGAAAAGCCGAATTATCACCTGGAGATCACCGCCGGGAACGAAGAATACGGTCTGTTTCTGATCGAACAGATGGCACGCTTCAACATCCCTGCCAAAAAGATCGAACGGCGCGGCAAGACAGTTGTCTATGTCAAGGCTGCGGAAAAGATCGGTGACTTTCTGCGTTGCATCGAAGCACACAATGCCCTGATGAAATTTGAAGATGAGCGGATCGAAAGAGACTTTACCAACAACTTTATCCGCCTCAATAATATCGATGTCGCAAATGAGCAGAAGATACAGAAGGCAGCGGAAGAACAGATCGATGATATCAAAGTCCTGTTATCCAGCCGCTACCAGTCGCAGATCAGCGATTCCCTGAAGCAATTGGCACAGGTACGCCTGAAGTATCCCGATGCGGCATTATCAGAACTGACAAAACTATATGAACAGGAGACGGGGGAATCCGTCAGTAAGTCCGGTCTTCGGCACCGCTTTCTGCGGATCCGGGAACTGGCAGAGAAAGAGCGCCTGCGCAGGAAGGAGCCGGAAGAATGATACGTAAAGCACTGGAACAAGATACAACTGAGATCCGGGAACTGTGGAAAGAATGTTTCCCGAAAGATGATCCCCGGTATGTGGAATTCTATTTCAAGACATACTATAAGCCGGAAGATACATTCGTCGCACTGGAAGACGGAAAGATACAGGCAGCCCTCATCCGTACAAGACATGATCTCATGTTCAACGGACGCGTGCTGCAGGCATCCATGATCAAGGCAATTCCCGGTGTTTCCGGTGAGCACCGCAGCAGATCCATGGACGAATTGATGGACATCGTGCTGGATGCGTGCAGCCACAGTGAGCTTGTGACACTGGCAGATGCCGATCAGGCAGATCTGTATGAATCCTTCGGCTTCCGCAGGATCTACCGCCGGTGTGAATATACACTGCAGAGAAGCGATGTGAAGCGCATCACCAACTTTGGCTGCGCATATGAACCGACGCCGATCGATCTGCTCAAGGTCTACAGCAATTACATCAAGCGCTTCAACGGCTTCTATGCAAGAGACCTGGCATATTTCGTTGCCTTCAAGAAGCAGATCACATCCACAGGGGGAAAGATCGTCGCCTATTATAACGGCAGGAACCAGATCCAGGGCTATGCCGTCATGCGTCCGGAGGGCAATGAACTCATCGTAGATGAGATCGTCTACCTTGACAGCATGTCTCTGTTTAAGCTCTGCAACGCATGCCTGCAGGAAAAACGCATTATCAAACTGCGTGTCTCCGAAGCAGAAAACCTGTCAAAATTATTCCCGGAAGCACGGGTCCGCTATTACGATTCCACGATGGCAAGAATCAATGAAAAAGATTTATTTATGCGTTTGTTCAGCAGACGGATCGCCACTGTGGAAGATGCCTTTGCCATCAGCCGCAGACCATTGAATCTGAACGAAAACCGCTGATTCACAACAGACGGAAAACATGGCAAAAACGGACTTTGTGAATCGTTTCTTAATTGACTATATACCATACGGAGTTTTATAATTTAACTACATCATAAGGAGGATATTAAGATAATATGAGTGATGTAAGAGTTGCTATTAATGGTTTCGGTCGTATCGGACGTTTAGCATTCAGACAGATGTTCGGTGCTGAAGGTTATGAAGTTGTAGCTATCAACGATTTAACAAAGCCTTCCATGCTGGCTCACCT
>JAFYHC010000091.1 GCA_017539385.1 Solobacterium sp. | reverse complement strand
CCTCCTTCTACAGTTAGCTGCCATGATCTGTGTACACATATTATGTATGAAATCTGTAAGACAAACATCTATTAGAACTTTGAGAAAGACAAATTTCCACTTAGACCACCCGGGAGTGGAACTTAACTTTTCACTTCAGAAAGACACAGTATGTAAAGTTTAAAGTTGCACGTACAACAGCAAGCATGATAAAATAGACAAAGTGAAGTGACTGTCTATTATTTGCCAGAGGTAATCTATGATTGTCATACTTGAAAGTGTCAGTGCATCTGAATCACAGCTTGCCCGGATTCTGGAAGAGAGCGGCTGTACTGTTTACTGTGTCCGTTCGGAGGAAGAACTCTATACTATGCTGAAGAAGGATAGTGAGCGCCGTACCGAGATGGTCTTTTTAAACAGCGGAACAAATGAGATGCAGGTCTGTCATACTGTCCGCTGCATCTGCCAGGTTCCTTTATTTGTCCTTGTCGGGGAAAAGCAGAAGGACCTTCTGGCAGACTGTCTGGAAAACGGGGCAGATGACGGTCTATGTGCACCATATGATACCCGTGAGCTCACCGCGCGCATGCATGCGGTACTGCGCCGGTGCATGATGGAATATCCGCGTCTTTCCACTTTCAGCATCGGGGACAACATTATAGATTTCCGCAACGGACGGGTGACCCGGGATGGCAGGGAAGTCAATCTGACATCCATGGAATATAAGTTGCTGCTGATCCTGATCCGGCATTCCAATACTGTACTGACGAGGATGGAGATCCTGGACATCCTGTATAACGATCTGGGTGAATATGTCAATGACAATACGCTGACGGTATATATCAAGCGTCTGCGTTCAAAGATCGGCGATGAAAAGGGAACATATATTCGCACGATCCGGGGCATCGGCTACAGCCTGAATACCAACGTACGCAAATCCTGAGCAGAAGCCTATGACTTCTGCTTTTGTTTTCTGCTTGCGTTAGTTAAGACTAACTGTTATCATATCAATAGTTAGTTATGTCTAACAAGAGGAGCATATGTCGGATGATCAGATCGTAATGCACTGTGCAGCGACCCTGCGTGACCGGAAAGCCGGCAGTCTGTTTGCGGCAGAATACCATGACAGACAATCGCTGTACAAAGAGATTGCAGAATTGAATGCACGGCTTTCTTCCGGCAATATCCGGACCATGGTGCTGGGCTTTACGAAGAAACGGGCATTGGTGTATCTGTATCGGCCGAACCGGCTTGCGGCGGCGCTGAGCGATGCAACGGCGCAGAAGATCCTGCAGAAGAGCGGCTATGATACTTCGCATACGGGTGCGTGCCTGACACGGCTGATCCGCCGCATGAAGGACACGCAGAATTTTCCGCATGAGATCGGACTGTTTCTTGGCTATCCGTCCTGCGAAGTGGAAGCGTTCATTCAGAATGACCGTCCATGTGTCTTTGCCGGGGCATGGAAGGTGTACTGCGATGCGGAGTATGCCCGGAAGTGCTTCCGCACATTCCGTGACTGCACATTGACATGCCGGCAGAAACTGTCGCACGGCATCCCTCTGGAAGAGATGACGATTGAAAGGAAGGAAGACTAAATGAAAATTGCAATTGTGTATTATTCCTCAACAGGAAATACGGAACAGATGGCTGATGCAGTCGCAGAAGGCGTTAAGAGCGCCGGCGGCGAAGCAGATGTGATCAGCGTCTCGGATGCGAGCGCTGCGATCGTGAATGACTATGATGCATTTGCATTCGGCTGTCCGGCCATGGGTGCAGAAGTGCTGGAAGAAGGTGAATTCGATCCGTTCTTCACCGAGATCGAAGCATCGCTTTTCGGTAAGAAAGCAGGCCTGTTTGGCTCGTATGGCTGGGGAGACGGCGAATGGATGCGGAACTGGGAAGACCGCTGCAGAGAGGACGGCATTGCGCTTGTCAGCGACAGCGTTATCTGCATGGAAGCACCGGATGATGCTGCACTGGAAGAATGCCGCGCACTGGGCAGAGCATTGTGTGCATGAGGATTGCCATCCAATACCATCAGTGATATTATGAGTTACAGTGAACAGGGGTGCCGCTGTGCTGAGAGATACCCTTATCACCTGATCTAGTTCGTACTAGCGTAGGGAGTTTACTTAAACTCTTTACGCCTTCAGAAAACGGAGGTGTATTTTTTTATGAAGAACAAAGGAATCAGATCAATGAGCTATATGGCTCTGTATGTCGCACTGTATGTCGTATTGAAGTGGGTAGGAAATATGATTCCCTTCCTGCAGATGCCCAACGGAGGATCGATCGAACTGGAACTGATCGCCGTATTCATCGCTTCGTATCATCTGGGATGGAAGAGCGGATTGTGCGTGGCGATCCTGTCGTGGCTGATCACCATCGTCCTGGGCTTCCCGATGTATTTCTACTGGCCGATCCAGATCCTTCTGGACTATGTGCTGCCATTAGCAGCATGCGGTCTTGCATCACTGCTGTTTCCGATCCGCAATCTGGATAATACCGGTGCCATCGTTCTTTCACTCATTCTGGCAGCCGGTGCCTTCTTCGGCATCTTCAAGAGCTATCCGGCAGCGGTGATCGTAACGATTGCTTCGATCGTATGCGCTCTTGGCATGTTTGCGTTTACATACTGGTATCTGAAAACACGCAGTCACTTCGGCATCGTTGCGGCGATGCTGCTGAAGTATGTTTTCCAGGTTCTCTCCGGCGTCTATTTCTGGTTCCCGGAAGGGGAAGCGGCCGGTTCTGCCTATGCCTGGACATTCTCACTGAGCTACAATCTGTGGTATAACCTGGTCACGATGATCGTTTGTATCGTTGCGGTGCCGCTTCTGATCGATTCTCTGAAGCATGCCGGCATCAAATTCGAAGGCTGACTGGCAGATAAAACGAAAGAATGCTAAAGCGTAAAAGTGCTTATAAATAAGCACTTTTTTATATATCCTGCATATGTATGCGACAATATTGATAAAAATATTTAGCACTTTACTATTGACAGTGCTAAAAGTTGGAGTATCCTATAGGTGTGAGGTGAGAGATCCTCAGAGAAAGGCAGGATAAAAAAATGAGAAACTATCCGGAAAGAAAAGATCTGTATGATACGATGTTTGATGATGTATTTGCTTCACCGCTGCTTCGCAACGATACACTGATGAAGACCGACATCCGCAAGAAGGACGGCAGTTATGTACTGGACATTGAAATGCCTGGCTTCAACAAGGAAGATATTACGATCAGCCTGTACAATGGCAATCTGACGATCCGTGCACAGCACACTGCAACAAACGAAGAAAAAGACAACAAGGGCACACTGGTCCGTCAGGAACGCTACAGCGGCGCATGCTCAAGAACATGGTATGTCGGCACAGCGATCCGCGATACCGATGTCAAGGCTTCGTATGAAAACGGCATTCTGCAGGTAACTGTTCCGACACCGGAAAAGAAAGAAGCAGAAGAAAAGAAATTCATCGACATTCTGTAAGGAATGCAAAGCAGGGCAATATGCTCTGCTTTTTTTGTTACACGAAGCATGCATATTACGTTACGATAATGGTAACGGAGGAATGAACATGGCAGAAGATATACGGAATATGGCAGGGACTGCCGGTCTGGAAGAATTTGAAAAGCAGTATAAGGCACCGCATTGTGTGGTATTGGACAGTGAATACTGTTCCATGGGAAGAATGATCGGAAACAAGGCATGCAGAAAGAGCGGATATGCCTACTATGATGCAGTTATTCTGCTGGAAACAGTGCCGGAGTGCGGCGTGACGATCGAAGATGTGCTGGAATTTGAAAAGAAACTGCGTCCGGCAGTTCTGACAAAAGAAGAGATCACGGAAGATCCCATGTGGCAGAAGATCAGCGCTGCCATGAACAAAGCGATTGATCTTGCCCTGGCGAAGGGACCGTGTCTGATCCATGACCGTGCAGCAAAGGAAATGATCACGGAAAAGGGATATAGCTGCACATCCGTCATGATGTATGCGGATGATATGGATGCCAAAATCGTGAGGGCAAAAGTCAGTCCGTTCTATGCGGACCTGACCGACCGCGATACGATCATCCGGATGATTCAGGAAGAAGACAATGTCCGCATCAATACCCGCATTGCCCAGAGTGACAAGGCGTGGGGCGTGAAGGAAAACTATGATCTCTGCATCAACAGCGAGACATTTGGAAGAGACTATGCGGCAGAACTGCTCGCAGCTGTCATGAAAGGAGTACAGGGATGAAACCGCTGCCCAAGGGATTTTTATGGGGAGGCGCTACGGCGGACTTCCAGTTTGAAGGAGGCTTCGGCGAAGGGGGAAGAGGCATTCTTTCCCATGACTATGAAACAGACGGAAGTGTAGAGAATCCGCGGCATCATACACTGCAGATGCCGGATGGATCAATCATTACACCGGCAAGCAGCTTCTTCTTCGCCGATGAAGTGCCCCAAGAGGCCGTACCGGTCTTCCTGGAAGGACAGTATTATCCATCCCACAAGGCCGTTGACTTCTATCATCATTACAAAGAAGATATTGCATTGATGGCAGGCATGGGATTCAATGTGTTCCGCTTCAGCATCTGCTGGAGCCGCATTTATCCCACCGGGGATGAAGAAACACCGAATGAAGAAGGTCTTGCATTCTATGACGATGTCATGAAGGAAATGGCCAGATACAATATGGAGCCATTGATCACCATCTGTCATGATGAACTGCCGATGGAACTGGCATTAAAATACGATGGTTGGAGCAGCCGTCATGTCATTGACTGCTATCTGAAATACTGCCGGACACTGTTTGAACGGTATGGCAGATATTGCCGCTATTGGCTGACGTTCAATGAGATCAACGCCGTGCGCGGTTTTGGACCGTGCGGGACACGCAAGAGCACCGGACAGGCCCACTATCAGGCGGTCCATCATATGTTTGTCGCAAGCGCAAAAGCAGTGCTTCTGGGACATGAGATGATGCCGGGATCCATGTTCGGCGCCATGTATGCCATGAGTGAACTGTATCCGGCTACGTGCCGTCCGCAGGATGTCTTCCGCCATATGCAGGTGAGAAGGGAAAACTGGTATTTCATCGATACAATGGCCAGGGGCTATTATCCTTCCTATGCCCATGATCTCTATGTACGCAGGGGATTTGAAGGCATCGTGATGGAAGACGGTGACGCACAATTGCTCAAAGACGGACAGCTGGACTTTGTATCCTTCAGCTACTACCGTTCCAATATCGTCAAGGAAGGGGATCCTTCCTTCACCGTCGGCGGCAGTCCCAACCCGTATCTTGAAGTAACGCCATGGGGATGGCCGGTTGATCCGCTGGGTCTGCGCTATTGCATGAATGAGATCTATGACAGGATCCAGAAGCCGATCTTCATCGTCGAAAACGGTCTTGGTGCCGTGGATGAACCGGATGAAAACGGCTATGTCGAAGACGATTACCGGATCAACTATCTCAGGGATCATCTGACGGAAATGGTCAATGCCATCAATATTGACGGGGTAGACTGCCTGGGCTATACCATGTGGGGACCGATCGATCTGGTATCTCTTTCCACCGGTGAAATGAAAAAGCGCTATGGCTTCATCTATGTGGATATGGATGACAAGGGCAATGGCACATTGAAGCGCTCAAAGAAGAAATCCTACGACTGGATGAAGCATATCATTGAAACAAACGGAGCGGCATTAGACGAATAGGCCGCAGAAAGGAACGTATGAACGGACCGTATTACAGCAGCACGACCGATGCCATCCATGTGCAGGATGACCGTTATGCAAAAGCCGGAACACCTGAGCATCTCTATACCATCCTGCGTCATGTATGGGCGAAAGATACATGTGCCCCGCGCATGCAGGATCAATGGAGCGAAGAAAACTGTACGCTTGGTCAGTGTTCTGTGACTTCGTTCCTTCTGCAGGATCTGTATGGCGGTGACGTATACGGCATCCCGCTTCCCGACGGCAATTATCATTGTTTCAACTGTGTGGATGATATCGACTTTGACTTGACAGCAGAACAGTTTGCAGAAGATCTGACCTATACGCATGATTATCCGCAGCAGCGCTCTGTACACTTTGCAAAGAAGGAAAAGCAGGAACGCTATCTTCTTTTGAAAAAACGTCTGGAAGAAGCACTATGAGACACGAAGTACGTGCGTTTGATGAACTGTCGCTGCGGCAGTTATATGCACTGCTCAAACTGCGCAGTGATGTCTTCGTGGTGGAGCAGAACTGCGTCTATGGCGATATTGACGGCAGGGACTTCGATGCCGTGCATGTGCTGCTGTATGATGAGGAAGATGTCCTGCAGGGGTATCTGCGCGTCTATCGGCATGAAGACGGTACGATCCGCATTGGCCGTGTGGTATCGCGTACACGGGGAAAGAACTATGGACGCATGGTTCTGCAGGATGGCATACAGGTCGCAGAAAGTGCGTTTAAAGCCGAAGAGATCGTCATTGAAGCACAGGTCTATGCCATTCCATTCTATGCGAAAGAAGGCTTTGTGACAGCCTCAGAAGAGTTCCTGGAAGACGGCATCCCGCATGTGTGCATGATACGCAGAACACCGAGGTAATATGAAAAGATCGGATCAATGACCCGATCTTTTTTGTACACTCAGTTGGCAATGCCATGGTGTGCGGTATAGCTTTGCGGTGTGAGGGAACGGAAGGTATATCCGTTCTCCAGTCCCCAGAGAATGATGCGTTCCACTGCTGCGACAGAGTAGGATTTGACATCGTGCTGGAGAACCACGGATGGCTTGTCATAGGCGGACATCTGCTGGATGCCGCTGATAACATTCTGGTAGACGACTTCGGTGTCGGTGGTAAGACCGGCATCACCGGAAGACACATTCCAGTCAAAGTAAACCAGTCCTTTCTGGGCTGCCTGATCCGCCAGGGCAGTCATAACGCCGGCGCAGTAATTGCGGGAAACGGTATTGGAACTGCCGCCCGGGAAGCGGAACATGGTGGTGTATTCACCGGTTTGCTCATAGATGACATTGTTCTGGTAATCAAAATCTGCCCAGTACGCAGCCGTGGAAGAATAGATCTGTCCGTAGTCATGGGTGCGTGTATGTACGCACACGGTATGTCCTCTTTCTTTTTCCAGACGCATGCAGTAGGCATAGGCAGGATAGGCAGAGGTCGTAAAGAAGGTTGCTTTGACATTGTACTTATCCAGGATATCAAGCAATTGTTCGGTGTACTGGTAGGGACCGTCATCGAAGGTGAGGTAGATGATCTTGCCGCCTTCGACACCGGTATCGTTATTGACCGGTTTTTCCTTTACATGGACGGTGCGGTTTACCGTGACGCTGTTGCCGTGGGTATCTGTGCAGGCATAGCTGAGTTCATAATCACCTTCCGCGGATGTATCGACGGAGCCGGTGACTTTGACCGTGGATGTGATATCGCCGTCCGCATCATCGATGGCAGAATAGGAATCGGTGAACTCACTGTCTTTCCAGACCGTGATCTCCCCGCCGCCTTCCAGCAGAAGAGAAGGCGGTGTGCGGTCATCGTAGAAGATTTTGCGGATCGCCATGCCGGTGTTGCCGGAAGAATCGGTAACCGAGTAATAGACAAATCCATTCAGTTCCCGGGATTCCACTTTGTCGGTGAGATCCCCGTCGATCTCATCCTG
>JAFYHC010000090.1 GCA_017539385.1 Solobacterium sp. | reverse complement strand
GGCAGGAGAATACGACGGACTGGTCGAGCGCCATGCCTCAGAGATCTACTATGGCGGCAACGGCGGCACATCGACTCCGGAAGTGGGACGCGGGAAACCGGGTGACAGGAATTTTTATTCCTTCTATGGCGGCCGTCTTGTTCCGGATGAAAACGGAAAGATCTATACAGCAGATGATGAAGACCTCGATGCGGCAATTCACCGCATACAGAACAAACCCAAGGACCAGCCATTATGTCTGTTCCTTGGCCTGATCGCTCCCCATCCGCCGTACCAGGTGGAAGAACCGTACTATTCTGCGATTGACCGCAGCAGACTGCCAAAGCGCATTCATCCGGAAGAGTGTACGGGCAAATCCGATATTGAGCAGGCGATCCGCAGCCGGATCGGTCTGGATGCGTATACGGAGGACGAATGGAATGAACTGCGTGCGTGCTACCTCGCGATGGTCATGAAGGTGGACCGCCAGTTTGAAAAACTGTGCAATGCACTCAAAGAAGCAGGGGAATATGACAATTCTGCGATCTTCTTCTTCTCCGATCACGGTGATTTCACCGGTGATTACGGACTGCCGGAAAAAGCGCAGAATACATTTGAAGACTGCCTGACAAATGTACCGCTTCTGATCAAGCCTCCTAAAGGCTATGCGCTGGATGCGGGCATATCTGACAGCCTGGCAGAACTGGTAGACTTCTATGCCACAGCGATGGACATGGCACACGTAGAGCCAACGCACACCCACTATGGCATTTCTCTGAAAGGTGTGCTGGCAGACCGCTCCCTGCGCGTGCGGGACTTTGCGTGCTGCGAAGGGGGACGCAATCCGGAAGAAATCCATTGCGATGAGTTCCACGCCAACGGTCCGAAAGGCACCAACCCATTCCATCCCTACTGGCCGCGCCATAATGCCCAGACCGATGCCGATGCGCATGCGAAGGGCTTCATGCTGAGGACGGATGCATGGAAGCTGGTGAGCCGCGTCAATGGCAAAGATGAGCTGTATGACCTGCAGAATGATCCGCAGGAGAAGCATAATCTCTATGACCAGATGCGTGACAGCGCCATCGTTTCGAATCTGAAGCAGAAGCAGTTACTGTGGCTGATGCGTACTGCAGATGCCGTGCCGTTCCGCTATGACAACCGTTTCTCCAAAGAGATGATCTGGACAAAACTGAAGCCGCTTGTACCGGCGGAATACGAAGAGGAGATCCGGAAGCGGATCGATGAAGGCGCAAACCTGTTTGTATTGATGCAGGAGTGCAGAGAACGCTTCAAATAACAGCAAAGTGCATATCACGATGATGTGACATGCACTTTTTTTATATGCGTCGGTAGTCGTTGACAGGGGCGTGCTTATAGATTTTCATATATGCCCGGTAGAAGGAGGAATAGTCGCGGAAACCGCACTGTATCGCCGTGTCATTGGCATTGACCCCGTCATGCAGCATCGTATGCGCCATCATGATCTTCTGCACCCGGATATACGACATGATCGGTGTATGCAGCTGGTCCGAGAAGATCTTCTGGATCGTGGAACGGGACATGTGCAGTGCCTTGCACAGATCTTCGATCGTCATGATCTCAGTCAGGTGTTTTTCAATGTAATCGATGATGATCCGGAAGTCTTCATTGACTTCATCCGCTTCCTGCACCAGTTCATGCGATGACAGCAGCCGTGCCAGGATAACATACAGTTCGCCGATAAAGGCATTGTAGATC
Organism: Solobacterium sp.; assembly: GCA_017539385.1. Classification (GTDB taxonomy): domain Bacteria; phylum Bacillota_I; class Bacilli_A; order Erysipelotrichales; family Erysipelotrichaceae; genus Bulleidia. Next base: position 6,140 of record JAFYHC010000090.1, on the reverse strand, counting down.
AGGTCCTTATGAATATTCTGGTACATCTCATCCATCCGCAGCAGTTCCTCTGACAGCGAAGTATCTTTAATGAAATACACCGAATCCAGATTCTTCAATTGCCTGCGCAGTCTGCTGCTCATGTTGTTTTCATCGAAGCGGATGACGATACGTTCATACGTCTGGCTGCTTTTGAGCACGATCTGATGATGCTGTCCGGGCTTGACGACCAGCAGGCTGTGCGGCCGCAGGGTGTAGCGGGTATGCTGGATCATGAAATCCGCATCTCCCTGAATGCAGTATAAAAGCTCATAGACCGAATGATAGTGGTCCGGAAAATTTGTCGGACTCAGCTCCGGTTTCTGTGTTGTCTCATGCTTAAATGTAAACCGCTCATCTCTGACATCGAATTCCATGCCTCTATTGTGACAGAAATTAAACAGAAATCAAAATATGTATTTTTATTGTTTAGAACAAATTGCAATTATTATACAGATTAATTGCAATGTACACATAAATACCATCTCGTTATCATAAGAGTGCAAAGAAGAAAACGCTTACATAGCGGTTGCTGAAAGGGGAAAACATAGATGGCAAATCAAGAAACAATGCTTGAAGTGCGGAACATGTTTAAAAACTTCGGTGTAACCGTGGCCCTGAATGACGTGTCCTTCACGCTGGAGCGCGGACACGTATACGGCCTGATCGGTGAAAACGGAAGCGGCAAATCCACCGTTTCATCGATCATTGCAGGTATGCAGACAGCGACAAAGGGAGACATGGTCTACGAAGGAAAGCCATGGGCACCGGGATCCATGCTGGAAGCACAGGAACACGGCATCGGAATGATCGTACAGGAAGCCGGAACGATCCCGAACATTACCGTAGCGGAAAACATTTTCCTTGGACATGAAGATATGTTCAAGAAGGGAATCTTCATTGACCGTGCCGGACTGACTGCTGCAGCACAGAAGCTGCTGGATGAACTGGGAATCAAGGAATTCCGTGCTTCTGACCGTACCGGGAAACTGGATATGCAGATGCGCAAGATCGTTGAGATTGCCAAGTGCATGTACTGGAAGCCGCAGCTTCTGATCGTAGATGAAACGTCTACTGCACTTTCTCTGGAAGGACGTATGTTCCTGTACAAAGTCATGCGGAAACAGCGTGAAGAAAACAAGACCGTGCTGTTTATCTCCCATGATCTGGATGAAATGATGACAGAATGCGACAAGCTGACTGTCCTGCGTGACGGCGTCATCATCGGAACACTGGACCAGAAGGATTATGAACCGAATATCATCCGAAAGATGATGGTCGGCCGTGAACTGAAGGGTGACTACTACCGCTCGGATTATGAAGGCTACAGTGATGAAGTTGTCCTCAAGGCAGAAAATGTTACTACACTGCATGATCTGCTCAACCTCAACTTCGAACTGCACAAAGGCGAGATCCTCGGCATCGGCGGATTATCCGAATGCGGCATGCATACAGTCGGAAGAGCAGTCTTCGGCATTGAAAAAGTACTGGATGGCGAAGTGACAGCGAACGGTGCAAAGATCACAAGCCCGCGCACTGCCATCGATAACCGCATGGCATATGTCTCCAAGAACCGTGATACGGAATCCCTTGGATTGTCCGCTACGATCTTTGAGAACATCGCTTCGACCGGATACAAGGCAAATATCGCATTTGCAAATATCATCTCCGGAAAGAAGGAAAATGCCTATGTCGACAAGCAGATCGAAGAACTGCAGATCAAATGTGCCGGCAAGCACTACAACGTCAATACGCTCTCCGGCGGAAACAAGCAGAAGGTCGTCTTCGGCAAATGGGTAGCTTCGGATGCACAGATCCTGATCCTCGACTGCCCGACCCGCGGTATCGACGTAGGTGTCAAGGCTTCCATGTACAAGCTGTTTACGGAAATGAAAAAGTCCGGCAAGGCAATTCTGCTGATCTCAGAAGAACTGCAGGAACTGATCGGTATGTGTGACCGCATCCTGATCATGAAAGACGGCGAAGTGACACGGGAAGTCATGCGTACAGAGAATCCGACAGAGAACTCTCTGATCGATTACATGATTTAAGGGAGGACAACAACAATGAGTGAAAACACAAAGAAGCAGAACTCCCTGCGCAGAGTACTGGAAAGCAGACTCTTCTCACAGCTGATGCCGATCATCCTGATGTTCGCACTGCTGGCATTATTCGCCATACTGACCGGCGGACGGATCACTACGCCGACCAGTCTCAAGATCATTATTGAACAGGCTCTGGTCGTTGCGACAGTATCGACCGGTGCAGCATTCATCTTCGCTTCCGGCAATGTCAACCTGGCAATGGGTGCGACGACGGTATTGACTGCTACGATCGCAGGTCTTGTCTACAATGCCACAAACAGCTTCATCCTGATGGTGCTTGTATCGCTGGCACTCGGTGTTGCCCTGATGGCAGGATCGGCACTGCTGTCCACAGTACTGGGTGTACGTGTTATGTACGTTACGATCGTCATGATGGTACTGATGTCTTCCATTCAGTGGTCGATCCTGGGCGGATCCACCGTATCCTTCCCATATGAACTGATCCAGACACTGAACCGGAACGGATTCATGTATATCTCATTCGGCATCTACTTCGTTGTCTGTTATATCCTGTTCCATCATACAAAGATCGGCCGTGCACTCCGCTTTATCGGAACAAACAATACCTGTGCGGAACAGACCGGTATTTCCAAGAGCAAATATCTGCTGGAAGCATTCATCATTGCCGGCTTCGGCTGCGGCATCGGTGCATTGCTTGCCATCGTACGCGGCGGCTCGATCGGCACCAGCACACTCCCGTCATTGAACATGGACTGCATGCTTGCACTGGTCCTGGGCGGTATGTCGATCTTCGGCGGAAGCCGCTCCTACGTATACTCCGGTGTCATCGGTGCCCTCACAGTTATTATCCTGAACCAGGGACTTCTGATGATCGGCGTGGACGCAACGATCATTCAGGCAATCCGCGGCATCGTATTCCTGATCCTTGTAACAGTGGGTCAGACAAGGCCTAAGGGACTTCCGGCACCGGAAGGCTGATAACGGCTATACAGCGCAATACGCTTGCAATAGTAAAAAACAGAAAGAAAAACCAGAAAAAGGAGAAAAACAATGAAAAAACTGGCAAAAATCATGCTCTCAGCATCATTAGCATTCGGCCTGGTTGCCTGCTCTGGCTCCGGCAACAGCGGCAGTCAGCAGGGAAGCGGCGAAAGCAGCAAACCAACAGAAAAGTACAAGATCGCAGTAGCGAACATCCATGAAGGTGAAGTATGGGAAGACGCTCGTAAATACCTGGATACTGTTGTAGCACCGACTCTGAACATGGAATTCATGTATTCCGAAAAACTGACTGACGCAAACGGACTGATCAACTTCATGGACCAGGCATACGCAGCAGGCTGTGTAGGCATGGTCAATATGGTAACACAGAACGACGCGATCTCTCAGGGAGCTCACAAGGCTGAAGAACTTGGTATGTGGTTCAGTACCCAGAATTCCGCATATGTTGAAGATGTATGTGAACTTCCACATAACCTCGGTCATGTCGGAGCTTCTCCGGAAGCTGTCGGCGCAGCGTATAAGAAAGCATTCAAAAATCTGTTAAGTGACGGCAAGCCGCATAGTGCCTATGTATTCTCCGGTGTTGCGGTCGGCGGAAACAAAGGACAGGGTGCTGCTTCCCACTACTATTCTGCAGCAGCGATCCTCGAAGCATTCCAGGAAGCATATGGACTGAAGTATGAAAAAACCATCGAAGACCTGGTCAACACACAGGATCCGGGCGAAGTCGCTACCGGAAATCCGGATGTTCACATCTATCTCGCACCTGGCAGAAACCCTGGCGATGCGGCTACAGCTGCACTGCCGATTATTCAGAATGGTTCCTATGATATTCTGGCGGCTGTATTCTCCTTCTCTTCCTTCACGAACATGATTAGTGATGTTGAAAAGAGTACAGGAAGAAACATCAAAGTCGTAGGTACTTCACAGATCGATACGCAGACAAAAACCGGTTTCGGAACAATCGATTCTACAGGTGATACAGTTCTCAACGCGGCTGTTCTGAACGATATCGGACTGGCTACAGCCATGAACTGCATTCAGATCTACAACGCATTAAACGGTGCTGCAGACGCTATGAAAGAAAACGGAAAAACCGTGATTTTGGGGGTTCGTTCCTGGTCTTGTGACAGTGCTGAAACATATTCGAGAATCGAAAAACTGAACACAGCTCCGGAACTCTATATCTTAACTGCGGATGAACTCAAGGCTCTCACAGTTACAGAAAATCCAAATGTCACTTATAAAGATCTCGAACAGAAACTCATTGAAGAAGAGGATCTTGAAGCACTTCTGAATAAAAAGGGTCTGTAATCCAACAGATTGTTCAACTCTATAAATAAGTCATTGCGGACGGCACCGTCCGTCCGCAGTTTTAAGAATCGGGGAATGAAACGTGAAAAAACAAAGCAAAATAAATGATATTCTGTTTACTCTTGCGTTTCCGGTCATTACTTTCATTGTAATGGAAGTGCTGTGCTGGGTGGTAAAAGATGTAAAAATGGTTTCTTCTGTACTCGACGTTAAGACAATCGTACGCAATACCGGAGTCACAGCCGTTACGGCATATGCAATGTCATTCAACTTAAAAGAAGGAAGATTTGATCTGTCCCTTGGTGCACAGAGACTTGCCGGAACGATTATCGGCGGCACGATTGCGGTCAAACTGGGGTTATCCGGAGTTTATTTCCTGGTATTCGCTATTCTCTTTGGTTTCCTGTTCGGCTTTCTCACGGGGATTGCGTTTATTACATTCCGTGTTCCGCCGATGGTGCTGGGTGTCGGTATGGCGCTGATCTGGGAAGTTGTTCCGTATGTTGTTTCCGGCGGAAAGGGACTGAACCTGTTCGGCGTGACCAATATGGACATTCTGAGTGAAGCGTGGTTCCAGATCGCTGTAGTCGTTCTGATGGCAGTTCTGGTCTATATCCTGATGAACTATACACGTCTTGGGTACGAGACAAAGGCAGTACAGGGTTCCCAGTATATTGCAAAAAACAGCGGCATCAACATTTTCCGCCACGCCGTGGAATGCTACACACTGGCAGGCGCACTGATCTGCATCGCCGGTGTTCTGGATGTATCGTTCACAACACAGATGGCTTCTTCCCTTGGCAACACCAGCAACGGTGTCGTTACTGCGAACATGTTCGCAATGATCCTGGGCAGCTACATCGGAGAAAAGTCTGACAGCTCCGTTGGTATCATCGTCGCCTCCCTGACGCTGAGTATCTTCAAATACGGTCTGTCCATGATGGAACTGTCCGAAGCCAACAACAGTGTTGTCAATATGATCATCTTCATCTGCTTCCTGGTCTATCAGGCAAACCGCTATGTCGGTCAGCTGCACAGAGATCAGAAAGCAAGAGTTGCACTTGCACAGGAAAAAAGAGCACAGGCGAACGCATAATCATGGAAGTCATCACGTCATCGGTATGCGTGATGGCTTTTATTTACACATAAAAGGAGGATATTATGGTCGATTTGACAATTAAACCGTTCAATCTGGATGAAAAACAGATCCAGTGGGTCGAGGATACGATCGCATCCATGACACTGGAAGAGAAGATCGGACAGCTGTTCATCTGCCTGAACTACAGACATGATGAAGAAGCGTACCGTCCGTTTGTAGAAAAATACCACGTTGGCGGTATCCGCTGGCAGGGCGGCACACTGGAAGAACAGTATGAGCAGAACAAGTATTACTTCACAAAAAGCAAGATCCCGACACTGATCGCTGCCAACCTGGAAGCAGGTGCCAATAAGTCTCTGAAAGGCGGCACATTGGTCGCACCTGGTCCGGCAATGGGCGCAGGCGGACCGGAAGTCGCAAGACTGATGGGTGATGCGGCGGCGAAAGAAGCCAAGGCAGTCGGTGTCAACTGGACATTTGCACCGATCACAGACGTTGTGCTCAACTGGCGCAATACGATCGTAAATAACCGCGCGTTCACAAATGATCCGGATGAGGTCATCGCGGATTCGATCGCATATATGGAAGCTGTGCACAAACACGGTATTGCATGCTGCGCAAAGCACTTCCCCGGCGACGGT
>JAFYHC010000009.1 GCA_017539385.1 Solobacterium sp. | reverse complement strand
TGCAGTCAGTTCATCTTCCTGTTCATCCTTGTGCCGTGTCCAGTTGATATAGCTGATGATATCGATCGGCAGCCAGAAGAACAGCGTTACCGTCATTGTCGCAAAACGGTACATCAGCACCAGACTCATGACGATCTCGGTGATCTCCACCAGTACCGATACAAGGAAATTATAGCGGGACTGCTTCGAGATCAGCAGTTCACATAAGATATTCAGGAATGTATCCAGCAGATACAGCAGCATGATCCAGATGCCGTTGACGCCGTTTGCACTTTCTTCCGGGAATAATACCGAAACGACAGTCGCCAGCAGCATGATCGACAGGAACCAGCACTTCTCATACGTGGTGAAGAAGCCGCCATACTGCGTCATGATCAGCACGGACAGTGTCAGGATGATCAATGCATTGCCAAGATTGAACACCGGCATGAGTTCTTCTGCCATGACGGCTTTATAGGCAGCCTTCCCTTCGGCTGCCGTTGGATCCGCATGGGCAAAGAACAGCCGGACATCCTTGTCCGTACGGTATTCATATGCCGTGATCGTCGTATCTTCCAGTGCTTCATATTCTTCGTACGGATAGGAGATGATCATCTTCTGATCTCCCTTGCGCCAGATTACTTCGCATGCGGCACTGTCTTCGTCATAATCTTCTGCTTCAATATCCCGCTCCATTACGGTCTCACCGACAAATGTCAGTTCACCGGGATCTTTGTTCAAAGATATTAAACCAATGCATGTTGCGATCATTGCCCCGATCATGAGCAATACCAGCAGAATGTATTCCGCTTTCCGGACCTTTGCATTCGGCTCCGGATTCAGTTTGATTTTATCCCTCATAAAACTCCCCTGTACAACCGTTATATTATATACAAAACTGAAGCGAATGAAAAAAGAAATCCAGTATGGATTTCTTTCAGGCAAGTCTTCCCGCAAAGGCGCGTATTTCCTCCAGACGCCTGTCCAGATCATTTTCATCTTCATTTGTCATATAGATGCCCACATTCTCTACGCCCCAGTATTCTACCAGGGAGTGCAGATACTGCGTCACCGCCGGCCCATAGACATATTTACTGCCGGATGACAGAAACAATGCAGTCTTTCTGACATTCTTCGGAATATCGATCGCATAGGTGCGCTGTATGACTGCCTGCAGCTGCGCAGACAGCGAAAAGTAGTAGATCGGCGAAGCAAAGACGATCATATCGCTCGCCAGGATCTTTTCATAGATTTCCTGCATATCATCTTTCTGTACGCAGACGCCTTTTTCTTTCGTACGGCAGTATTCACATCCCCTGCAGCCGGCAACCTTCAGAAATGCCGTACGGACTTCCATCACGCTGTGACCGGCTTCTTCTGCACTTTTGGCAAACGCTTCTGTCATTTTGGAGGTATTGCCATGCATATGCGGGGAGCCGTTCAATATCAGTATCTTCATTCGCTGCCCTTTCCGATCGTAATGCGCACATTGCCATTTCCAAGCAATTGCCGCAATTCTTCCGGCGTACGGTCGGTAATATGACCGAGCCGTGTATATGCCCATGAATTGGATCCATAGAAGACCACGATCTGATCGCCGGAATACAATACGATATCCCCGGCCTCTGTTACGGTCTGTGCATCATTGCGTGCAATGCGCTGTCCCAGTGCACCGACCTGTTCAAAGCCTCCGTACATTTCCATATCGATCACCACCGGTGCATCTTTGCACAATTGGCGCAATGCCTCCACCGATGCATTCTGTTCCCATCTGACCTCTACGACGGTCTCATCAATTCTGAATTCCATGTCCTCTTCCTCCTGTGTTTCTGTTTCCGTGACTGTCTCTTTTTCTGTTTCGACTGATATTGTCTCTGGCGCTGGTGCAGAAGCACTGCACGCACTCAGCAGGAAGATCCCGCTGATGAGGATATACCGCAAATTCCTGTGTAATTTCATCCTGCCTGTTCCTTTCGCATCTTTACCTTATCCCTTTTGCTTCATATATACAAATACTTATATTTCATAGGAAAGTATGCAGAATTCGAATATAATTTCTGCAAGGAGTGAACAATATGGACATACGGATCATGGAATACTTTCTGGCGGTCATCCGTGAGGGAACGATTTCTTCTGCCGCCGATGCCCTGCACGTATCACAGCCCTCCCTGTCCCGGCAGATCAAAGATCTTGAAGAAGAACTGGGCGTCACGCTGTTTGAGCGGGGAAGCCGCAGGATCCGCCTTACGGAAGAAGGCATGATCCTGCGCAGAAGGTGCGAAGAAATGGTGCAATTGATGCAGATGACGGAAAGTGAGATCCGCCAGGCGCATAACAGCATCAGCGGCGATGTGCGCATCGGTGCCGGGGAATCCCGTTCCTTCCACTGCATCTCCCGGATCGCCGGAGCCATTCATGCCCAATACCCGGATATCCGTTTCCAGATCACCAGCGGCGATACCCGCGACCTGATGGAGCAATTGGAAAACGGACTGATCGATGCCGCATTGATATTCACGGACTACGATCATACCCAGTACCAGGGCATCCGTCTGCCGTATGAAGAAACATTCGGCGTACTGATGCGCAAAGATGACCCCCTTGCATCAAAAGATGTGATCACAGCGGAAGACCTGAAAGACCGTCCGGTCATTCTTTCCCGTGCCTCTGCCGATATGTTTCTCTCTGATCCCTACTATTCATCCCTGTCCGTCAGTGTTCTCTTCAATCTCATCTACAACGCTTCCCTGTTAGCAGAGGACGGTGTCGGCTATGCGGTCAGTTTTGACGGACTGATCAATGTCAGCGGCGACAGCGTGCTTACATTCCGGCCGTTGGCACGCCAGTTTGCCCTGCACGGCACGGTGATCTGGAAGAAATATGAAGTCTTCACACCTGCGGTCAATCTGTTTCTGAAACGTCTTACCGAAGAATACCAGTGATGATTAAAGCCGGTACAGGTTCATCCCGTACCGGCTGTTTCATGCTTACTTGTGGATCGATGCAAGGAATTCTTCCCATACCGGAAGACTGTCTTCCAGCAATGCCGTGCGGGCATAGAGGTGAAAGTTGTACAGTGCCTTTTCATACTTGATGACGACCGTCTCTGCCGTCATCGGCACATCCTGTGCTGTATAGGTATAACGGAACGCCTCTGCATATTCCCCGGCAATCTTCCTGTCAGAGAAACCAGCCAGGCTGTAGCCGTATGGCTTCATTGCCTTTCCCAGCTTCTTTTCCGTATCTTTGGCCAGCCCGTCTGTATCGGTCAATGCACCTAACAGACCGCCTGCTTTCTTCCATCCGCAGGAAATCATCATGTGGCGTTCCGGATTGGAGAAGACAAATCCCTCTTCTGCTTCTGTCATCTGGAAACCGGCACGGTCCGCTTCATCCAGATTTTTGAATCCTTCCGGACAGGTCAGAGAAAAATCACGCAGTCTTACTTCAGTCATTATTTTTACCTTCTTTCTCTTTTATCTCAGGTATGGTAGTACCACACAGTCATTGCAATATAGCAGACCAGCAGGCTGATGATGATCAGTGCCTGCTTCACCCGGTGTGCCGACAGAAGGCCAATAAATTCACGCACAGCCGCATTCGGCCAGAAATACCACTTTGTTTTCGCACCCATTCCGACGGCGCGCATTTTGACCCGGCGGGCAAAGATACCGCTGCGGAATACATGATAGTTTGTTGTAGAGAATGCGATCTTGGCGTCCGGATTCTGCGCCATGATCTTTTCTTTGGAGAATTTCATATTCTCCTGGGTATTGACGGAGCGGTCTTCCTGCAGAATGCGCTCTTTTGGAATTCCCTGTTCCATCAGGTAATTCGCCATGGAGGCACTTTCCGAGATCACCTCATCTTCCCCCTGACCGCCGGATGTAACAAAGATCACATCCTTGCCGGTCTTTTCTTTCTGTCTGCGGGCAAATTGCAGTGCTCTGTCACAGCGTCCCTTCAACAGCGGCGTCGGTGTGCCGTCTTTGCGCAGTCCGCATCCCAGTATGATCACATAGTCCTTGTCATATTCCGGTTCATAGCGGGCAGCGATCAGGTCCGCCGCGATCGTACCGATCATCATGCATTCAAAATACAGATAGATGCCGGCAAACGCATTTGTTCCGATATCATGCATCATGACTTCAAACTGGCTCCCGGTCGCGTAATAATCATACCGCCACAGGAATAATTCTCCTGCGATCAGACAGAAGGACAGCAGAATGCCAAGAATATTTACAAAGCTTCTTCCCTCATGCCGCAGAAGCACAATGTTGGAAATGCACAGACTGAGCGAGAAGATCAGAATGAACGGAGCCGACAGGATCATGTACGTCTGCGCCGACCCGGTCAGAGTTGACAGTACATTGGTCAGCTGGTATTCCTCGGGATTGCGGTACAGTGCAAACGTGACCAGCACTTCCATGATCAGCACCGCGATCAGAAACAATGCAAAGCCAAAGTAATAGATCGTATTGTAGGAATACGGGTTGTACTGCAATTGGCGGAAAAATGCAACGATCAGCTGCACAATGGACAGCAGTATAAACACATCCACAAGCACACTGATCGGCAGAATATATTTATGTGCGCCATCCGCGATCATCGCAAATACGATGCCAGCCCCAAACAGCAGCTGGACCAGCAGGTTCCAGAGTTTCGGCTTCTTATTGCGTGTATCAAACCTCATGGCGTCTGACATCCTCCAGGAAGCGCTTCATGCCTTCTGGATATACTGTATCTTCACTGAGACCATTATCTCCCAGTGTGATCAGTTTATTGCGTCCGTGGTAGTCGCTTCCCGCTGTCACATAGAGCCCATACTTTTCCGCTAACCCAAGCATTTCGTTTGTGATCTTGGGCGTAAAGCCGGAATAAAAGGATTCCAGTCCCTTTAATCCAAATCCCATCAGACGCACCAGACGTTCTTCCATCTCTTCACCCAGTATGAGCTGATCCCCGCTTCCGTAGGCAGGATGGGCAAGGATCGGAATACCGCCGCTGCCGAGAATACCGGCAATGGCTTCTTCCGGGCGTACATATTCACTGTGGAAATGGACCTGATTGATATAGTCCAGAATGGCTTCTTCTTTTGTCTTTGCATAGCCGTATTTGACCATCAGATTGGCAATATGCGGCTTTCCCGGATTATCCTGCGTGAGCAGTTTATTCAGTTCCCCCTGCGGGAAGGAAAAACCAAAGCGCTCTTTCAGAAAATCCAGTCTTGCATGGACTTTCTTCATCCGCAGGTTATGCCCTTTCTGTACAGTTTCATTGATGGATGGCAGTCTCGGGTCATAGCCATAGCCAAGGATATGATACTTGCCCAGTTCATCCTTGCAGGAGAATTCCACTCCGGTAATAAAGTCCGGATCACCCTCCTTTAACAGGGGCGGTACGATCAAAGCAGCCTTGATCGCATCATGGTCGGTGATGGAAAACAGCCGGATACCATGTTCTTTTACTTTTGCGGGAATTTCTTCCGGCAAGTCGGTCCCGTCGGACACTGTTGTGTGCATGTGAAGATCAATGACAGGACCCTGCAATATGTTCTTCTGTGCACTCATTTCAGATTCTTCTTCAGCTCCAGGATGTTCTGGCCGTCTTTATACTCATATGTCACGTCGTCCATGACTGTCTTGGCAATGAAAATACCAAGACCGCCGACCGGACGCTCGTCTGCCGCAAGTGTTACATCCGGATCATCCCGCTTGAGCGGATCATACGGAATACCATGATCCAGGAAGGTAATAATGACATTGACCGGGTCTTCCGAGACTTCCACCCGTACAACAGCATTGCCCTTTTCGGGACTGTATGCATAGCTGACAATATTGATGAAGATTTCTTCCACTGCCACATCGATCTGCATCCGGGCACGCGGCGGACAGTCTGCTGCATCCAGATGTTCGCCGACGAACGCCTGTACTTCTTCCAGATTATCCGCATCGGCTTCCAGTTCCAGTTCATTGGGATGGAATGTCAGCTTTTCGGTTGTTTCCAGCAGTTCCAGCAGTTCCTTCTTCCAGTGTTCGATCTTCTGGCGTTCTTTCTCATTGTCCATGCCGCCGCGGCGGATGGAACGCCGGATCAGACGCGTATAGCCGATGATCCTGGCTTTGTCTTCGACTTCTTTGATCTTTCTCTTGTTCTCTGTACCGAGATACTCTGCCAGGGCACCATGCCAGAACTTCTGTGCCGTATCCCAGTCAAAGCCCTGGAACTCCTTGATAATGGAATGATCCAACTCTGAGAAACCGACAAATGCATTGTACATGGATGCCAGTTCAAAGATCGGATCTCCTACCGCCAGGGTATCCATATCGATCAGAAGGACTTCATCATTCTGCAGTTCCAGATTCTTTGTATGATAGTCCCCGTGGATCATATGATCGTTATGCGGGACATCTTCCACCAGTTTTACCAGCTTATTGCCGGCTTCTTCCGGCAGCCAGTCTTTCATGAACTGCGCCCATGACAGTACCGTCTCTTTCATATCCGGCAGTTTGCCTGCAGGCACTTCGGTACTGTGGATCTTTTTCAGCATCCGGACATATTCTTTGATGCACCAGTCCAGCTTTTCCGGCTGGGTGGAAATGATTTTGGAAAAGGAACTGGCATTGAGCAGTTCAAAGACAGAGCCATAGCTGTCATTGACACGCACGATGTCATAGGAAATCGCGGTTGGAATGCCCAGGATCAATGCCAGTTTGGCAGTTTCCCGTTCATGGCGGATATCATCCAGTGCATCGGCGTTGTTATAGACTTTGACAACGTTGTCCTGGTCGATCCGGTAGATCGTGCCGTTGGCACCGCGGCCGATCTCTTCGCAGCCTTCCACCGATACCACCCGGTATGCCTTCTCTACCGTCATCATTTCCGTAAATCCGGTCATATCCAGAATCTCATAGACTTCGGAACAGACTTCTGAGATTCTGAGATCCGGGTAATTCTTCTTTAAGCGCAGTATGACGCGCAGACCGGCACTGGATATATATTGCAGATCTGCCGCATTCAGACAGACAGAAGCACCGTTCTTTCCTTCCAACTGTGTACGGATCTCTTCTTCGACCTTCGCTGCATTGTTGGAATCGATCCGTCCTTTCAATGCGATCGTTACTTCATTGTTCATTTCTGTCATAGGTTCTGTTTCTCCTGTCTATTGGGTCACTGGGCTGCCTGTCATCACGCAGTACGCCCAGCATGTATGCATCATTGGTCTGCCGGGTTTCCGGCAGCCATATTTATTCGATCGTCAGAATATCGGTAAATCCGGTGACTTCGAAGATCTCCATGACAACATCATTGACATGGATCAGTTTCATTTCACCCTGCTTTGCCATGACTTTTTGCGTCGACAGCAGCACGCGCAGACCGGCGGAAGAGATGTATTCCAGTTTTTCCATATCCAGAACAAGTTCTTTTACGCCGCCCAGTTCGTCACCCAGTGATTTCTCCAGGTCCGGTGCTGTGATCGTATCCAGTCTTCCTTCCAGGTTATATACAGCTTTGCTGCCATCCATCGTCTTTGTAATATTCAGCATGTTTCCCTCCTTATACGGGATCCCTCCCGACATCAAATTATCGCAGATCCAAGTATATTCATATCAAGTATATACTACGACTGTTTTTCCATCAAATACGCAAAAAGGTTCTTAAATACCGCGTTTCAGGCCATCGATATATGCTTCCCGCATGACTGCCCATGTATAGGAGTTCATATACTCCCCGCGGTAGGCATTGATCGCTTCGATATCACCGGCAAAGAAGCGGTACAGATCACAATCCAGCATCTCTGCCCGCACCCGCAGCATTCCTTTTTTATTCTCCAATAGATCCTGTATCCCATACTCTGTCAGCGTATCCCGGAGTGAGCGGATGATTACATCCAGGTATTTCTGACGGCTGCGGTCATATGCCTCATCCTCAAACATTGCCGCAAAGACCGCTGTACGTGACACACTGGCACCCTGCCGGTCGATCAGAAATGCCAGCAGTTCCTTGGCCTTGGCACGCGGGAAGGAGACCGTCTCCCCATCGACCAGCAGATCGAATTCCCCGAATGTGCGCGCTGTGATATGTCCTGACACATGCTCAGGCGCATGGGAAGAGAGTGCATAGCGCACTTCTTCGGCCAGCTTTTCCGCATTGACCGGCTTCAGCAGATACCCTGTCGCATGCACAGAGAACGCATCCAGTGCATATTTGGAATACCCGGTCAAAAACAGGATGGCGATATCGGGATGCAGCTTCTTGATCTCCATCGCCAGTTCAATGCCATTCTGATCGGGCATGTCGATATCCAGCACGGCAATGTCTGCGGTATGATTGCGCAGCCATTCCAGTGTATCTTCCGCCGAAGTAAATCCCTCCACTTCGCTCAGTTCCGGCATTTTTTCCAGGATCGCCGTTGTTCTGCGCAATACAAGTATCTCATCATCTGCACATACTGCCTTCATTGCTGAACCTCCTGCCGGACAGGGATCCGGATCGTCACACTGGTTCCTTCGCCCGGTCTGCTTTCAATACGCAGTTCACCGCCGCACATTTTTTCGATTCTCTCCCGCACATTGCGGATGCCGATATGGCTGGGATCGTTATTATCCGCCGCATGCACATCAAATCCCCTGCCGTTATCTTCCACCAGGATCTCATGCCAGTCTTTCGCACGCCGGACAATGACGCGCACCCAGCCTTCTTTGCGGATACGCACACCATGCCGGATCGCATTTTCCACCATCGGCTGGATCGTCAGTGCCGGGATCGTAAAGTCTTTATCGTGAATATCATACAGCACCTGGATATTGGGAAAGCGGATCATTTCGATCTCACTGTAGATGCGGGTATGTTCCAGTTCTTTCTCCAATGGGATCCGGTCTGTTTCTTCCAGTGATTCCAGATTCTGCCGCAGATATACGGCCAGCCGCTCGGTAACTTCGGAGGCCTTCTGCGGGTCGATCTCACACAATGTCTGTATCGTTGCCAGGGTATTGTAGAGAAAGTGCGGCTGGATCTGCGATACCATGATCTTCATGCGCTGACCGGCGATCAGATCTTCTTCATGTTCACGCACAAACTGCAGATGAAGCCAGATATAGAAGAAGACGGTGCTGCCAACAACCGCAATGGTCAGATATGTGATGACCTGATCGCTGTCCGTCATCCGGTAATCCAGAATGACGCCGACCGTAATAAACCATATGATCGTAAACGGCAGCCAGAACTCTCTTTTTTCAATGTGCCGGTAACTGTTTATGATAATGTACATCAGATACACAAGAAGGATCACGCTGACGACGAGGCATGTATTGCTCAGCGGTCCGCCGGCAAAATGATTGTCTGCCGTGATATAAAAACAGATCGGTGTAAAGGAATTAACCGCATACAGGAGAAAATTTCCAGCGGTCAGTGCCAGAGCCGCAAAATGACTGTGCTTCAGATCAACCAGGCGGCAGTATAAAAGCAGGATCACCGGGCGCACGATATAGCCGTAATTGGACAGCAGCAGACGCCTTCGTACAACCTCTTCTGAGGGTGCACTGTTGACAGCAGTCCATTCCATATAATTCTGAACGATCAGACTGAAAACAAGTCCGATCAGAACCATCAGGATCATCCGTCTTTCCTTTTGTACATACCGATCCACTGCCACAAGGACAAGCAATACAGCAAGAAGAACAACGCAGATCATGACAAACGGCATACTCATGTGCAGGGCAGATGGCATAGAACCTCCTGTTCCCTGCTATTATCTCATTTTTTCATCACCGGATAACAGCACTTTCACCCAAAAAGGATCCCGCATGTGCAGGATCCCTCTGTTGCTTATTCTTTTTCAAACTCCGGACGCCAGGAGGCAAAGCCTGCCAGCTGTGCATCGGTGCGGTGATAATACCGTGTGCCGGTATTGAGTTTTCCGATCTCCGCCATACGATGACCCCTTTGCTGAGAAGCCGATCGTGAGGCACGAAGATCTGAAAGGACGCACACTGATGATCGGAGGCGGCTCCCCGCCGGCCCTCAAACGGATCCAGAATGAACTCATACAGGACCCAGCCATACAGTATTTCAACAGTCCCGACCACGATACATCGCTTACGTATGTCGCAGCCGGTCAGGCGGTGGTATTGTCTCCCGGCTTTCTGAACGATCATAACAGCATGTATGCCTGGATTCCCTTCGCCCCGGATATCACCCTTCCATGCGTATTATGTACGCATGCCGGCGACACCCGCCGCTCCGTGAAGCGGTTTGCTGAACTGCTCATCGAATATTACCGGCAGGATGGACTGATGCTGTAAAAGTATGCACGCAGGAAACAGCCGGAAATCTGCTATACTGGAAGAAACAGGAGGAACAATCATTATGAGCTTTCCAAAGAATTTCTACTGGGGCGGCGCCGTTGCGGCAAACCAGCTCGAAGGCGCATGGCTGGAAGACGGCAAACAGCCCAACGTTACCGATATCATGGTCGGCATCGGATCCAGAGATCCGGGATTGAAATGGAATGAGGAGACAGGCAAATGGGAAATGTGCCTGAATCCCGATAAAGTCTATCTGAGCCATGACGGCATCGACTTCTATCACCGTTATAAAGAAGACCTCGCATTAATGGCCGGCATGGGATTCAACTGCTTCCGTACATCGATCGCCTGGGGAAGAATCTTCCCGAACGGTGACGAGGAAGAGCCCAATGAAAAAGGTCTGCAGTTCTACGATGCTCTGTTCGATGAAATGAACAAAGACGGCATGGCACCCTGCATTACCCTTTCCCATTACGAAACACCACTGCATCTTCTGACCGAATACGGCGGATGGTCCAATCCGAAGCTGATCGATTTCTGGAAACGCTATGTCACAACCGTATTCACCCGCTACAAGGGCAAGGTAAAGTTCTGGCTGACCTTCAATGAAGTCAATGCCATGCTCAGAAATCCGTTTGTCGCAGCCGGCATTCTGAACATTGATGATCCAAAAGACAAGAACGATCCAATTGGCTCCATCACACAGAAACAGATCTGGCAGGCTTACTACAATATCCTGGTCGCAAATGCATGGACTGTAAAACTCTGCCACGAGATCGATCCAGAATCAAAGATCGGCAATATGATGACCGCATCCGGAACAGCAACCTATCCGGATACCTGTGATCCGGACAATGTCCTTGGCGCACTGAACACACAGCGCATGGCTGTCTTCTACATGTGTGATCCGATGGCACTGGGTGAGATCCCTGGCTATGTAAAGCGTATCTGGAATGAGGATCCCGATCTTACACCGAACATGGATGAAGAAGGACTGAAGCTGATCAAAGACAATACGATCGATTTCATTTCCTACAGCTATTACCGTTCTGCTGTCTTTGCCAAAGATGCACAGATGATCAGCAACACCGGCGGCATCAAGGGCAAAAACAATCCGTATCTGAAAGAATGCAGTCCTGAGCCATGGTCATGGCCGGTCGATCCGAAGGGATTACGCTATACGATGAATATCCTGAATGACCGCTATCATCTGCCGCAGTTCATTGTCGAAAACGGCATCGGCCTGGATGAGAATCTGGATGAGACCGGACATATCGATGACCCGTTCCGTGTGCGTTATCTGGAAGAGCATCTGAAGCAGATCCACGAAGCGATCCTGGACGGCGTACCGTGCATCGGCTATCTGTGGTGGGGACCGATCGATGTCGTCTCCGCCGGCACAGGCGAAATGAAAAAGCGCTATGGCTTCGTCTATGTTGACCGCTTCAACGACGGACATGGCACACTGGAGCGCGTAAAGAAGAATTCCTACGACCGCTACAAAGAGATCATTGAATCCAACGGCGAGATCCTCTTCAAATAAGCGTAAAAAAACTATGAGCTTCAAAACTCATAGTTTTTTTTCACGCTTCCTCTGCGGCTTCTTCCGCTTCATTCACCGGTACAAGCTTTGGTATCACGATCCGTGTATTGGCACTGGCCAGTACACCGATCGCCAGATAATACGTTCCCAGTGAAAGAATATGCGACAGGAAGGTCTGTCCGTTGATCACATTGTTCATTAACAGGCAGCCGGCAATAAACAGCAGCAGCGAACCGATGAAGACACGCCGCGCCAGCACGAAGGATGTGCATACCATCGCCATTGCCATTAACAGATACACAAGCGCCACGACCCGCAGCATGCCGAATTGCCCATTGATCGAAAGAATAACGACCACACCGATGAATGACATGATTCCCCATGCGATGATCTGTTTGCGGTCCGGCTTTTCCTCCTGCCAATACGCATATGTCAATACGGCATAAGAAACAATATGCAGCAGGCCGCCGATCAGTGTGTTGAACGTTGTAACAATATCCGCTGCTGCCAGCAAAGCCAGTGCGATTACAAGCCATCCCGACAGCCGTTCTTTGTTTCTGAGATAGCCAATTCCTGCGATCAGAAGCGACAGCAGACCAATTGCCAGTTTGAATATCATCTGCATCCGCATGTCATCCGGATACAGGGCAAAGAAGAATTCCTTTACCATGAACAGCACAAAGATCGCATACATGCAGAAGATCGGCAGTTTCCGGTATGTACTGCCTTCCGGCAGCCACCCCTTCTTGACACGGCTGTTAAAGCGCGTCTTTCCAATCAGATAGGTCAGTTGGAACAAGATCAGGCTGATCACAAACAGGAAGGCACTGATCACGCTGATCGCAGCTGTGCGCCAAGGCAGTGAATATGCCGTTTCTCCTCTTGTCAGGATCGTAATGACTGAGACATCAAAATCCAGGTCAGACTGGTAATTGAGCTTTTCCTGCACCAATGGCTGATCGGTCGCCAGTTCCGGTTCTGCACCAGGACGCAGCGTCACCGTCATGGCGTCTCCCTGATCAATGACATAGTCATACCAGTATGGATGCACAGGCATCTGGCTTTCAACCGTATAATCCAGCTGCAGACAGTTGAACGAGTTATTGCCTTCTGATGCCGGGATGCGGATACTGTAGGACGCCTCCCGCGGCAGTGTGCATTTGATCCAGCCTTCTGCATAGCGCAGATACACATTCTCTTCCGGTGTTTCTGCCTTCTTGCCGGATCGTTTTTCCTGATCTGCCTCTTCGCCAGGACCATACAGCGGCGCAATGGTTTCAATCACAGCACCGTCTTTGATCAGCGAGACCGTATCACTGCTGTCAATATACAGCTCGGTATATGCATCACTCATGCTGAACAGGGATGCCCCGCCGTTTGTTGAAAACATCCACGATACATACAGCTCCGGCGTATGTGCCTGCATCATGTTCGCACCAAGGGAAGCCGTCGGATTCCAGCGCTGGAATATGCTTGATTCATTCACAAATGCCAGCGCAAAGCCGGAGATGTAATTCAAAAGCATATTCGCATGATTGCGGTTCTTCTCATTGATCAATACCGGATCGTTTGCCAGATCCAAGAGATTCTTCATGATATTGATCGGGGATCTGTCCTCCCAGATACGGATCAGCTTATCCTGCAGACTTGCGACATATACATCGACGGTAGGACACAATTCCAGACAATACGCCAGAATGATCTTCAGTGCTTCATCCGATTCTACGTTATACCAGTAATCGATACCGGTCAGTTTCTTATATACTTCATTGGCCTTGGCACGCTTTTCATAATAGTCGGAGTCTGTTTCCGGCACCGGCAGATAGAACGTATCCCCATAACGGCGGTATCCCCAGTCGGAAAACGGCACATTGGGGACCGGATCGGTCTTGCCGACAATATTGAATATATTCTTATACCGGTCAGCCTGTTCATCCCGCACCGTACGCGGTGTCGCAAATGTATAGGCAAAGACGGTATCCTGCGAAAATACCGGTGTTTCCGAAAGTCTTGCGGCAGTGATATTACTGACAGCCGCGGCACGTGAGAAACCGGAGATCCAGATCTTCAGCGGTCCCTGCAGCTTCTGTGAGGCGATATAGCCGAAGATGCGGTCATAGACCAATTGGGCAGAGCGGTCAAAGCCCTCGTGCACCATGCCGGTCCCGATCGAGAAATTCGATTCCCATTCATCAAGGTAACCCTGTCCGCAGACACCCACTGCGATCAGTTCGAATGCATCATCCCCTTCACCGATCTTCTGATGTCCCATGACCGTAGAAACCGTATACATGCTCGGATTCTTGTCGTAGTCATCACTGCGCAGATCGGTAAAGTGTGCCTCTTTCAGGAAATTGGAAAGATTGGCATCGGTCGGCGTATCTTTTCCATCCGCGCCAGCATTCGGCCGGAACGCAGACGTTGCCAGTCCCAGAGACAGTTTCGCCAGATCATGTGAATAGACTGCCGCACTCTGTTTGAACCATTCCTTGCTGAATTCCACCTCAAACGAACGTGTCTCCCGCACCGTCAGGACATAGAAATTGGAATGGATCGTCTCGGTATCCTTTTCCGTATCCTTTTCGTCATTGACGATACCGCCGGTATACTTCCCAGCCAGTGCACCGACTCTGTCCGCATGTACAGATGCCGGTTTTTCCTCTGCGAAAGCACGCAGTCCCATGCCCAGAACCATAAGCAGGCAAATGATCAGAATCATTATTCTATATAGTGTTTTCTTCATATTCTTTATTTTATTACAAAGACAGCCTATTATCGCATCATTTCTCATACAAACACGCACCGCTGTACTTAAGATTTCCTTGCAATGACACACAGGTTCTTTCATAACAGTTAAAAAATGCCCGGAAAAGATGAATTCAATTCATCACTTCCGGACATTTTTCGTTTATGTATTACGTATCTGAACATGTAAGTTCATACGGAAAATAAGCCATGGCAATACACTTCGATACATTGCCGTATACACTTCCTGAATTTCTTCTGCAGAATGAATATCTGCACCGGGTCCTTCCAGAATCTGATAACGCACGCCGAACAGCAATGCACGCACAGCCGTATCCCGATACCCGCTGCGCAGATAGAAAGCAAGCCGGCGCTGTCTTTCCATCCGTGACTGTTCATCTTCCGCATAATCGGGATCTTCCACTTCGCAGAGCACCATATCCGCATCTTTCATCTGCTCTGCAAGCTGCTGCAGAAACAGCGTGCCCAGTCCCTCATCCCGATGCTGTTCATCCACTGCATAATAATCCAGCAGATAACTGTGATTCTGCCGCAGGAAAAATGCATAGCCAAGAATCTTTTCACCGTCGAAAAGACCATAGCATTCGTAGATATCTTTGTTCCAGGAGCGGCGTATGGACGAAAGAGGTTTCAGTTCATCCCGGCCGAAGTCATTTTTCATCTTTGTCTGATACAGATGCTCGACTGTCGAAAAATCTGTCAGACGCTTTGTGCAGGGCGCTTTACGATGCTGCGGCATATGCGTATGCCCCCCTTTCTTCTGTTGTCAATCTTTTGCCGGAAGTACAAACTCCGGCTTATCCGCAAGATACTGAATGCGCAGTACGCTGCCGACATGAATATCCTTCGGAGGATTGCCAAGTCTTGCTTCTACAGTCTGTCCATCGGCTGTCCGATAAGAAACATAGTATGTATATGTACTATCCGAACTGCCGTCGCTGTCCGAAATATCGCTCTCTTCGATCCGTATGACGGATGCCTGTGCAGTGATGCCGTCACGGCGGATAGCTTTGTTGCGGAAGACCGTAAAGACGATCACACCGCACACAGTAACTGCAAATACCACGATCAGTATTGTTTCCAGTGTCATGCTGTTATTGCCTTCTTTCTGTACTGTAAGAACCTGTTATTCCACAAATGTGATGCGAATCTGTACATGGCCAGCGTCATCTTCATAGACATCCAGCAGATAATGGTATTCCTGCTCTCCGTCCTTAATGACAAATGAAGTACCGCCATATTTTGCGGCATGCACACGGACCAGACTGTCTGTTCCCGTACTCTCAATTGTTACCTCGGCAAAATCATTCTCTTCCATTTCAACGACTGCGTTTTCGGATAATACCGGTTCATTCGGAAGAAACTGCGTTCCGTTGATTTCCAGCGGCGGCGTCACCAGCATTAACAAAACCATGACCAGCAGCGGAGCAAGGAAGCCGACGGCCTTCTGCCAGATATTCTCCGTGAATGTATACACATAAAGCAATACCTGTCCCAGGCAGAAGAATGCCGTTACGATCAGCCGCGGGAAATGATGGAATGCATGACGGAATGCACCGACGTAATCACTTGTCAGCATATACAGTATCGGCAGAAGGATCACAACGCTCAGCCAGTTTTTCTTACGGATATACCAGCCTGCATATGCCATCGGGAATGTCAGCAGTGTCCACAGAAACCAGTTGTAATAATACCCGAACAGTTTCCATCCCATGGCCGAAAACGGCACCTGGATCAGATAGATCAGCGGCTGGCTGATCAGGAAGAACACAAACGTCTTCAATGCGGAATCCAATGGTGTTTTGCAGTTTGCCATGATGATGACCGCAAAGAAGATCCATGCCTCAAAGGTTACCCCCATCCGTTCAAAAGACGTATCTTTAAAGATCGGAACGATCAGAAAAACTGCTGTCACGATCGCTGTGCCGACCGCAAACAAAATAACATTCCGCCAGCTCATATTTAAGCCGCCGTACACTTTATCTGTCAGCTTTCTCAGAAAGCTTCTGTTATTCTCACTCATGAAATACGACCTCCTGTTTGAAAATCAAATTTTATCTTACCCCATTCCGCAATGAAATAGAATACTGTCCGCTCCATGCACAATTGCTTTGGATATTGCAGTAAAACAGAAACATTGTAACAATAATAGCAAAGAACCAAATACAGGAGGTCAATGATGAAAGAAGAATTCATAGAAGCAGGTGAATACGAACGCACGGGAGAGATTCTGGAAACGGTTGAACTGACAATAACAATTCCCGAAGCCGGAACACGGATCACATGCAAAGATCCTTCCGGTCTTGATCAGTCCCCTGTTCCTGAGATCATTCCAGCAAGTGATCGGTATGCGATTGCTGAAGTCTCTGAAAACGGCGTGGAAAGAAAGGAAGCTTACTGGAAGACATACAATACGCTTGTGTATTACTCTGATGTCACATTTGAAGCAGGCAAATCCTACACAGTATTCGGCAGAGTACAGGCCAGCCCGGGCTATATATTCAATGATCCGGTAACACTGATCATTAACGGTGAAGAGGTCCCCTCAGAACAGGTCGAAGACTATTCCCTTGAAGGAGACAGTTTCACATTCTATTTTGATATCGAGATTAGATAATCGAAAGAACCGGTAAAGGGCAGGGATCGTGTGATCCCTGCCCTTACGTATGTTCTAATCGATTCAGATGTGTTCCGTACTTATTTTTTCAGCTGTACATCGAAGAATTCAATGATGCCTGCTGCTACTTCGTTCTTGATCTGCGGATAATTATGGATCTCATGACGATAGCCTGTATACAGTTTCGTAACCGGTCTGTGTCCTGTCTTCCAGAGCCAGTCCGCAACCGTATAGACACCCTTTCCATAATCACCTACAGGATCCTGGTCACCGGCAATGAGATAGAGCGGCAGTTCCTTCGGGACTTTCTCTGCCCATTCCATACTGCCGATATCAAGCATCATCTGCTGGAAATACAGGAGTGAACGGTTGTTTGTCGGCTTAGTGATGGCATTGAACGGATCCTGGAGATGGTCCATCTGGACATATGGATCACCGCACACCCATTCATTGCCGTATTTCACATTGTCAAAACGCTCTGTCATGGAGGCAAAAAGCGCACCGCCAAGCGCCGGATCGAATTCATCACCCTTTCCTGCTGCAACCAGACCTTCTAGTGCAGCAACACCCGCTTTCAGTGCCTCATTCGGACCGGCCGTTCCGCAATACACTGCACCAGCCAGTTCATCACCGTACTTTGCGGTGAATTGACGGGCGATAAAGGAACCCATGCTGTGACCAAACATGAAATACGGCAGATCCGGGAATTGTTTCTGTACGAGTTCTTTGAGGATGTGTTCATCCTCCATCATCGTTTCAAAGCCTTTGCTTCCCCAGTCACCCCAGGTGTTGTTTTCCGCTGCCGTCTTGCCGTGTCCGACATGGTCATCCGCAGCGACGATATAGCCTGCTTCCATGAGGGAAACGATCAGATGAAGATAACGGCGGGAATGTTCCGCATATCCGTGTACAAGCTGCACAACGCCCTTATGAGCGCACGCAGGAACATAGAGCCACGCGTAGACCGTGTCTCTTTCGTTGAATGATGGGAATTGAATTTCCTGTAACATGCTGTCCTCCTTAATTCTTATTCCGCAATGATCATGGAAACTGAAAATATGCTGTACATCAGCCGGAAAAAACTGTATCAGAAGCAGTCATTATTTTCAGTCATTTCTTTACTTTTATTATAAATAAGACAGCCAGGAAAATGCAGTAATGTGCTCCGTGTGAACCTCCCCGCCTAAGTGCGCTGCACTATAGACGGGGCTTCCAAGGCACCTGTGGTGCCAAAGACTTTCGTCTGGCTAATGATACAGTTGATACCCAGTTAAGGCAGAACTAATCTTACCTTAACCCGGTACCACTA
>JAFYHC010000089.1 GCA_017539385.1 Solobacterium sp. | reverse complement strand
ACCTGTGTGCAGGCAGAATCCTGATACACGGTCACCGGTCCGTCCTTGCATACAGCAAGCGTACGGGAATGCGCATCGGCATTGTCTGCAGAACGGGCAATGGATCCGCAGAACGCGGCTGCTTTTTCACCCCAGTATGGATCAGAAGCATAGGAGACATTCATGCCCGATGCCTTATTGCCAAAATACGCACCATGGTAGTTTTCCCAATAGGGATTGCAATAGCTTCGTGACAGATAATAGCGGGCATGGGAATAAATGGAATTCGAGGGACTCAGATAACGTGACGCATGTTCTTCCACTGATGTATCATAAGCGGAATGCCCAAAGAGATTGTTGCGTGAATATGCTAACAGACTGCGTCCGCGGGCACTTTCATTGCAGCTGAGTGCAAGCATCAGCACTGCATTGGCGCCATACTGATACTGGTATTGATAGAATGCATCCACACTGCCTGCATACTGGGAACGGTTCAGAATATCGCATACACTGTCCCCGTCCGTATCCAGATATCGGTTCATCGGCAAAGAGATGCCATTATGCTCCTGCAGCCATTTCTGCATCATTGCCGGTGAAAGCGATGTAATGCTTCGATGGGAAAGATACTGGTAGTAGTTATAGTATGGCTGGGAATTGACTGCCCTTGACTGAGTATTTTCTCTCAGATCATCCAGCAGGTCTTTCTCACTGCTGTAAAACAGATGACCGTCCGCACTGAAATACACCTGATCTTCGTCCAGTCCTTCCGGCCTTTTATCCAGCAGGATCATGGAAGAAAACAGTTCGCTTGTTGTACTGGTGCGGATCCGGTGATACAGCATGCCGTCTTCCGTGACATAGGATGTCGGTACGACATTCAGATCATCCAGTGGTACGATCTCTACATTTTCGGACGGCACAACGGCTTTTGCACCGCTGATCACAAAAGAAACCGTGCTTCCGTCTGCGGATGTCCCGGTATACCATGCATCTTTGCCATAGCAGCCATTGATATAGCCCTGGCTGCCGTCTTCTGCTGCATAGACCAGGTTATAGGTGCATCCTTCTCCCGAAGGGATCCATACAATGCCATACTCTGCCGATAGCACCCTGTCATCCTGAACAATGCCAAGATTGTCATAGTGCTCCTTCTCACTCTGCCATGCGCCATATGCATCTGTAAAAGAAGCATATGTATTTATCTGCTGATCGGTGCTGAAGTCTTTGATGATATATTCCTGTGCAGATTCTGTTTCAGTATGCACGATCTGTCCAATGAGCATCGTCATGGACAGTACTATTTTTCCTGTCGTATTCATATCCCAAATAATAGCATGCATTTTCTGAAAACAAAAAAAGATCCGTTTTGCAGCGGATCACTTGAGATAGATTACGGAAGAAAACGGAAACAATGCATATGTCTTCAGGAAGTCTTCCGGTGTGGCAATATGGTTCTTGCGGCCATATACAGCATTGTAGAACTGCATCGTACCGTCATTTCTGTTCCGGTAGGCACAATAATGTGCACCGCGGTTATGCGAATACAGCAGGATGCCGTATTTGCTTTCTTTCATCATCTTTATGGCATGTGCATCAAACGGTGCACTCATGGCAGCTTTCAGTCCCCTGTCACGCAGCCATACCCATAAGAAGAACTCTGACTGTCCCATGACCTGTCCAAGGATCGCCCGTTCTTCCAGCTCATGGGCTGTCTCTTCCATTGTGACTTCCTGTTCCGCCATCTTCATCAGATTGAAACCGGCGATCCAGCCGCATCCCTTTGCATCGGTGGAAAACCAGCCAAACGGCAGATTCTCCATCTGTCCCTGATGAATAATATAGCCTTCATCATCAAAGCAGGAATCCGGCACCATGGTGCGCCATGGCTCCGTAATGCGCTGGTAGAAGCTGCCCTTCTGGTAATAGCGGTTGCTTTGCAGCACATGGATCAGGAAGGAATCCGGCTTTTCCACGCGGATCCGCTTCGGCTGATATCTGCGCATCAGCTGCTCGGTAAGATATCCCAGAATGCGAATGGCATTGCTTCTGTCTTCATGGAGGAATTCGATCTGCATATCGATCGTACTGTCTGCTGCAGCAAAACGGCTTACCGCCACAGCGATTCCTTCATCAATGATCACCGCTTCCCGCTGCAGATCCTCCCGTGCAAACAGCCTGCTCAGCTTTTCACGGGGGAATTCCGGATGCCGCAGAAGAGCGGAACCAGTCTCATAACGCATTAATGCTTATCCTCAAAATACGGATTCTTTTCCTGCAGGAAACGGATCGCTTTCCGCAGCAACTGCGCATCATTCTTATATGTCAGCAAAGCACCTGCTTCAACCAGGTTGACCCAGCGCATATCAATGATCTCTTCCGGCTGCATGATCTCTTCACCGCTTTCCGGACGTGCCAGGAAATATACAACTTTTTTCTCTACACCTTCGGATGGACTGTAATGTGTTGTTTCCCGGAATCCATCTATAAAGTGTACCGAAATACCGGTCTCTTCACGAATTTCACGGTATGCAGTATCGTGCTCCGTTTCATCATTTTCAACATGTCCCTTTGGGAAACACCAGTGACCTTGTGTCTGTCGGATGATCAGTGTGTAGTATCTTGAATTTTCTTCTTTAACGATAACTGCTCCGCATGATTTTTCTTTCAGCATAATACGGCCTCTCCCTTTCACAAGCACAGGATCACTTCATTTTTCACCGTGCTAATAACAAGTATATCACAAAAAAGAAAACGGAAAGCGGAAATGAAACCGCTTTCCATAACACTATATGTAGGTGATATAAGGCCGTATGATCAGATCAGCGATGCAACGCACTCACGGACACTTTCCATCTTCGCTGTCGGTTCAAAGCGGGCAACAACATTGCCTTCGCGGTCAACGACGAATTTGGTGAAGTTCCATTTAATATCCGTATTTGTCTTATAGTTTTTATCCAGTTTCTTCAGCATTGCACTCATGGCAAGTGCCTTCGGACCTTTTCCGAATCCTTCAAAACCCTTCTGCGATTTCAGATAGGTAAACAGCGGCAGTGCAGTTTCACCATTGACATCGCTCTTCTTCATCTGTGGGAACTGTGTCTTGTAACGCAGTGTGCAGAATTCATGGATCTCCTCATCGGTACCCGGTGTCTGACCGGCAAACTGGTTGCACGGTACATCGATAACTTCCAGACCCTTGTCATGGAATTCTTCATAGATGTTTTCGATATCTTCATACTGCGGAGTAAAACCGCATCCGGTAGCTGTATTAACGATCAGCAATACTTTTCCTTTATATTCTTCCATGGAGACATCACCGCTTCTGGACGGGACAGTGTAATCATAAATACTCATTTTCGGTTCCTCCTGTTTACGCAAAAATAGTACCTCCATATTTATATTGTGTCAAATATAATTTATATAAATGTAGTTCCGGTCATTATTTTTTTAATGATAATTTGAATTTGTTTGTTATACTGTACCAATGGGAGAAAAAGACTATGAGAAAACAGGCATTTGATTCGGAAAAATACTTACAGCTGCAAAGAGACAAGATCATTGAACGTATTAATATGTTCGAAGGAAAACTGTATCTCGAATTCGGCGGTAAGATGTTTGAAGATTTCCACGCAGCCCGCGTACTGCCGGGGTATGAACCAAACAATAAGATCCGTCTTCTCACAGAACTGAAAGATCAGGTCGAACTGATTATCAGCATCAATGCGAATAATATTGAGCATACCAAAAGCAGAGGCGATCTCGGCATCAGCTATGACCAGGAAGTATACCGGCTGATCGATACATTCCGCAGTCTTGACCTCTATGTCGGCAGCGTTGTCATTACCCAGTACAACCACCAGCCTTCTGCGGACTCCTTCCGTGCCCAGCTGCGCCGGCATGGCATTGAGTGCTATCTGCACTATCCCATCAAAGGGTATCCGACAGACGTTGACTTCATCGTCTCTTCGGAAGGCCTCGGAAAGAACCAGTACATCAAAACAACGCGCAATCTGATCGTCGTCACGGCACCGGGTCCCGGTTCCGGCAAGATGGCTACCTGCATTTCCCAGCTGTATCATGATCAGGCAAACGGCATCCGCTCCGGTTATGCAAAGTTTGAGACATTCCCGGTCTGGAACCTTCCCCTGCATCATCCGGTCAACCTTGCCTATGAGGCAGCCACGGCGGATCTGGACGATGTAAACATGATCGATCCGTTCCATCTGGAAGCCTATGGCAAAACAGCTGTCAATTATAACCGTGACGTTGAGATCTTCCCGGTATTGAAGAGAATCCTGGAAAAGATCTCCGGTCAGTGCCCGTACAAGTCACCGACAGACATGGGCGTCAACATGGTCGGCTACTGCATCGTGGATGACGAAGCCGCCAAAGAAGCATCGTGCGAAGAAATCATACGCCGTTATTACCAGGCACTGGTCGATGTGAAATCCGAGCGTATTTCCGAGCTTGGATTGAACAAGATCGATGTCCTGATGCACTCCCTCAACATCCAGCCTTCTGACCGTACCGTTGCCCTTGCTGCAACCAATAAAGCACATGAAACGGATGATGCGGCCATGGCACTGCAGCTGGAAGACGGCCGTATCGTGACCGGCAAGACGTCTTCCCTGTTCGGACCTTCTGCAGCAGTCATTATCAATGCACTCAAAGCACTCGGAAACATTCCGAAGGACACCCTTCTGATCGAACCGGAATATGTCAAACCGATCCAGGATCTGAAGATCAATCATCTGGGCAACCGCAACCCGCGTCTGCATTCTGATGAGGTACTGATTGCACTGGCAATCATTGCCCAGCGCAATCCGACAACCGCAAAAGCCATTGCGCAGCTGCCGAATCTCAAAGGCTCCGAAGCTCATTCTTCCGTTGTCCTGCCCAAGGAAGACGCAGATGTATTCCGCCGTCTTGGTGTCAATGTCACCTTTGATCCGGTCTACCACCAGAAAAAACTCTACCGCAAGAAATAACCTGATGGCGTACCGCACGGTACGCCTTTTTGTATGCGTAAAAAAAAGCAGATCATGTGATCTGCTTACTGTTTGTGTTTAGTCGCCGAATGAGATGCCGACGAGTTTTGCCTGTTTGATGATGTCCGCATCCGGATCAACAGTCTTCAGTTTGCCTGCGACTTCTTCCAGCGGTACTTTCACCATTTCACGGTTCCGGTAGCCAACCATGAAGCCATATTCACCCTTCAGAATATATCTTCCTGCTTCGGCACCAAGACGTGTTGCGAATACTCTGTCATACGGACACGGTGCACCGCCGCGCTGTGTATGTCCCGGAACAGTGACACGTACTTCCATACCGGTCTTTTCATAGATCTCAGCAGCGACCTGGTATGCGATGGACGGATACGGGGACTTTGCCAGTTTCTTCTTGTACTGTTTCTTTGTTAATGCAGCATCTTCCTTGGAAATTGCACCTTCCGCAACAGCAATGATGGTGAAGCGGTCACCGCGCTCATTGCGTTCCTGGATCGCCTGTGCCACTTTGTCGATATCATACGGGATCTCCGGCAGAAGGATCACGTCTGCACCGCCTGCCATACCTGCATTCAGAGGCAGCCAGCCGACTTTGTGTCCCATGATCTCAACAATGAATACACGGCTGTGGGAAGAAGCAGTCGTATGAATTTCATCGATTGCACGGGTAGCGACTTCTACAGCAGTCTGGAAACCGAATGTCATGTCTGTTCCCCACAGGTCATTATCAATGGTCTTCGGCAGTGTGATGACATTCAGGCCTTCTTCTGCAAGTCTTCCGGCAGTCTTTGTTGAACCGTTACCGCCCAGCATGACAAGGCAGTTCAGCTGCAGTTTGTAGTAAGTCTGCTTCATGCATTCGACTTTGTTGCGCCCTTTTTCATCCGGTTCATCGATCAGCTTGAACGGTGTGCGGCTTGTGCCGAGGAATGTACCGCCCTTTGTCATCAGGCCTTTGAAATCCTGGCTGGTCAGAAGCTTGAAGTTGCTGTTGATCAGACCTTTATAGCCATCCAGAAAGCCATAGAACTCGACCGGTTCCTTGGAATTGTTCGTAACGGCCTTGTATACGCCGCGCATTGCTGCATTGAGCGCCTGGCAGTCGCCGCCGCTTGTCAGCATTCCGATTCTTAACATATTATAGGATCCTCCTGTTTTTACCTTTAAATATATCTTAACACTCATTTCTGCTGTCACCTATGAAAAATTACCCGAATTGTGCAAGAATGTAATACAATATGCAGGAATACGGAGTGAATGGATTTATGGCGAAACTGTACTTTTATTACGGAGCGATGGGAAGCTCCAAAACAGCGAATGCGCTGATGGCGGAATATAACTATTCAGAACGGGGACAGAAAGCCCTTCTGGCTAAAACAAATATCGATACACGGGATGGTGCAAATGTGATCCGCTCCCGGATCGGCCTTGAAAAAGAGTGTGTTCTTCTGACCGATGTATGTGCAATGAGCGATGAGCAGCTGAAGACATATGATGCAGTCATTGTGGATGAGATCCAGTTTGCGACAAAGGATCAGGTCGATTTCCTGGCACATATCGTCGATGATCTCAATGTACCGGTATTATGCTACGGATTACGGGCGGACTTCCAGAACAATCTGTTTGAAGGAAGCGAACGTCTGATCGCGATCTGCGATGAGATCCGGGAAGTCAAGACCGTATGCTGGTGCGGAAAAAAAGCGACCTGCAATGCCCGCTACAATGAACGCGGCATCGTACGGGTCGGCAGCCAGATCATGCTCGGTGCAAACGATGAATATATTGCCCTTTGCCGCAAGCATTTCCTGCAGGGAAAACTGCGCAGAGAGGATGAATGACAGCCGTACAGACGGCTGTTTTTTTTTACGCAAGAAAAAGGCACAGCTGCAAAGGCTGTGCCATTTGGAAGTGTTATTCTTCCCTGAGGACAAAATCGATATTCCGGTGATTCATAATACGGATTTTTCCGTCACGCTCGTCGCTTAAAAGCCTGTCATAGTCCGCGTCAGTCATATACTCACGAACCACAGAAGTATCGGTCTCGTACTCAACCATAAAAATGGTTTTTGCTTCAAGACCTTTCATATAGATTTTCCTTTCATAAAACATTGCTTATGTTTAACCATAGAATAGCACGGCATAGGCAATTGTAAAGAGGTTTCAGCAAAAAAAGTAAGCGGTTACAGGAATGAAATTGGATTTTCTGTTTTGTATTTGCTAGAGTAATAGTATGACGCAGAAAAAACCGGATATTACCGCCTATTCACTGTACAGCAAAGACCAGAAGAAACGCACCAAGATCAATCCCCTCAAGGAGTTTTTTCCGCCTTTGCCGGATCAGAAGTATGATGTGATCCTGGCAGATCCGCCATGGGATTACGGCGGAAAGATGCAGTATGACCGTTCCGTCATCAAAGAAGAAAATACGAATTTTGAGAAGAAGATCTTCCTCTCTTCTGCTTCGTTTCAGTATCCTACAGTGCGTCTGAAGGATCTGTGCGGACTGGATGTGGCATCGATCAGCGCCGATGACAGCATCCTGTTTCTCTGGACGACAGGTCCGCAGATGGCCAATGCCATTGCGCTTGGTGAAGCATGGGGATTCTCCTATAAGACAGTAGCCTTTGTATGGGATAAGATGGTGCATAATCCGGGACGCTATACGCTGTCACAGACGGAATTCGTACTGGCATTCCGCAAAGGCCGCTTCCCTTCTCCCCGCGGCGCACGCAATGTAAGGCAGATGGTGCAGGTGCACCGCACCGCACACAGTGAAAAGCCATCTGAAGTCCATGAGCGCATCAAAGCCATGTTTCCTGCGCAGTCACGGATCGAACTGTTTGCACGGACTGCTGTGGATGGCTGGGACCGCTGGGGACTGGAAATACCCGAATCGGATGTGATCATTACCGATGGAACACAAAAAGAGCAGCCGTGAGCTGCTCTCTTTTCTTATCCACTGATGCCGAAGGATGTCATGAGTCTGCGGAATTCCACACTGTCCGCAAAACCGGCAATGCAGGCATCCCGCTCGTTTCCTTCACTCAGATATTTGAGCCAGTATGCCAGTCCCCCTGTATCGTACTCCCGGTCCAGGAATGTCCGGTACAGTATCGGAACAAATTCTTCATCCGGCATCTCTTTCGCCAGGAATTCCGGACTGTGGAAGAAGCCGTGCATGGCAGCTGTTTTGGCAGTGTATTCTTTGTTCAGGATCTTTCTGCACCAGTCATTCAGACCGTTGGCATCAAATTCCCGGTCTAATATCATCCGGTACAGGCGCACCACGAAGAATGTGACACCGGCATTCTGATCACGCCAGTATGCATTCAGCGATCCGCGTTTGATATTGTAGGAAGCACATAGCTTTGTAAATTCGACCGACTGTACAAAGCCGCGCAGGATGCCGACTTTTGAGAATCCGTTTTTCAGCTTCTCCACCCAGCCGGCTTTGCCGCCCGCATCACTGCTGCGGTCCATGAGCACTTCGTAGCAGCGTTCCACAAAGTCTTCTTCCGATAAGCCAAGATTTGTCATTTCCGGGCTCAGAAAGAAGCCGCGTACGGCTTCTGCCGCACTGATTCTGCGCTCTTTCAGCTTCGCTGTCCAAGTGGCAAATCCGCCGGCGTCCGGGTTTCTGCCAAGACACAGCTGATACAGCCGTGTAACAAACGCTTCGATTTCTTCGGTATTATCTTCCGGATGATAATGCCAGTACGTATAATTCGTTTCTCCGGATAACGCTCTGCCTTTTAAGGCAATATCATTGGTGCGGTCGCTCCAGAGATTCTGCTCGATCAGGACAGCGGTATCCCCATTGACTTCTTTGACGATGGCATAGTGGGAGCCGCCGGTCTTCTTTGTGACAAGGTCCCCGATCACAGGCTGACTTGTTTCGACAAACGTTCCTCCGTTATAGGCAACAGGTGCATCCGAATTGGTATTTCCGATCGCCAGTTCAACGCCATAGACATCTCTGTAGAAACGCTTTGCAAAAGCAGAACAGCTGTATTCACTGTTGTCATAGACTTCCTGTGTCATGACGGAGATGGGCGAATACAGGGCTTCCACTGTAACGCCGTTTACCGTGATCGTATCCAGTACCGTATCGTCTTCCGTGATCTTTACACGCTCACCCCAGTACACACCGGCATAGACCGGAAGCACCGGAATCAATAACAGCGTGCACAGCAGGATAATAAAACTTCTTATCCTGCGCTTCATAATGCCTTCAGTCCGAACTCTTCCGGCAGGAAATGCGGACATACATTTTCTTTTGTGCTGATGACGCTGGATGCCAGCCGTGTGCCGATCCGGCATGCGTCCTGGAGGGATTTACCATATGTCAGACCCACTGCTACACCGGCAAAGAAGGAGTCACCTGCACCGGTCGTATCAATGACATCGACATTCTGGGCAGGACACCATCCTGCCTCTTCTTTTGATGCATAGACCGCACCGCGCTCTCCCAGGGTAATGACCATGGATGGAATGCGTGCCTGCTGGATCTTATTCTGCAGGATGGCTGTCAGCTGCTCTTCTGTCACATCAGCGAATTCCTGTGAGAACAGCTGTTCTGCTTCCTGCAGATTGCATACGATACAGCCGGTCTTGCGCAATAGACGCCGTCTTTCCAGTGCGATCGACATATTGGATACAACAGCATATATCTTCTTTTCATACTTCTCTGCCAGGGCAAAAATACGATCCAGCAGTGCTTCGTCCATATCGATCTCCACGATAATGCTGTCGGCTTCGCGGAAGATCTCATCCCCGTGTTCATCCAGGGTGCGGTGGATGAGGCTGATTTCCGGCCGCTTGGAGATCGAGGCAACCACATCACCGTTATTGTCAAACACAGCCAGCCATGTACCGATGCTGTCAGGTGCACGCCGGATATACCGTGTTTCGCAATTGTGCCGCTTCAGATGCCGGATCACATCGGTACTGGTACCGGTATGATCCACCACACTGATAAAGGACGGACGCAGATCCAGATTGGCAATATCTTCCGCCACATTGCGGCATACACCGCCATGGACCTGGTATACCCGTCCGACATTGCGTCCCTGCGGTATATATGGTGCAAGCGGATATCCCTTGATATCAACAAATACACAGCCGAATACTGCAATACCCATAGTTAGTTCTCCTTTTCATGATAGACGATCAGCGCGTCTTTTAATGCAACGCGGTATGATTCTGAGGGCATGAATACTGCATCCCCTCTCTGTATGAGAATGATGATGCAGTGAAATCCTTCTCTGATTTCTTCCACACTGTGTCCGATCCAGCTGCTGTCTATATCGACAACAACGGACGACGTACCCATTTCCAGTGATACCGTGGAATTGGCAGCTTTGGAATACTGTTCCACAAATCCGGCCGATATGATGCCGGTCGGTATTGCGACAACACCCACACCCAGGAAAGATATGATAATCGCCAGGATTCTTCCCAGTGTCGTGATGGGATAAATATCACCATAGCCGACTGTCAGCAATGCCGATACGCTCCACCATATGCCGGAAAATGCGTTCTGAAAGTATTCCGGCTGTGCTTCATTTTCCGCACTGTACATGCACATTGAAGCCGCTAATATCAGCACAAAGATAATAAACACGGACGATGCCAGCTGGTTGCGTTTTTCATAGATAACGGACTTGATGACATTGAATGAGTCATAGTTGGCATTGATGCGGAACAGATGAAAGATACGCACCACCCGGAACATGCGGAATGCCACAAAGCCGGAGAGAAAGAAAAACGGCAGGATCGTCAGAAGGTCGATAATGCCGACATAAGACAAAAGGAACTTGCGTACGCACGTCCATGGTGATTCACCCGGAAACAGATACCGGGATGTCCAGATGCGCAATGCGTATTCCACGCAGAAAATCAGAATCGTAACAGTTTCGATCGCATCAAATGCCGGATGCAGAGGCGCCAATGTTTTAAAAGTCTGCAGAAAGGTCACGATGATATTCAGCAATATCGTGATCACGATAAAAATATCAAAACTGCGGCTGGCAAGATCGGACCGGTTTCCGATCTGTATAATGTCAAATACCCTTCTCCGTATCGTTTCCCGCTTCTGATTCATGCAATGATTATAGCCTAAAAAAAGCATCGCTGTCGAGCGATGCTGGATTGCGGTCAGTTTGCCGCTTTTACGGATGTGATGTGCGGGTTCGGTCCTTCGTACCAGTACAGGAATCCTTCCATGTCGATGACATCACCGACCTTGAGTTCCTTCACTGCCTTATAGACATCGGAGTTCTGATCGCACAGATAGGATTCAACTGTGAAAGAATATGTCTTGCCATTGCTGGAAACGTTGAAGTAGAGGTCATCGCCTTCTTCGCCGCTGTCATCCCATTTATACGTCCAGGCAACTTCCTGTCCGTCTTTGTTCTGGCTCGGTTCAACCTTCATGCCTTTGAACGAAACTTTCAGGTTCTGATCATTGATCAGTGCATCTGTGCCAAGCGCAGCAGTGACATCTTTTGCTTCTGCGACCCAGTTGCCTTCTTCCAGTTCAAATGAACCGTCAACAACTTCTACTTCACCGGACCATGTGCTCTTGAATCCTGTTACTTTAATCTTCTGTCCTTCAACCAGTTTTGCATAGTCTTCTTCCGAACACTTGACGCCATAGAAGAAGTAGCCGCCGTCTGCATCCTGTGCATAGATCGTAGCGGTATCTTCCCACCAGTTCTGCTTTGCCTGTACGTATGCTTCTACTGTGACTTCGTCTTCATCAGCCGCTGCGATATAGTCGGCATATGTCATGACACCTTCGCCTTTGGCTGTGTCAGGGCCTGCCGGTGCAGCAGAGGAAGCCGGTTTTGTACCGCCGCCAGAGCAGCCGGCTAGCAGAAGTGTGAATGCAAGTGCTGAATAAATTGCTTTTTTCATTTCTTTCTTTCTCCCTTAGAAACTGATTTCATTATACTTGCAGTACATGCAAGAATCAAACCTTCTTTGTGCGCTTCAGATGCACGCCATACCCGATTCCAAGGCACACCCATATAGCAACAAGCGTGATCAGAAGCACACGTGATTCCGTTGGCAGCTCGCCCAATTCCCCGGCAGAACCAGAGGAAGAATGGATCTGATCCAGATGGTACAGAGATGTCACAGAACCATACAGTTCTTCGATATAGGCATCATCGACCGTCTCTTTGCGGCGTACGGACTTTGTTACATTTTCGATCATCTGACCGGCCGCATCACGCAGCGAGGTAGAGCCATTGAATACCGGTGTGACAAAGGTATCATCCAGATGATTCAGCAATAATTCCGAAGCCTGGATCTTTATCGTGTAATGATCGGTATTATCGCTTCCCTTCTTGCTCAGATAGTCCTGGTATTCCGGTGTCTGCTGTGCTTTGAGCGTGACCGGTACATAGCCTTCTGTCTGCGAGTATGCGATTTGTACATCGTTTGTCAGAAGATACTGGGCAAACAGCCAGGATGCCAGTACTTCCTGCGGATCCCTCTTATTGAAGATGCAGATGGAAGGACCCTGGGAGATCATCTGCGGATGCTCTGTGTCAAACTGCGGGACCGGGCGAACGGATGTCTCAAAGTGCACGATCTTGTCTTCCGCGATATCGGACAGCGGTGCATCGGAACCCATCCATGTGGCACCGGCAGTCGAATCGATTGCAAAGATGCACTGGCCGGCATTGAGGAAGTTCGCCGGATAGGATGAGATTTTGAAGGTAGAGAAGGCACCGGTTTTTGCATGGGATGCAATCTCAAACAGCAGCTCCTTCGTCGTATCGTTGAAGATCAGGATATTGCCTTCAGCATCGGAATAGCCGGCATTTTTCTGCTTCAGCATCTGGATCATCATATTGTCCGTGGACTTGTAGATGATCGGGATCATGACCTTCTGTCCGTTGACCGCAAATGTACCGTCCGCATTCTTTGCCATGGCTGCTTCTGCCACTTCGAACATGAAGTCCCATGTCAGTACATCCGGAACCGTAAAGCCCAGCTGTTCCACATAGGTCTTGTTGATGTAGCAGGCCTCGGTGGAGCGCATGAACGGAATAGCATAGTAGTGTTCCGCAAAGGCGCATTCATTCAGGAACTGGGGTGCGATCTCCTGCTGGCTGGGTGCGTCAAATTTCACTTCACTGCCGCCCAGTCCGTACTTTTCATCCGCAAACAGTCCTTCTAACGGCACGACCGTATTCGCGCCGGTCAGATAGGTCGCAATATGGTCCGGATAGGTAATGCATACATTCGGTGTCGTATTGGTCGCAATATTGGTAATGACATCGTTGTAGATCTTGCCATAGTCCGTATACAGGCGAATCGTGACATCGATATTCGGATACAGTGCTTCGAAGTCAGCGATCGCTTTCTCATAGATCTTGGTCTGTGTCTTGTTGGTATCGTTTTTAGCCCAGAATGTCAGCTGGAATGTACGGGATGAATCCAGTTCTTCCGGTACAGTGAAGTCGGCCATTCCCTGCGAACCATGACAGCCCGCAAGCATTCCCCCGGTGCCAAGCAGCACACCAATGCACAGCAGTGATTTCAGCAGCTTTCTCATCCCTTCGTACCTCCCCGGGAGACACCTGCCATGATCTTCTTATGGAAGATCAGAAACAGAATGACAAGCGGTACGGAGATGACAACGACAGCTGCCATCATCGCCGGTATATTTTCACGGCCAAAGCCGTTTTCACGGATCGCCTGGATACCGTTGGAAACCAGGAAATAGGCTTCGTTGTCGGTGATCAGACGCGGCCATACATAGGAGTTCCAGCATTCAATGACCTTCAGGATGGTGATCGTTACGATCGTCGGCTGACAGATCGGGATCATCACCTTCATCAGATATTTGAAATCCGAGGTTCCATCGACCTTGGCTGCCTTATACAGTTCTTCCGGTATCTGTTCAAAGTTTTCCTTCAGCAGATAGATGTAGAAGACAGATGTGATCGAAGGCAGGATCAGGCCGGTAAATGTATTGCGCAGTCCGAGATTGGTGATCGTCACGAAATTGGTAATGATCACCAGTTCATTCGGGATCATCATCAATGACAGGAAGAACGAGAACAGCAGGTTTCTTCCCTTGA
This sequence comes from Solobacterium sp., assembly GCA_017539385.1. Lineage (GTDB taxonomy): Bacteria > Bacillota_I > Bacilli_A > Erysipelotrichales > Erysipelotrichaceae > Bulleidia. The sequence continues at coordinate 39,123 of JAFYHC010000089.1, read as the reverse complement.
ATTCCAGTCTTGCAAATGCGAATGCCGAAAGAATGATCACGATCAGCATGGCAGCTGTTGTCACGATGGCGAAGAATAGTGTATTCAGGAAGTAGCGCGACAGCGGTACTGCCGTGAATGCATCGATATAGTTCTGGATCGTCGGTGATAATGTGAAGAACTTTGGGATATATTCCGAGTTGTAGGAACTGTATGTTTTTACCGATGTCAGGATCATCCAGTAAAACGGGAACAGGACGATGAATGCCCAGAAGACCAGTCCGATATAGGTAATGATCTTGCGAGTCTTCTCACTGCGCTTCGATTTTTTCTCAATGATATCGTAGCCGTTGGTTGTCATATGTCCCCTTTCTAGGCATCATTCTGCCGCGACAGCAGCAGGTTGATGCACGTGATCGTCATAACGATCGCAAACAGGATGAGTGCAGCCGCCGATGCATAGGACGGATAGCCGCCGCCGTTACCGTACAGCATGTCATATACATAGCCGACGATCGTATTCATGCCGGCTGCGTTCAGGTCTGTGCCAAACAGTGCGACGGCATCGGAATAAGCCTTGAATGCACCGATGAAGCCGGTAATGATCAGATAGAAGATCATCGGTGAGATCATCGGCAGCGTGATCTTGTAGAACGTGCGCCAGCGGGATGTGCCGTCAATCTTGGCCGCTTTGTAATAGTCCGGATTCACGGAAGCCAGTGCGCTGGTCAGAATGAGGATCTTAAACGGCAGGACGACCCAGACCGTATAGAAGCATAGTACAAACATCTTGGCCCAGTACGGTCCGTCGATGAAGTCCACTCCGTTTCCGCCGAATGCCTGGATCAGCACATTGATCAGACCGTCCGAATAGGCTGTCTTCTTGAACAGGATCATGAAGACAAGACCGACTGCCAGTGTATTTGTCACATACGGCAGAAAGAAGATCGTCTGAAACAGATCTTTCAGTTTCTGGATGGAATTCAGTGCGACCGCGATCAGCAGGCCGATGCCGGTAGAAAGCGGTACCGTGATGATAACGAGTATAAATGTATTCTTCAGTGCCTGAATGAAATACGGATCTCTCAGCACATAGCGGAAATTATACAGGCCTACGCCGAAGTATGTCTGGGAAGCAGAATTATATCCCTCTTCCACGGAATAGATCATAACGTCGATCAGCGGATAGACCATGAATACGCCGAGAAATGCGATCGCCGGCAGAAGATACAGCCAGGGACGCAGTTTTCTCATAAGCCTTTCCTCTGCTGTTCCGGATACGGAATGCGCAGTGTATCCTTTTTGCTGAAAATATGCACTTTGGAAGGCTTGAGAGCAAAGCCGACTTTGCCGTCGACAGGGATGACAGTGTTTTCCGCAGCGATGATAGAGCGGATCGAACCGGATACACAGCATGGATGCGTCGAAACAACACTGGTATCACGTCCCATGACTTCCACCTGTACCAGATTGGTATGGAACGGTCCGTTCTCACTTAATTCAAAACCTTCCGGACGGATGCCGACGCTGACAGGCTGGTCCTCCACGCCAGAAACATCCAGTACATTTTCGTCGCCGATCCACAGTCTGCCGTTTTTCACTTCGCCTTCGAAGACGTTGATTGCCGGTGTGCCGAGGAACTTTGCCACAAACAGGTTGTATGGCTCATCATAGACGTTCTGCGGTGCACCGATCTGCTGCAGAATGCCCTTTTCCATAACAACGATCTCATCCGAGATGCTCATGGCTTCTTCCTGGTCATGGGTAACGAAGACTGTCGTGATTCCGGTCTCCATCTGAATGCGGCGGATCTCTTCGCGTGTCTGCAGACGCAGTCTTGCGTCCAGATTGGACAGAGGTTCATCCAGCAGAAGGATGCGCGGGCGCTTGACCAGTGCACGGGCAATGGCAACACGCTGCTGCTGACCGCCGGACATCTGTCCCGGCTTGCGCTCCATCAGTGCATCGATCTGTACGAGCTTCGCAGCTTCTTCCACCTTTGCATTCATCTCTTCTTTGCTCAGCTTATCCTTGCCTTTGAGATTCTGCAGCGGGAACATAATGTTCTGACGGACGGTCATATGCGGATACAGGGCATAGCTTTGGAATACCAGTCCGACACCGCGGTGCTCCGGCGGCAGGTGTGTTACATCATCCTCTCCGAACCAGATCTTTCCTTCGGTCGGTGTTTCCAGTCCGCTGATCAGATTCAATGTCGTACTCTTGCCGCAGCCGGATGGTCCCAGAAGCCCGATCAGCTTGCCATCCGGAATTTCAAAGTTGAAATCATTTACAGCAATGACATCAGCCCCTCCCTTGGTGTGGTTGGGGTAGCGTTTGGTTAAATGTTCCAGAATTACTTTCATATTCCTATCCTCTTACGTCTATTGTATATGAATTCATTTTCGATGCGTTCTGAAAATACAGAAACTGCATGCATACGCATGAAAAAGCACGTCTTTACAGACGTGCTTTCGATCAGATCCAGTCGTAATTGCCGCCGGTAATAGCCAGCGATAACAGTGCGTCGTAGCGCTCTACGTTTTCTTCCCCTTCGATGACTTCTTCCAGGATCGCGTTTTCTGTCGGTTCCGGCATTTCATCATCCGGTCCGATCTCCATGTCAAATGCTTCCTCGCCGCAGTACGGGCAGGAGATGCGCGGTGCGATCTTTACATCCAGGAAGCGCATACCGCACTCTTTGCATGTATACAGTCCGCACCGTTTTGTTCCATCTTCTACATAATACATATCAGTTATACCTCCAGTGGTTCATAGCGGAACGTTTCATCGATCCGCAGCAGGAATTCTGCAATCAGTTCAATACACTGTTCAATATCTTTCAGATCAGCGGCTTCGACGCTGCTGTGCATGTAGCGCAGCGGAATGGATACCAGTGCCATGGGTATGCCGCTGCCTGTCATTGTGAGGATATCACCGTCTGTATAGGTTCTTCCTCCTGCTGTTTCATACTGCACAGGTATGCCGCATTCTGCAGCAGTCTTTTTTAACAGTGCATTCATCTTCTTATTCACCATGCCCGACATGCACAATACCGGTCCCTTTCCCAGGCGGACATCCCCGTTTTTCGCCGGATCACCGCCCGGGCAGTCGTTTGCCCATGTGACATCAACGGCAATACAGCAGGAAGGCTTCATGCGTGTGCCGGCAAACCATGCCCCGCGTCCGGACGTTTCTTCACCGACGGATGTATGGGCTATGATGCCGCAGGATGCACCTTTTTCAACGGCTCTTCTCGCCGCTTCGAGAATCACATACACGCCTGCTTTATCATCCAGTGCCCGCGATGTGATGCGTCCGTTGAGCAGTTCGCGTGCATGGGTATCCGCGCAGACCGGATCACCGATGGATACGATTGTTTCTGCTTCTTCTTTGCTGGATGCACCGATGTCCAGTACCAGATCTCTGTCTTTGACATCACTGTTTTTTAACAGCTCATCGCTGAATGTGCAGCAGGCAGGAACACATACGATGCCATCCTCTGTTTCATGGATGATCTGCATGGGTGCACCGGCATACAGTGCCGGATAGACGCCGCCTGCTTCCTGCACTTTCAGCATGCCGTCGTCCATGATCTGCACGATGCGGAAACCGATCTCATCCATATGCGCACTCAGCATGACCGAGCACGTCGCATCCCTATGGATCAGAGAATAGGCATTGCCGACGGCATCGCATTTCTGTTCTTCTGCGATATCCCTGAGGTATTCCAGTGCCAGTTTCTGGTTTGTCTCTTCACAGCCGCTTACACTGGCAGTATTCAGTATAGTTTCTAAAAAAACAGGTATCATACTTCCTCCATGTTACAGCAGAATTATACGACCCATTGAAAGAAAAAGACAGGACTGCTGTCCTGTCAGAGCATCAGAGAAGATGTGCGCGCAGCTCGTCTCCGCTTTGTTCGCACAGATATGCCGGCGGAATATCGAGTACCGTGTATGCACCGCAGCGTCCTTCATCATACAGGCGCTTTGCGGCTCTTGCATATGCGACTAATACGCTGGAAGTAAACTGCGGATTGGAATCGAGTTTCAGATTCAGTTCGATGATATGATGCATCTCATTCTTCATGCCGGTCGTTCCGCTGCGGAATACAAAGCCCCCATGACCCATTCCGGCATGATCTCTTGCGAGTTCCTCCTCAGAGATGAAATGTACCGTAGTATCATATTCATCGAAATAGTTGGGCATTGTCTTGATCTCCTGTTCGATCAGGTTCTTGTCTGCGCCTTCTTCTGCGACAACGAAGACTTCGCGGGTATGTTTCTGCCGCGTCGTCAGTTCCGGCTGTTCGCCATTGCGTACAGATGCCAGTGCACTTTCGACCGGGATGGTATACTGACGTGCATCCTTAACGCCGATAATGCGCCGTACAGCATCGGAATGTCCCTGGGAAAGTCCCTTGCCCCAGAAGGTATAATCTTTGCCGGTCGGCAGAACGGCATTGCTGTAGACACGTGCCAGTGAGAACAGACCCGGATCCCATCCGACAGAGATGATGCCGACGTGCTTTCCGACTTTTGCCATTGTATCGACATTGGCGAAATGCTCTGGGATCCGTGCATGGGTATCAAAGCTGTCAATGACATTGAAGTCTTTGACACATGCCGGTGTCTGTCCCGGCAGATCGGTGGCACTGCCGCCGCACAGGATCAATACATCGATCCTGTCTTTCCAGTTGAGCAGTTCGGATGTCATAACGATCGGCACACCGGGTGACTGAATTGCTACAGAAGATGGATCACGACGAGTAAATACTGCCGCCAGTTCCATATCCGATGTATGGCAGATCGCTGCTTCTACACCGCGTCCGAGATTGCCGTAACCGTAGATACCAATTCTTGTTTTCATCTGATTCATCATCCTTTCATGAGATCCTGCATGCTGTACATGCCCGGTTTCTGCCTCTGCAGGAATTCTGCTGCACGCAATGCTCCGTCCGCGAAGATCTGCCGGTCGGAGGCGTGATGGGTAATGGTGATGCTTTCACTGCTGCCGAAGAAATGCACGCTGTGTTCGCCTGCTTCTGTTCCTCCCCGCAGTGAGTGGACGCCGATCTCTTTTTTCCGTGCACCGGTGATCCCTTCTCTGCCATATACCTTTTCATAGGAATTGTCCTGATCCATAATAGCAAGCAATGCTTTTGCCGTCCCGCTTGGTGCATCGGCTTTCTGGTTGTGGTGTGTTTCCACCAGTTCCATATCAAATGTATCTGCAAGTAACGGCACTGCTTCTTCCAGAAGCTTCTGCAGCACGGCAACGCCATAGGAGAAGTTGGCACTGCGGAATACCGGTACATGCTGCGACAGCATGCGTAGCTGCTCTTCCTGCTCGGCAGTAAGACCAGTCGTTCCATAGACGACGCTGGCATTGTTTTCCATTGCATACGGAATAATCCAGGACAGGTTGTCCGGATGGCTGAAATCAATGATCATGTTCGCCTTTTTTTCCATTTTAATGACTGAAAGATTGAGTGCATCCGCATTGGCGAGAACAGTATGTCCTCTGTTTTCTGCGGTCTGACGGATGAGCCGTCCCATTTTTCCTTTTCCGCCAATCAGTATATTCATAACAAACCTGCTTTCTTCATTTCATTGATCAGTTTTTCTTTATTGGCATCTGCCATGGGATACAGAGGCAGACGATAGCCGCCGACTTCTTTTCCCATCAGATTGAGTGCTTCTTTGACCGGGATCGGATTCACCTCACAGAACAGCGCATGGATGTAATCGAGGTATTCCTGCTGCAGATGCAGTGATTTTGCCTGATCACCGTCAAACCATGCCTGTACCAGGTCATGCGTCTCTTTTGGATTGGTATTGGCCAGTACGCTGATGACGCCGCTTCCGCCCAGGGACAGGATCGGTACGATCATGTCGTCATTGCCGGAGTACAGTGCGAAATCATCATTCACAAAGCGTGAGATGCTGACAGCGTACGAGATGTTTCCGCTGGCTTCCTTGATGCCGCAGATATTGGGATGTTTGCTGAGGCGTTCCACAGCACTTACACTGAGGGAACAGCCGGTGCGTCCCGGGACATTGTAGAGGATCAGCGGGATGCTGACCTGATCTGCCACGGTCGTAAAATGGCGGATCATTCCCTCTTCATTTGCCTTGTTGTAATACGGTGTGATCACAAGCAGTGCATCCGCACCGAGTTCTGCATAGCGTTTGCTCTTTTCCAGCATCGTGCGCGTGTCATTGGAACCGGAGCCGGCAATGACCGGTACCCGGTGATTGACTTTCTGCAGTGTATAGGCAACGACTGCTTCATCTTCTTCATGGGACATGGTCGTGCTTTCACCGGTCGTGCCAAGCACAAGAATGCCGTCCGTGCCGGAAGCGATGTGCCATTCCAGCAGTTCGCCGAGTTTTTCAAAATTGACGCTGCCGTCCTCATGGAACGGTGTGATAAGTGCAACGATTGAACCTTTGATCATAACTTATACCTCCAGTGCGATCAGATCGTCGTATGTTTCCCTGCGTATGACAAGTCTGCTGTCTCCGTCTTTTGCAAAGACAACAGCAGGCATCAGCATGCGGTTGTAATGGCTGGCCATGGAATATCCATAGGCACCGGTCGTTTTCACGATCAGAAGATCATTTTCTTCTGCTTCGGGAAGTGCAATGGCATCAATGATGATGTCTCCGGATTCGCAGCATTTGCCGGCAATGGTGTACGTATCAGCTGCCGGTGCATCTTCCTTGCCATCCAGCACAGCATCGTATTTGGCCTGGTACAGTGCCGGACGGATGTTGTCGCTCATTCCCCCGTCCACAAAGATATAGTGCCGGTTCGGTGTCTTTTTCAAGGATCCGACGGTATACAGCGTATAGCCGGCTTCACCGACGATGCTGCGGCCGGGTTCGATCATGACGCGCCGGACGGGTGCAGATAATGATGCATTGGCTTCTGTGCATGCATTCAGGATTGCCTGGCAGACATCTTTTACCGGGATCGGAGCATCCTCATCGGTATAGCGTGCTGCAAATCCGCCGCCAAGATCCACAGTATGCACATCGATCTGATATGCATCCTGCAGATGCTTTGCAAAGCCGAATACTTTTTTCACTGTATCGGTAAATGCATCCTGGGCAAAGATCTGAGAACCAATATGCACATGCAGTCCGTCAAAGATGATGCCGTTGGTTTCCTGCAGGATCCGGATCGTTTCGATTACTTCGTCTTCCTGCACCAGAGCAATGCCGAATTTGCTGTCAACATGGGCGGTGACGATGTACTTGTGCGTATGTGCTTCAATGCCGGGATTGATCCGCAGCAGCACATGCACGCTTGTATCGCTGTCCGCAAGCAGCTCTTTTAATCGCAGTGCTTCTCTCCGGTTGTCAACGACGATCGTACCAACATGGTTTTTAAGCGCCATAGAGAGCTCCTGCGGCGTTTTATTGTTGCCATGGAAGAAGATCCGTTCAGGGTCAAAACCGGCCTTCAGAGCCGTATACAGTTCCCCTCCGGATACGACATCCAGGTACAGTCCGTGCTGTGCAGCCAGCTGCACCATGGCTTTGCAGCAGAATGCCTTGGATGCATAGATGACGCCGGTCTCTATGGCATCGCTTTGAAAGTATTTTGTAAAGTCATCCATCTTCGCACACAGCATCTTTTCATCGTATACAAATAACGGTGTTCCATACTGCTGTGCCAGCTGTTTTGCCTCTGTATGTGCGATCTTTGTCATTCTCCACCTCCAAGAAAAAATGCCGGCGGCTATCCGCTGGCATTACTCTGCACCATCTGATAGCACTCCTACGAACGTAGACAGTCCGACGGATGTTCTCCGCAAGACCACCATATGACAGTGCCCTGTCATACAGTTCGGCGGAATTGCTTCACTTCCGGATCACTGCCTGCCGGCTAGCCGGATGCTTGTCGTTTCCGCGCCTCTATCTTGTTGTGAATACTACCATTAATGTGACAGGATTGCAACAATTATTACTTCCCTGTCAGTTTTTTCTTTACGATGCGGATCTCACGCTGTGCCGCATACGGTGCGATCAGCTTCATCTTGTCCTCCGCTTTCACCATGGTGGATGCCTGCGGAATATCGCGGGTCAGATGGATGGCATCAAACTCACAGCGCACCGTGCACATGCCGCAGCCGATGCACCGGTTGAGATCAACGACCGACTGTCCGCAGCTCAGGCATCTGCCTGCTTCCTTACGCACCTGTTCTTCTGTAAACGGCAGACGGTGATCACGGAACTTGCTGTCCGGGGTCGAAAGCGTGTGTCCGGGCACCTGGCGTGCACTGGTGTCATAGGACGGCAGGACGATATTGTCCTTGTCCAGTTCAATGAAATGACGCAGATCTCTTCCAATTGTCAGGGAATTGCCAGGATGGACAAAGCGGTTGATGGAGTCCTGTGCTGCCTTGCCTGCTGCGATCGCATCAATGGCAAAGCGCGGACCGGTAAATACATCACCGCCGACGAAGATATCTGCTTCATCTGTCTGCAGTGTTACAGGATCGGCTTTGACGGTTCCGTTAGGATTGGTCTCTACCGCAGTCCCATCCAGCAGACTGCCCCATTCGATCTTCTGTCCGATCGACATCAGTACATTCTCACATGCCAGTGTGATCGTATCATTCTCATCGTATTCCGGTGCGAAGCGGTGCTCCTCATTGAAGACACGAGTGCACTTCTTAAAGACGATGCCGGTGACTTTGCCGTTTTCACGCAGGATCTCTTTTGGACCCCATCCATTGCAGATGGTAATGTCTTCTGCTTTTGCTTCTGCGACTTCGTCTTTCGCAGCCGGCATTTCGCTTTCACTTTCCAGACACAGCATGGTTACTTTGCCATCTGTGCAGCGTGCTGCTGTACGTGCCACGTCGATCGCTACATTGCCGCCGCCGACTACGACGACATCACCATGCATCTTTACCGTCTCATCACCATTGACACGGCGCAGGAAGTCTACGCCTGTTTCCACGCCTTCTGCTTCTTCGCCCGGTATGCCGGCAAGACGTCCGCCCTGTGCGCCAATTGCCACATAGAAGGCTTTATATCCCTCTTTGCGCAGATCCTGGATCGTGATATCTTTGCCGATCTCTGTGCCGCAGCGGAATTCCACGCCCATTTTGCGCAGTACTTCGATCTCGGCATCGATGACATCTTTCTCGAGACGGAAGGAAGGAATGCCGTATACCAGCATGCCGCCCGGCCGTTCTTCTTTTTCAAATACGGTTACCGGATAGCCATGCTGACGCAGGAAGAACGCAGCACTCATGCCGGCCGGACCTGCACCGATGACAGCAATACGGAATTCATCCGACCACATGCCGCCTTCATCCTTTTCACACAGCGGCACATAGCGCATTTCTTCTTTCAGTTCCTGTGCAGCGATGAACTTCTTGATCTCATCAATGGCGATCGGGTCATCCACCATACCTCTTGTACAGGCTTCTTCACAGCGTCTGTTGCAGATGGCACCGCATACAGCCGGGAATGGATTGTCCTGTTTGATCAGTTTCAATGCATCCAGGTATCTGCCTTCTTTTGCCATTTTGACATAACCCTGTACGGCTAAGTGTGCCGGACATGCTGTCTTGCATGGTGCTGTACCGGTATCGTAGCAATTGCGCTTGATATCTTCCCGGTAATTCGGATTCCACTTATCTGCATTCCATGCCGTCTCATCCGGCAGTTCACTCAGAGGATAGCGCACCGGTCCCTGCTTTGTGCACAGCTTCTGGCCAAGACGCGCTGCACCGACCGGACAGGCTTCTACGCACTTGCCGCAGGCAACGCACTTTTCCGGATCCACATGGGCACGGTATGCCGAGCGCACCATGTTTGGCGTATTGTACAATTCCGCAAGACGCAGCGCATTGCAGGATCCCGGTGAACAGTTGCAGATGCCCACGATCTTATCTTCACCGTCAATATTGGTGATCTGGTGAACATGGCCATGGCGCTCTGCCCGCCGCAGTGTTTCCAATACTTCATCATACGTACGGTAATGGCCTACACCGCGCAATACCATGTATTCTGCAAGATCACCAACACCGATGCAGTATCTTCCTTCAATGTCACCGCAGTTTTCTCCGCGCATCGTCTGCTGTCTGCGGCATGTGCATACACCGATGCTGAATTTGTCATACTTTCTGAGCCAGTGCGACAGTTTCTCGATCGGTACTGCCTCATTATTGGCTTCAATGGCCTTTTCCACCGGAATAACATGCATTCCAATGCCGGCACCTCCCGCCGGAACCATTGGTGTAATGCCTTCCAGCGGCATCTGTGTCATCAGATTGAAGAATGTTGCCAGACGCGGATGCTCTTTGACCAGATCCGTATTGATCATGGCAAATTCCGCGCTTCCCGGTACAAAGATCGGTACATTGTACTGCAGATGGCGGTCATCATTGTCACGGTTCGTTTCTACGACACCGATCCACATCAGATGCTGAAGAACATCTTTTGCATGTTCCACAGACATGTTATTGAGCTTGGCAATCTCTTCCAGATCCTTGTTCATGCGTGTCTTTCCAAACGACAGCATTACCCGTACTTCTTCTTTTGTCAGCAGCTCATCGAGCATCCAGTATTCCGGATCGGAATAATTCATAGTACGGGTATATTTCACCAGATAGCGGTCGGTGATCATATTGCCCAGCTTTAAAACCAGTTTTGCCTTTTCAGGATCTTCCGGCGTGTAATTGGGATCCTGGAACGGCGCATAGTTTGCGCGGTCAAAGTCATTGACCATTCTGTTCTTCTGTTCTTTCATTATGATTTCCTTTCAGATCTCTTTCCTTCTGCATTTTACCACGCACAGCAGAAAGTTGAACGTACAAGCCGAAAAAATCCGCAGATTATATTTCTGCGGATCTGATCAGAATCTGCACATCCGGTGCAGCAATTCACAGAATGTTCTGCGGCGGAATACGATAAATGTATGCATCTCGCCATTGCGCAGGGTGATCGTTACGGCCGGAAAGCACAGTACATACTTCTGCACCATGACCGCAATATCTTCATAATGCATTTCGATCTTTTTCAGTCTGTCCGGTATGGTGATCTTGTTTGTCCGATATGTGATGCCGATATCATCCGCAATGATCGCACCGCCCAAAATCCCCTCTTCACACAGGCTGGCACTGAAATACTGTTTCATGCATACCTCTTTCTGAATTCAAAAAACAGAGGATCCGCCGGATCCTCTGTGTACTGCATTATTCGCCTTTTTCGAGTGCCAGTGTGCGGGTTGTGATATCGCATACAGAAGCCGGTCCGTAATACTGGATCGCACCTGGATATGTATATGCTGTTTCAACAGCCCATGCATCTCTGTGTGCTTCGAAGTATTTGAACGGTTTGCCGTCCAGTTCAACAAGCGCTTTCTTGATAACCGGCTTGTCTTCGCCATGACGTCTTTCCATGTTCATCATCTTCGTGATCGGCATACCGCCGGCGATCCATTCTTCAGCCGGTTTTGTCAGGTTGTATACCTTGGAGAGATATCCTGTATAACCATACTGGATCAGCATGAATGCATTATAGCCGAGGGAGTAGCAGTAGTCTGCGTCAAAGTTGGACGGGAATGCGCATCTTCCTTCATAGCCGAAGAAGTGGTGCAGTGCGCTGAATTTGCCCTTGTAAGTGCCGGCTGCTTTTCTTTCATCCAGCTTAGCCTTAACCAGTGCAGAGAACAGCTTTTCAGATTCGATCAGGGATACCTGAACGTTTCCGTGCGGGTCTCTTTCCAGGAACAGCTGCTGCTGAATGGTCTGCGGCAGAATTGCAAATACTGCCATGGATTCTTTTGTCAGACCCTTTTCAATGAATGCATACTTCTCTTCCCAGGTAGCTAATGCATTGAATTCATCTGCTTTCTTTCCAGCCAGCAGTTCATTGATTTCCTGGATCAGGACTTTGAATTCCGGAACGAATTCAACAACGCCTTCCGGAATGATGGCAACGCCGAAGTTCATGCCATTGGCAGCACGCTTTGCAACAGAGTCAGCGATGTAGTCAGCGATCTGCGACAGGGACATCTTCTTTGCTTCAACTTCTTCAGAGATCAGGCAGATGTTCGGCTGTGTTTCCAGTGCACATTCCAGTGCAACGTGGGAAGCAGAACGGCCCATGACCTTGATGAAGTGCCAGTACTTCTTAGCGGAGTTGGCATCTCTTTCAATATTGCCGATGACTTCACTGTATGTCTTTGTTGCTGTATCGAAACCGAACGAGCATTCAATGTCTTCGTTCTTCAGGTCGCCGTCGATGGTCTTCGGGCATCCGATGACCTGTACGCCTGTCTTGTGAGCTGCGAAATATTCAGCCAGAACAGCAGCGTTTGTATTGGAGTCATCACCGCCGATGATAACAATTGCTGTAATGCCGTGCTTCTTGCAGACTTCTGCCGCAACAGCGAACTGTTCTTCTGTTTCCAGTTTTGTACGTCCGGAACCGATGATGTCGAAGCCGCCTGTGTTGCGGAACTGATCGATATATGCATCATCGAAGATCAGATAATCGTCATCAAGCAGTCCGCTCGGACCATTCTTGAAGCCGTACAGAACATTTTCACTGTCTGTAGCCTTTAATGCATCATACAGACCGCATACAACGTTGTGTCCGCCCGGAGCCTGTCCGCCGGAAAGAATGACGCCGACGACCTGTTTCTTTGCTTCGGAAGTGTTTGCACCTTTTTCAAACGTGATTTCTCTTTTTCCGTATGTGTTCGGGAACAGGGCTTTGATCTTTTCCTGATCCGCAACACTCTGTGTTTCTTCGCCTTCCTTGACACAGATCTCAGAAATACCATTTCTGAGCATGCCCGGAAGCTTCGGCTCGTACTTGAGTCTTTCTTTCTGCAATGGTGAAATATTCATGCTATTTACTCCTTTTTCTGTTAATAAAATGCTAAAACAAAATCGGTGTAAAGTAAATACCTTCCACCGATCCAGAACACCTGCGTATCTGCCCGTGTCATCTTTTTTTACTGTGATCTGTTTTGCAGCAGTCCAAGCTTTTTCAGCCATTTTGCAACAGCTTCCTGTACTGCTTCGGGATTGTTCTGCGCATCTTCTCCCAGTATCGCAAGTCCTTCGGTCACTCTGCAGTCAGGACATGCTTTTGCCAGTTTGCTGTCAAGCCCAGACAAGCGCGATCCGGCATGCGTACAGAATGGCACAAGACGCTTTCCGGCAAGCCCCTCTTTATTTGCTTCAAAAAATGTATACAGGATCATCGGCCAGTCTGCATGCCACACCGGTGCACCGATGCACACTGTTGTATATGCGGACAGATCCGGCACATTGCCTTTATAGGCAGGACGTGCCTGTGCTTCTTTCTCTTGGCATGCATATTCATACAATGCATCGTAAGTCAGCGGATAGTTATCTTCTTCCGGCACCAGTTCAAAGATGTCACCGCCGGTCAATGCCGCAATATCCTGCGCCACGATGGCTGTATTGCCTGTTTCGATCGTACCGACGCCTGCCTGTTCGCCAGTGCGGGAAAAGTAAACGATCAGCACGTGTTCTTCTTCTGCACCATTCGATGATGCACAGGCGCATAACAGACATGTCATTGCCGCAAATATGCTTAGAATTCTTTTCATACGCATTCTTATCTTCCGTAACAGCTGATCTGCCGGTATTCCGTACGATCCCGTCGTTTGAATACTGCTCTATATGAAGCAGGCAGATGCAGTCTACTGCGCATGGAATTTTTCCATGAAGATGGTACCATCTTCTTCGATCTGCCCGGTTACAGCGGTATAGCCAAGCCGCTCATAGAATGTTCTTGCACTGATCGAAGCATGCAGTACTGTTTTGTTTGTTTTGCGATAGATCTCATCTTCTTCCAGCTTCTCTACAACGGCTTTTCCCATGCCGGTTTTCTGCTGTTTCGGATGTACAAATATATTCAGCAGGATGCTGGTCTTCTGATCATCCCAGTGATATGCAATCCCGCCGCAGGCAATGATCGTTCCATCCTGCTCTGCAACATGGAAATGTCCCTGTGCAGCCCGCTGGATCATGTCTTCTGCACGCATGCGCTGACACAATGCTTCGATGTATTCCGATGAATATTCACGAATGCTCGCAGTACGCAATGTATGCCGGATCAATGCGGATACTTCCTCGGCATCGTCATGATCAAACAGACGAAATACAGCTGCCTTATTCGTCATACGTATTCTCTCTGAACGGAGCAGCCTTCCATTCAAATACGATTGCCTGGTAAGGCTTCAGATGCAGTTTCCCGTTTCTGATCTTCAGTTCATCATAATTGTTCAGCAGTACCTGATAGTCATTCATCCATGCCGGTAATGGTGCAGAAGCACCATGTGCGCTGAAGTTGCCGATCACAAACAGACGTCCTGTATGATACGTACGTGTATAGGCAATAATGGAACGGCTTGAATGCATGTATTCTTCCACATTTCCCATTATGGCTGTCTCATTGTTTTTGCGTATCTTCAATAGCTTCTGATAGAAGCGGTAGATGGATTTTTCACTGTGCAGGTCCTTTTCCGCATTGATGTCAGTATATACAGGATTCACGCACTGCCATGGCTCAGCACCGGTGTTGAAGCCGCCGTTAACAGAAGCATCCCATGCCATCGGCACACGGGCATGATCTCTTGCGCCATAGCGGATAAAGCGGAATGCAAGCGGTCCCGGCATGCCATAGCTGCACATCAGATCATATACGAAGTGACTGACCGGATCTTTCATCTCATCCATGCTCTTAAAGGCACAGTTGGTCATTCCGATCTCCTGTCCCATATAGATAAACGGTGTTCCCCATCCCATATATGTGACGGCCGCAAGCATTGTCGCCGCTTCATAGCGGTATTTGTCCGTCGGGATGGAGAAGCGGTTCACACTGCGCGGATTATCATGGTTTTCCAGCACCAGCGTATTCCATCCGCCATGGTAATTGTCCTTCTGCGGACCAAAGAAGCCCTCTTTGAACTGGATCAGATCAAACGGCTTATAGAAGAACTTCTTACCGGCAATATTATCCGCATCCAGATGTGCAAACGCAAAGATCGAATCCAGTTCGTTGTTTTCTTCCTGCACGTAGGCATGTGCATTTTCTTTGGATGGATGGAAGGATTCACCGACTGTAAATGTATCGTACAGCGACAGTGCATCCGTATTCAGCTGCTGCAGGAACTCATGCATGCGCGGTCCGTCCACATAGAACTGTGCACCTTTCTGAAATGTATCCTTCTGGTTGTCATCCTGAATGGGATAACATTTGGAAAACATATTGAAGACATCAAACCGGAAACCGTCTACGCCTTTATCCAGCCAGAACAGCAGTATGTCCGTGATCTCTTTGCGGACAGCGGGATTCTCCCAGTTCAGATCTGCCTGTTCCCTGCAGAACAGATGCAGATAGTATTCATCGCTGTCACCAATGCGCTCCCATGCAGAACCGGTGAATGTAGATTCCCAATTGCTGGGCGGACACAGCTTTCCATTCTGCATTCTTCCCTTGCGGATGATGTAGTAATCCCGGTATGGGGAATCTGGCGAAGATAGGGCTGATTTGAACCATGGATGTTCGATCGATGTATGATTTACGACCATATCCATGATCACTTTCATGCCCCGCCTATGGCATTCCTCCAGCAGCCGGTCAAAGTCAGCCATTGTGCCGAATTTGGGATCGATGCCTTTGTAGTCACTGACATCATAGCCGTAATCATAATCCGGGGACGGATACAATGGTGAGAACCAGATCGCAGTGACGCCAAGTTCCTGTATGTAATCCAGTTTTGACAGGATGCCTTCAATATCACCCCAGCCGTCATTATTGCTGTCCATGAAACTGAACGGATAGACCTGGTAAACCACTGCATTTTTATACCATCTGCTCTTCATGATATTTATCCTCTCTTTCCTTCAGTATACTTCATTTTTCAGGATGCATTCATGATGTCTTCTGCCTTCTTGAGCGCAAAATGCCAGCGTGGTCCTTTTGATCCGTATTCAAAAACACAGCGAACATCATCATCTGTCCGCTGTGTATTTTAATTTGTACAGGTGTACCATACACGATCATATGTTTCGTCATTAACGGTAAGACCGTTTATTTCCGTATGTGTCTTTCGCATGCCGGCTTTTTCCAGCACTTTGGAAGAAGCGGTGTTTTCTGTTGCGCACCATGCAGTCACTGCAGAGATGTTTTCTTCTTCCAGCAGATATCTGAGTACTGCGGAAACCGCCTCTGCAGCATATCCATGCCCACGGCAGGATAAGAAGACACTCATGCCGATCTCAATGGAGTGATTCTGTGCATCATAGTCGTATGCACCGATTGTACCGACAGGGCTGCCGTCATGCTCCATCATCCATCCGTAGAAATGCGGTTTATCATATTGCTCGATAAACATTCTGACACTGTTTTCTGCCATCTGCAGATCGGCATATGGATTCCATCCGGAGTATTTGCAGGACGAGGGATCCTGCCCCAGATTACGATACAGGATCTCTGCATCATCCATGCGGTATCTGCGCAATAACAGTCTTTCTGTTTGGATCGGTATTGTTCCGGACATTTCTTCCTCCTACAGCATCCAGGGCAGATACGCTGCTGCAGCGGCAAGTATGACTGCCGGCAGCATATTTGCAACACGCACTTTCTTTCCCCATACCAGATTCACACCGACACAGAAGATCAGTACCGAACCGACAAGAGAAAGATTACTGACGGCACCATCGCTCATCACCGGTGCGATCACCCGTGCAAGCAGCGTAATACCGCCTTCCAGCAAAACGATCGGAACAGCGGAAAAGATGCATCCCTTTCCAAGCGAAGACGTCATAACGGCAATGATGATAAAGTCCAGTACAGCTTTTACTGCCAATGTGGAATAATCCCCGCTGATGCCATCCTGTATGGCGCCGACGATTGCCATCGCACCAATGCATACGGTCAGTGACGCTGTCACAAACGCATGTACAAAACGGCTGTCCTGCCCGTTTCCGCTTTTCACTTTAAGCCATTCTCCAAAGCGTTCAAATGCTCCTTCGATCCCAATCAGTTCACCAATCACCGTACCAAGTGCAACAGAGAGCACGACCAGCATCGATTTGCCGGAAGCAAGCTGTGCACCGTCAATGGCAAGCATTCCCTGCATTGCTCCGGCTATTGCTATAAAGATCACACTGATCCCACATGCCGTGGTCAGCGCATTCTGCTGTTCTTCATTAAAAATCTTACTGACTCCATATCCGCAGAGTCCGCCGACAACGACAGCTGCTGCGTTGATCAATGTACCAAGACCTATCATACTACCTGCTCTTTCCATACATGATTATACGCAGTTTCCTTGCCTTGTCTTCTTTGCCGCCTTTATTTCCTAACGCTCTTTTCCGTAAAAGAACAGACCCAGCATGCCCGGTCCCACATGTGCGCCGGAGAATGGTTCATGCGGACAGATGACAACATCTGCAGACGGTGTCACTTCCAGTATCATCTCTTTTAACTGCATGGCATCTTCCAGACAGTCCCCATGTGAGATAAATATCTGTGCACCATCCTGCTCCACATGCTTTTCACTGTATTTGGATACCAGTGTCTTTATCGCTTTCTTGCGTCCATGGCAGATGGCACACGATACGATATGTCCGGTGCTGTCCCCATAGAGGATCGGCTTTATATTCAGTGTTGTTCCGATCAGTGCTGCTGCCCCGCTCAGACGTCCTGTCTTCTTCAGGAAATTCAGATCATCTACGGTAAAATACTGACAGCAGTGTTCCACCAGATCATCAAGAATAACCGATGCATCAGATGCAGGGATTCCCTCTTTGCTCAGCTGTGCCGCTTTGATCGCCAGCATGCCATTTCCAAATCCGCATCCATGCGAATCCACGATATGCACAATACGGTCCGGATAGCTTTCTTTCAGCTGCTGTGCTGCTGTGACTGCCGCATTATATGTCCCGCTGATCCCGGAGCTCATTGCAATATAAATGACATCATGCCCTTCTTTCAGTTCCGGTTCAAATGATGTCAGAAACAGTCCGGTATTGAGAAGACTGGTCTTTGCACTTGCACCATTGCGCAGCAGTTCATAGTATTCATGTACATCAAATTGTTCGATATCACCCAGATAGGTCACCGGTGTCCCGTTGATCGTATATTCACTTGGCAATAGATGGATTCCTTCGAGAAGATTACCCGGCAGATTTGCCGTACCATCTGCAAATACTGTAAAAGTCATATATGCCTCCCTGTGTAAAAAAGCAACAGTTATATTATACTGCCGCTTTGCAAATATGAATAAATACGTATTTCATTATTGATACATTTCATGCACTTGTGTACATAAATGTCTCTTATGCCTTTATTCTCCCGCTCAGGCTTTCATACGTTCCGCAGATTTCAAAGGCATATGGAATTCTCTGCACTTCCAGCTGATCTGCTTTTTTCTGGATCAGCCATGAAGCACCATTCTCTGCCCAATCCTCTGCCACAGCAAAGAACAAAGAATGTCGGATGTCTATACTTTCACGGTACTTTTTTGATAGCGGGCAAATCAGATCGAGCGTACATGTATCTCTGTTTGCAAATGCATATCCCACGATCTCACCGGTATCGTCTGTGCACACGTAGCAGTCATCTGCCGCAAATCGTAAATGGTCAGCCTGTATGCGTTCAGGAAGAAGATGAACATCAGCCTTTCTGACAGGATATTTTCCAGGGCGGTATTGCTTCAGCAATGCTTTCAGATCGTGCTTTACATCATAGCTGACAGATTCTTTGATCCAGCCGTTCTGCTTCAGATACTCCCCGAAAGGATCTTTCTTCGTATCAGAAGAATAGATGCCATAGGAATAATACCCCTCCCCATAACCAACAAATACATAGTGCATCTGCCGCAGCAAGTCC
Organism: Solobacterium sp.; assembly: GCA_017539385.1. Classification (GTDB taxonomy): domain Bacteria; phylum Bacillota_I; class Bacilli_A; order Erysipelotrichales; family Erysipelotrichaceae; genus Bulleidia. The sequence goes on along the minus strand of JAFYHC010000089.1, from coordinate 20,233 downwards.
TCTGTGTCCTGCAACGCAGTGCTGTATTGTTCATGTGTCGCATGATCATCAAATGCGGCAGTCAATATGGAACTCTCATTCAGGATCAGTGCACAGCAGATCTGTCCTTCGTCATTGCGGTATGCCAGCACATGAACATCTTCATCCTGCAGGAATTCAATAAAATCCATCTCATTCACAAAATATGCAGTCAGCCATTTTTCATCCGTCTGTCTCAGAAATGAATAGATACTGCCATAGAAGTCTTTTATTTCTTTCTGTTCAATCTTTTTCATACACTTACCATCCTGCTGTACACACTGTTCTATACGAATTTATGTTCTTACTTATCATAGCACAGTCTGTTATGTACTTTTTTCCGGCAGGTATTTGACGTGAAAAAACGTAGGCTAATACCGTGCGCCGTACTGTCTTTTTGCTGCTGTTGTGCATTTGCGGATGAAGTCTGTTTTTGCATCGGTATAGGCATTGCGGTCATGTTCGTATTTCTTCCACAGTGACAGTTTCAATTCCTCATACTCTTTTGCAAGTTCCGGATGTTCCCGCAGATAATCACGGAAATACAGTTCATCATTATCCCCGCTGCAGCGAAGATGAATATGATAGACCTGCTCAGCAAATCCTTCTTCCGTATATCCGAAATTCAGTGATATCCTCTCTCCCTCCGATGACATATGGGAAAAGCCGTTCTTCTGCAGGATCGATGATGCCTCTTTCACAATGTCAAACGACGGCATTTCCACCAGGATATCGACGATATTCTTTGCCCAAATGTTATTGATGGATGTACTGCCGATATGGCTGATCCGCTCAATGGGCAGCCCATCCAGCAAAGATGCAAGACGCGCTTCCATTTCTGCATAATCCTGTTTCCATCTTTCTCTGTGTTCAACCAGAAAGATCGGAAACAATGCCCATAATTCCTGCAGTGTCATCTCTGACAGTTTCTTATGTACGCTGTTGTTCGTATCTTTTGTCATGTACTGTTCTCCTTTCCGGCAGAACATATCGATGTTTATCACAAAAGGACAAAAACAGTCACAGTATGACTGCCTTTGTCCCTGCATGCTCTATATGAATGCAATCAGTCAGATCATATGGAGATCGAAGTGGAACTGTCATTCTCATTCCGTGCTTCGATCATCTTTTCCAGCTGGATGACAATTGCAACGATGACATCTTCAAATTCCGGCTGATAGACATCAATACTGTATTTGTTATGGATCGACAGCATCTTTTTGCCAATCGTTGCGACCGGCTGATCGTTTTCATCTACCAGATTAAAACTCAGACCAAGTACATTGCCGCGGATCTGCCATCCCAGTCCTTCAATGTTGGTAATGTCATCTACGATATGAAAGAGTTCATTGGACAGCGTAAACTTTCTGCCGTCTGCCATGGTAATGTAATGGATCTCATGCAGGCTGATCGGTTTCTTTTCCAGATAGGCGATCACTGTGCCGGCACCATCCATGATCTCTGCCTTGCCATTCCATACAAACATGCTGGACTTCGTATAGTATCTGACATTCCCTTCTTCATCCGTGACATCGACACGTCGGTGTATGTCATTGAGATCGAGCGCTGTATACAGAGAATAGACCGGTGCACCATAATCTGTGATCGTACTTTTTCCGATGCTGTCTGCCGCATCATTCACATCTTCTGCGATATTCAGTAATTTAGAAAATAATCCCATATTCTTCTCCTTCTATCTATATGTTTTTTACTCAATGTAATGTTAATGCCTGTCATTCAGAATTTCAGGTATGACTTATATTCCTGCAGCGGGTCTCTTACGAACAGTGTCCAGTTTTTCCACGTATGTGTTTTTTCGTCTTCAAACAGGAACAGATGCGTTCTGGCACCCCAGCTGACAAACGCAAACACATCATTGCCGGGATATCCAAACTGATCGATCGTAAAATCGTCCCGCCCGTTTCCGGAATATCTTATACCGCTGTCACACAGGTAAAAACCAGCAAGTTTCTCATCGATGTACACAGCTCGATCCGGCCGCAGATCAAAGTATTTGCAATACGTGCCATATGCATCTTCCCCGCTGTCACTGCGCGCCAGAAAGTTCTGACTTCCCATGCACCGCAGGATCCAATGATCTGCTTCTTTGTGAAATGCTTCCAGCATGTCCGGTGTGTATTCACTTTGTGCAAAGTGCAGGATCGTATCGTCATCCATTTTAACTTCAGCGCAATTTTCACTGTCAACTGTTTCTGACTCAGTGAGGATCTTTGCATATTTCATAATGATTTCTCCTGCAGCGCAATTTGTCCAAGTTCATTATAGCGGGATTTGCGGTCTTTGTATGCAGGTCAGGAAAACAACTTCTGCACGCATCCGCCATCTTAAAAAGTCAGTATTTCCTATGTGGTGAAATACTGGCTTTGATGTTGGAAAAATGATGCAGGCTGACTCAGGCTTTATCGAATTTTTCTTTCGGCTGCCGGCAGCGCGGACATTTCCAGTCATCCGGAAGATTCTCAAAGGCAACGCCGTCGTGTTCTGCAGGATCATAGACATATCCGCAGATGGAACATACATACTTTCCGGTCGCTTCCTGGCTGGAGAAATCATATTCTTCAAAGATCGTCTCAGCCGGATGATCCAGGTCCATGACACGGTTCGCTTCGAGATTCTCATATCCCTGCGGCGTATGTGTTCCGCAGTATACCGTTGGGTGATTGCGGACAAACTCACGCACCGGGTCCAGTGTTTCCCTTGCGGCTTTTACGTCTTCGAAAACAACAGAAAGCTTATTGGCATACAGTGCTTCATCCACATATGTGATATCACCATGGAGCATATAGAATAATCCGTTATTCTCAACGATTACAATACTGTTGCCGTTTGTATGTCCCTTTGCCTTGATGAAATAGATGCCGTCTATGATCTTCCGGAATTCCGGGAAATTGTAATATGCGCCATCGGTAAATTTTACCGGTACGATGTTGTTTACACCTTTCAGTTCTTCTGCACCGATCTCCTCTTCACTGACATAGATCTTCGCATTCGGGAAGTCTCTGACACAACCGGTATGATCCGCATGCTTGTGGGTCAGAAGGATTCTTGTTACCTGTTCCGGTGCATAGCCAAGCGCTTTAAATGCTTCGGTATAACCAGATATCATTTTGCCGGTGAATGCGATGCTGTTTTCATCCGGCAGTTCCACCGGAACACTTGCCGGATAACCGGTATCAACGAGAATAACTTCATCGCCTGTATCGATCAGATAATTCTGCAGGCTGCCGCGGCAGCGGATCTTTGCATCAAAATGATCCATCCCTTCTTCTCCGCCAAAAGCGAATGCCTGTGAGTAAAAACCATCTTTTCTGAACTTTACAGATTTAATTTCCATTGTGTCCTTCAATACTATTATTTTATTTTCTTATCCCAGTGCGACATCCAGTATCATCATCAGCACAAAGCCCAGTGCAAATGCAATCGTACCGGCATTGGAATGTTCTCCCTCAGACATTTCCGGAATCAGTTCTTCCACAACGACATAGAACATTGCACCGGCCGCAAATGCAAGCATATATGGCAGTATCGTTGTTACCGCGCTGGCTGCAGCGATCGTGATCAGGGAAGCAATCGGTTCAACTGCACCGGACAATACTCCATACCAGAATGTTTTCGCCTTAGGCATTCCTTCTGCACGCAGCGGCATGGATACGATCGCTCCTTCGGGGAAATTCTGCAGAGCAATGCCAAGAGCGAGCGCGAGTGCTGCTGCCTTGCTGACACCGGTTCCTCCGGCGATCCATCCGGCATATACCACGCCGACTGCCATGCCTTCCGGGATGTTATGAAGCGTGACCGCAAGGATCAGCTTTGTTGTGCGTTTCAGATTGCTTTTCGGACCTTCTGACTGTGCATCCATATGCATATGCGGTGTAACAGTATCCAGAAACAGCAGGAAACCGATACCGACCAGAAATCCCACCGCAGCCGGGATAAAAGACAATTTTCCCATTGCTTCAGAACTATCCAGTGCCGGCTGCAGCAGGCTCCAGAAAGAAGCCGCAACCATGACACCGGCCGCAAATCCCGTAAGCATGCGCTGCAGGCCATTGGATATTTTATCCTTCAGCACAAAGACCATGGCTGCACCAAGGCTGGTTCCCAGAAATGGAAGCAGAATGCCGATCCATACCTGTGTGTTCATTATGTCATCCTCCTAAACAAACAGTCCTTCACTGTGATCAGGCAGTGAAGGACTGCAATACTGCCTGTCAGTTATGAAATCATTATATCAGACAGGTTTGAACAGATCTTTACCTTAATGGAACCGCGGACATTTCCAGTCTTCCGGAAGATCTTCAAACTTTGTACCAGGTTCGATACCGTGCCTGGGATCTCCTTTTTCCGGATCATAGACATATCCGCACTTTGAGCATTTAAACGCTCCGTCTTCCATGTGTATTGAGATATCCTCAGATATCCATCATTTCAAGAAGATAGTTTTCGTATCCGAGCTTGTCGATGATCGCAAGATGCTTAACGACCCATGAGCAGTGCCCTTCTTCCCCTTCAGCATATTCTTCAACCATCTTTCTTGTAACAGCATCATCTGAGAGATCGCAAACCAGCTGGTTCATGGATGCAATGCAGCCTTCTGTGAACTCTTTATACCACTGTTCCAGCAGTGCCTTCGGATCATAGTGAATTTCCTGCGGAATGAAACCAAATTCCGGCTTGCCGCCAAGCGATCACTCTGGCTGTGCACTTCTTTGCTTCTTCCAGTTCTTCCTCTGCTTCTATGCAAGGAAAATCATCGCCGGCATTTGTGAAGTCAGGGATCTGATCTATGTCATGCTGAAAGGTGATGACAGTAAGTTTCTTCGTCAGCTGACCGATCTCATTTTCGGGCAGTTACTGACAAATGCCCATTCGTTCTTTTCAATTGAAGATTCCAAAGAACTTCGTCTGTATTATGAACTCCAGTCTGCCGGTATGGCTGCCTTTATTATTAAGTGGGTACTGCAGAATGGAATCAGTGAAGAACAGGCTGCTGCAGTATTAACAGACATATTGCTGCAGACTCCAGCAAGAGAGACCAAAACAATACTGACCACCGGAAACGATCTGACCGCAGGATCTCCTTCTGCGGTCAGTTTTTCTGATTCCTGATATGTATTTTAAAATCACAGACACCATCCCCATGACCGATGGTTTTTGTTCTGTCCCATGATATCCTGGGATGCATATTGCCATAGCAGATATCATCTGCGTCACAGAAGCCTTTTACGATCTCCGGGCATCCATACTGCCTGCATTTGTCATAGTATGGGCAGCGGATCATATCAAGGCGCATTTCATCTTCTGCAAGGTATTTGTTCGTGGACGCAAAGCCTGCCTGCGGTCCAAAGCTTTTCTCTGTCATGGTAAAAAAGAACTTTGGAACGATTTTGTACAGCCCCGGGATTCGGAAAATCGTTTTGATCATGGAGGCCATGCCCTTTGAGCGGAAGCGGTAATAATCTGTCACAAAGTCTTCTGCTTCCTGACGCGGTATACCACCCCTGAGCAATGCATCAAACAATGCGATGGATGGATAAATACGCTCTCTTGTATGCATATAGTATGCTTTGGGCTCATCTTTGTTTTCTTCCAGCAGTTCTTCGTATCGGTGCAGTGTATCTTTCAGAATGTTCTGTGCTTTCTCTTTTCCGTATTTCTGTTCCAGATGGGGAACTGCCTGTCTGAAATATCTGATCTGTTTTGCCATATCTTTCTCTGCCTACTGCATTATAATCGTTTCTTTCGGGTTCAATAGCAGCCTCAGCGGAAATAGACATTATCAGACAATTCATACCGTTTTTACGGTATCCGCACCGTCTTTCGCCTGTTCATCAATGCTCTATAGGCAAGCACCATTACTGTTGCGCATGTCACAACAAGCAGCGGAAACCAGTATGTATCTTTGGAAAGACAGAGCTGCAGTGTATCTCTGATCTGGCAATGAAACAGCAATACCGGCAATGAATACTGCGTGCCAAGTTTTATCAGAAAAGAAGGACACCTGATCTCACTGTAATTCATGCACAGACAAAGCACAGCAGCGGCAGTGATGATCGAACCGGCATAGATATAGGGTATATGCCACTGCATTGTTTTTTCCAGATAAGCAAGCCCATATCCCAGCAGAATCAGAATGATCTCCTTCCCCTTCATTGCCGTAATGATGCGGGAATGCGCATGCATATAATGTCCCAGATAAAAGAACGGGATCCCGGTAAAAAGCCAGTTGCCTCCCTCAAACCATTCGCCGTTCGTTGCCCGTACAAACAGCAGGACGATCAGCACCGGTATCAATAGATACACATATTTCACGCAATTGCATCTGCAGGAAATGATATAAACGATATATATAGATCAGCATGAAGAAATAGTAGAATACCGAATTCAGAAAAGTAGCACGGTTATACAGAAGAAAATTCCACAAGGTATTTATGCCGGTATATGGTTCGGTCCACTGGAATAGATTCTGATTCTGCAGGAAGCAGTTGATGCAGTATCAAAGAAAACACACAGCACCTGCTGTCAGTACAATCCGTACCGTATCCTGCAATTTCTTTTTTGCTTTTCTGACAGGATCATCACAGCATGCAAAATAGCCCGACAGCAGCAGAAAAAACGGAACAGCTGCTCTTCCCGTCAGGATGACATATGAACTGAATGGTTTGGGAAACGGCACATGAATAAAACAGATCAGCACACACGCTATATAACGCATGCATTCGATCAGCTGATTGGTGCGTACTTTCTCCATCATTCGCCTCCGATTACTGATCAGCGCCTTTGTACATGGCATACAGCAGAGCACGCAGGAAAGAGGAAGGATGATACATAGTGCGTTTTTCTGCATCGGCATAGGACCGTGTAATATCCAGTGCTTCCTGCGCAGTGAATGGAATAATATCCGTAAACTCATCGATGCTTCTGTTAATTGTATTCAGATATGCCAAAAAGCCCTCACTGTCCATTTTCAGACGCACAAACACAGGCAGTGCAAAGTTGTAAATATCCCCTTCGTAGCTCAGTGCAAGAACACGGATCGAAGACAGATCGACATATCGTTCATAATCCTCATTTTTGAAATTGAGTTCCTCGATCATTGTTCTTTTGACCCACTGGTGTATGAACTGGTCATTATTTACTGTATTGGATGCAAAATCGATTTCAGATATCTGCTCGCCCACTGTAACTGCAATGCTTCTGCCGTAATCATTCTTCTTATTATTGCTGATGCGTGTGCCGATCAGGTATTCATCCTGTGTTTCCAGGATCAGATGCAGACAGAAACTGTTCGGATAGAATTCATCTTCCATGTCAAACACATGCCTTGCCATCTTTTTCTGCATTTCCTCATTATGACGAACCTGATTCCACCAGAAGCTGGTCATGCTGTATCTGGTCTTCTGCAGGGTAATAAATATCTTGCGGTTCTGATAGATTCCTGCCAGCATCCACCGTGTGCGGTCATTTCCCCTGTTTCGCATTTTCTGCACTTCACGCGTCTGGCAGTATTCTTCATACGCCGCATCCAGTTCCGCCATTCCAATCGAAGCAAATGTAAAATCAGAGTAATTGACTTCTTCCAGAACGACATCTTCCGGCTTCCACCCGGAAACACCATTCTGCAGCAGACATTTGTCAAGACCTGCCCCATAGCCGCCGTTATTGATTCCTGCAAAGCATGCATCTTCATACTGCGTCAGTTCCGGTGTATCGATCCGTACAGCCATTTTGTGTTCACTATGCGTCTTTTTCCCTGTCACACGCTCACATAAGAGTTCTTCCCCGTTCTCCTCTGAGTACTCATACAGGTGGATCCATTCGTATTTCCGGATATAGTACATCAGTTCTTCCGGAATCGGAATATTCTCCTTCAGTACAGGAATGATATCGATGCCGCGCGCAGAAGCATTTGCCATCTCATTCAGCACTTCATTGGAGACAGCCGATGATCTGCTTAAAAGAAGCACGGCATGCCGGCTTTCCGTAAGAGCTCTAACCAGTTCTGCTGCCCAGCTGGATTTTGTCCGGTCCAGATCACGCTGATCGAGAAAACAGACTGCTCCATGTTCTTCCAGAAGACGGCAGACATCTGCAGCCCATTCGTGGTCCCTGCTAGAGTAACTGATGAATACTTTTTCCATGATCGATAACCTCGTATCTTTTCTGCATACCGCTTTCGGTATATTGCTTCTCTATTATACAGGCTTGAAAAAAAGATTTCCTGCATTCGGAAATCCTTACTGATGATTTAATGAATGGACACTGTCCATTCATCTCCCGACACCAGATACTGGAATTCTGTCAGTTCCGGTGTATTGATTACTTTCAGCAGATCTTCAAAATCCGCAACAGTATTTACAGTTGGAAGGTCACTGTATCGTACCCATTCCATTTGTCCTTCCTGTGATGAAACAAGATCACCTGTCCATTTTGATGCCTTAAACAGCAGTACAACGTATCTTCCATTCTCGATGGGAAACTGCTTAACGCCGGCCAGTCTTGCATCCAGAACCAACAGACCGGTCTCTTCCTTCATTTCGCGGACCACAGCTTCTGCAAAAGACTCTCCGGGTTCTACATGACCGCCTGGCAATGCATAGCCCTGCCAGTCTTTCTTTACCCTGTTCTGCAGCAATATCCTGTCACCGTCTTCCAGCAGGCATAATACCGTCAGTTCCACATTCTCTGTTTTGCTCATAGATATATCCTCTTATACATTTACAAGTTTCAGGAACTTCTTTTCATTCATCTGTTCATTTGTAACATACCGTCCATCGTGGAACAACGCATAGTTTGTGATCGGTGTCGGAGCATTCTGGGCTTCTTCCCGGCTTGTAATATGAATTGCATGAAACGGTATGCCATTCTCTTTTGCTGTCTCGATCAGAAGCGGGACATATTTTGCATTGAACGGACACTGGCTGGTGTAATACAGCACATATCCCTTTTCTTCTATATGGGGATGTCTTGCGGCTTCTTTGAAAACTGGTTTGTCCGCGTCACTTTCAAAAGGCTGATACCACAGTTGGATACCGTTATCCGCTTCATCACTCACACTGAATCCCTTGTATTTCAGATACTTTGGATCCGCCAGGAATGGCTTCTTTTTCGCAGAGGAAAGGATACACAGTCCCTTCTTTCCTTTTTCCCTGCTGTCTTTGATGCATGCATTCAGCAGGTCTGTCGAATATCCATGTCCCTTGAAAGAACCAGACACCCACAGACAGTCGATATACATATATCCATCTGCTCTGATGGGAACCCATGCATATTCTGCCGGAATATACTCAATGAAACACTTGCCTCTTTCTGTGCTTTTGAGAAAGACAAGTCCCTCATCAAACCGGTCTGCCATCCATGCTTTCTTCGAAGATACCTGAATATCCCTGTTATTGGAGATAGCACAGCAGATATGTTCCTTTTCGAGATTGTCTTTTGTTACTCTGATGTAATCCATACGATCAGTTCTCCTTTCCTTTTATCGGATGACGAATTACAGTCTTCAGCTTCTGCGGTGCTGTCTTTCTGACATCACTCAGATAGATCTCATGATGCATGCGGGTATCGGTGATATCCAGTTCATACCCTTCCTGTTCCATGAAATCATGCATACGCTGTACTGTGGCCGGTTCATCATCATATGGCCCAATATGCATGCACTGAACGCACAATCCCTCCTCATAACAGTAGAATTCCACTTTTGAGAAATCCTGCTTCTTTTTCGCCGATGCTTCCCTGACAGCCCAGTCAAACTCTTCTTTCGTCACAAAATCCGGCAGACGGATAACAGAGATCCACTGGAATGCATCTTTTCTTGCATAATCAACACCGATCACTCCGTCCTGCCACCAGAAGCCTTCCAGCGGCGGTACGACATAATCAAAGTATCCATCCATCTGATGATCAGACTTCCTGCTCATTTTGATCGTATACGCAATGCCATACAGAAGTCCTATTGCCCGTTTATAATCACCATCTTCATCGTTTGGATTTCCGCTGCCCCGCACTGCAATATAATGCATCTTCGGTACTGTTACAATCGAAGGTGTTCTGCCGGGCAAATAAAATTCTTTATATTCTTTTTTGAAATCAAATGCCATAGTGTCAATCCTCCTTATACCGCTGCAGTGTCTCTTCTGCAGTCCTGCGTATGATCTCACGTGCTTCAACAGGCTCCAGTACTTCCGCCTTTGGGCCAAATGTCATCAGCCATGTCACAAGATTATCCAAGTCTGTATAATCCGCAGAAAACAGCAGCCTTCCATCATCTGCTACTGTAAAACAATGCGGTCCGAAATCTTCGACAAGACGCCATTTCATATCCGGTGCAAACAGAGCTTTAACCCTGATTCCGCCCGGGAATATTTTTTCTGTTGAAAGATCCGGCATCGGTGCATTCTGACAAACATATTCCTGTTCCGTTTCCGACACGCTGTCCATACGGTTCAGTTTGAACAGCCGGTAATCCCTGCGGTCTCTGCACCAGCCCCAGAGGTACCAGTTAGACCAATGAAACACGAGATAATACGGTTCCGCTGTCCGGCTGCTTTCACCGGATGGAGAATAATATCGGAATTGCACCAAGTGCCTGTCTTCGATCGCATTCAGTATCGTTTCGATCTTCAAGGACAACGTGTCACGATACCATGATGAAAGATCGATCAAAATGGAATCTCTGCCGCTGATAAACTCTGAGGATCCTGTCTGGATCTTTTCCATCAGCTGAGCGTAGTATCTGCTTCCGCTCACGCTGTCCAGACTGCGCAGTCCCGCAAGAATCATCTGCAGTTCTTTTGATGTCAGAATCGTTCTGTCCATCCGGTATCCCTCCATAATGGAGATGCCGCCTCCTGCTCCCTGTTCCGTCCGTATGGGTATCCCTGCCATGCAGAGATCTTCAATATCCCGATGAATGGTTCTGCGGGATACCTCGAACATTTCTGCCAGTTCAGGAGCCGTTGTTTTTTCTTTCTGCAGCAGGATCGATAGTATTCCGATCAACCTGTCTATCTTCATGTTCACTCACGCTCCATCCATATCATAGCAGGAGGAACATGACACCTGTATGTCATGTTTGTTACGGTGCAGATATATTCTTATAAAAAAACTGTGGTATGCGTATTGCGCATGTACCACAGTCTGTCATATTACCTGTTTGTTTGCTGATTTAGCTGCTGTATTGCCGCCATGCACTACCAGCACTGGGAGCCTGCTGCAGGCATCTTCTTACCAGATAAATGGAATCAGCCTGTACTTTACTTTCTCCATATACTCACTGTAACCGGGAAGTCCTTCTGCCAGCACCTGTTCCTCATTACGGATCCGTTTGATAATGATTGGAATGTAAGCAAAAAGAATAATAAACGAGATGACGGAGCCAAGAACCAGCGGCATGGCAAGAAACAGGAACACTGTTGCCATATACATCGGATGCCTTACGATCCCATAAAGACCGGTATCGATCACCTTCTGGTTTTCCTGTACCTCTATTGTTCTGGATAGATAGGTATTCTCACGCAATACCTCAGCGTAGAGTGCATAAGCTGCAAGAAACAGTACCGCAGCGGCCACGCTCACTGCAAACGGAAGCATCAGCCACTTATAGCGGAAGCTGAATCCAGCCGCAAGAAACGCTGCCAGAAACATGATGCCGCTGAATACAATAACCTGACGCTGCTCCGTTTCCTCTTCTTTTACGTTCAGACGTTTTTTAAGCAGTCCCGGATTCATTTTCATCATAACAAGTCCGGCAATGAACATCGGAACAAACAGGATCCCGATCAGAAGCCATGCCTGCGGATAGTTCCATGTCCCTGCAGGCAGAAACAGCAGACCGCCAACTAACAGCACGCCTGCGATAAACCTGGTAATTGCCCGTATGAAAAGTGCACTGTTCATGACTGTACCTCCTGAATGGTGCGGACAAAGTCACGGATGATCTGATTGACTTCTTCCGGCTGATCCGTATTGGAATTATGTCCTGCATTTTTGATCCAGAAGAGCGGAATGCCTTCTTTTTTCGTCCATCTGCGGTTATAGCTTTTTGCGGACCCTGCATTATCCTTCTCTCCGCAGATCAGAATCACGGGACAGCCGATCCGGTACGGAAGATCCGCTTCCATGGCTTCCGCCAGCAGTTTCATCCCATGTCCGGATAGTCTGCAGTATTCATCCTTTGTGTAGCAATCCAGAAAACTGCGCATCAGTATTCGTCCATATTCACTGACTGCACATCCCTCAGCACCGATCTTTTTCATTATGCTCCAGGGAAATGCACGGTACATGCCTTCTGTTCGTTTCAGAAGCCAGATCTCTGCACCGGTCACGTAGCTGCGTTTTAAAGGCGCCGAATCAATGGAAACGAAGCCGGCCGCTTCCCCAGGATACTTTTCTATAAAACACTGAGATACATAGCCGCCCATCGACTGTCCAATTAATACAGGATGAGATATCCCCTCCTGCTTCAGGATCTCATGAAGCCATACTGCTTTATCCATCAAAGAAAAATCCAGTTTGAACGGCCGGGAAGCCGCATGTCCCGGAGCATCCCATGTGAGCAGATTGAATTCCTCTTCAAACGCTACCGTCTGCCTGTCAAACAGATGATGATCTGCCGTAAGTCCCGGCAGAAAGACAAGAGTTATTCTGCTTTCCCTGATATCATTCGTCCAGTAATGGATCGTACCGGAAGCTGTTTCAAATATCTTTTCTTTCATGTCAAATCCCATCCCTGTTCTTTCGAAGATAAATCGTTTTCCAGAACTCCAGCAGTTTTCTGAAGTCTTTCTCCATTTCATCCACATTCATGGATCCGCGCTGAATGTATTCCCATAAACATCCTTCCGATGCCCAGTACATCTCCCTGTACATCATCTGAAGATCAATGCCGGGGATGAAGTCCTCGGGATCCAGATTCTGCAGTTTCTTTGCCGCATGCGTATTCAGATACTGTCCCATGCTTTTCTGGATATCCGCACTCACTTCAGGATCTTTTTCGTAAAATGCCCTGACAGCAAATACACCGATGTCGGGATACTGCCGCATCAGCCGCAGCTTTGCCTGCATCCCGTAATCCATACTGCCAAACAGATCCTTCTGTTCATATGCACCGCTTCGTGTCATTTCCTCCACTGTGATCCTGCAGCACGTATCCCACAGGAACAGATACAGTTCTTTCTTGTTATGAAAATAATGGAAAAGCAATGCCTTGCTGATGCCGGCCGCATTGGCAATTTCACTCATCGGACTCTTCTTATAAGTGTTCTGTGAAAAGACATGAAATCCTGCATTCAGGATCGCTTCTTGTTTCTCTTTGGGCAGGGAATAATACTTGGGATTCATCTCATACCTCTGTTAACCGCTTCGGTCAACTTCATCATAGAACCGTTGACCGTTTCCGAGAAGACCCCCTATAAAAAAAGCCTCAGGCTTTTAGCAGCCTTAAAGCAGAATTCAAAGACTTCTGTGTCATTTATTCGGTTTCTTCCCGGCATTTTTCCATTACGGCTCTCATACTGGACATAAATGCTTCCTCCGGAATGAGCGCAATTCCGTTTTCATCGCTGAGAACAACCAGACGCTGTCCGCCGGTCAGGCCGAAGCGTTCTCTTGCGCCTTTCGGAATAACGATCTGACCGCGGTCATTGACTGCAGCAGAACCCCATATATTCTTTCCTTTTGGTGCAGGTGGAATCATACCCACACCTTCTACCGGTTCTGTACGTACCAGACTGTCGATCGTCGTACCATATACCTCAGCCAGAAGACTGCATTTTTCTATATCCGGGACTGTCGCTCCGCTTTCCCACTTGGCATATGCCTGTCTTGAAATTCCTATTTTTTCAGCAATTGCTTCCTGCGAAAAACCATGAATATTCCGCAGCATGACAAGATTATCCTTCAGCATCACTCATTTCTCCTTACAAATCAATTCGTTCAAAATCTGCACATGCTTTGCGGCATGAGACAACTGTCAGCACCACATAGATCAATACCCCTGCCGCCAGCAGGACCAGCTGTGCGGTTATATGGTCTATGCCAAAGGCATTCAGCCATGCAAGTCCCGGAATATGGTGCAGCGCTTCTGCTGCAAATATAACAAGAAAACAGACAATGATAAATGTTACAAAGGGCCGTGCAAACTTATAGGCTGTTTTGAAGAACCCACCCACAAAGATCCAGTTAAACAGACCGAAGATCACACATGCCATTCCCAATGCAAACAGATTGGCGTTCATCAGGGTATTGCTGCGATATACGGCAGATTCTGATAAAACGGTCATGCGAATGCATACTGCCAATGCCATCAGCAATAACGCACTGCTTTCGATCATACAGACAAACAGATACTTTCCCTTTACAATATCCCTTTTTGCTATAGGAAGCAGTGCAGAAAACACGATGTCATTTGCTTCTCTTGCTGTCTGAAAACTTTGAAATAATCCAAGTGCAGTAAAGAAGGCACTGCAGAGAACAGGATAACCAGGCAGAAAGAACATCAGTCCAAAGAGAATAAACAGATAAGACAGGATGGATGCGCTCAGCCGCATTTCTTTCCGTAATATGTTACGCATGAGCAGCACCGCCTTCCATCCTGAGCATTGTATCTTCCAGGCTTTCACCTGGTAACGAATACTGCTCAATGAAATCTGCTTTTCCCATTGCGGCTGCGATTCTTCCTTTGGAGATATAGATAATATCATCCGCACATTTTTCGATATCAGAAATAATATGCGTAGAAAAGAATACCGTCACGCCTTTATCCCGAAGTTCTTCAAATATTTCCAGTAACTCATTGCGTGAAAACGGATCCAGACCGCTTGTCGGTTCATCCAGAATAAGCACTTCGGATTTATGTGCGAGTGCCAGTATCAGATTTACTTTCACCTTCATTCCTTCCGACAGCTCAAGGGGCGTTTTCATCTCATCGACTGCGAAGAGATCCAGATATGTTCGATATGCGTCTCCATCCCATGTGTCATAGAATTGTTTTACAACATCGGCAATATCACGAATCTTTTTCCTGGGATACCAGCTGACCGTTCCTGTCGAATAACCGATTCTTTTCTTGATGTCTGCTTCATTGTCTGCAAAGGATCGATCAAAATAGCGCACGGTTCCGCCATCCGGATGGATCATGTTCAGCATCGCTTTGATGGTTGTTGTTTTGCCGGCGCCGTTTCTTCCGATAAAACCAATGATCCTTCCGCTCTCAAGACGGAAGGATATATTGCTTAGATTAAATGACGGGTATTTTTTCACCAGGTCCCGTACTTCTGCAATAATCATAAAACCTCCAGATATTCGATTTATATGATTATTGTGAACTGTAGATGCATGTATATCTGCCAACCGCACGTAACAGATTTTTATGTATTATGTTATGTCCGGTTGCAATCACGAATTCCTTTCCGTGATCACCACATGCACAGCATCACCATCCCCTTTATTCAACTGCTTTCGTATTGCCTTCAGGATTCCGATGATGTAGCATATATTCCCGTTTTCATCTTTTACGCCCATGTTGACAAGGCTTCCGTCATAAGGAATCCCGTCGAATTCCGCATGTACTTTTACCCGGCCTTTTCCAAAGACCGCCCGGATATCCCACGGGAAAATGATATAAGCACCGCCATTGTCTGCGTTTTCATGAATGATTCCATCGAACTCATATCGTTTGCTCATTCCCATTTCCTCCGCATACAGTACAATCCGCTTTCACGGGAATCACTTTCTCTTTTTCTTCATAGCAGGCAGTTCCGGATACATCTTTTCCAGCAGTTCTATCAGGAACTCTTTATTGTCAACATCTTTAACCAGCAGCATCTCTTTTGCGCCTTCATAGGGAAGTTCCCTGTCCGCATCCGGCATCATGGCAATTGCTGATTTCGTCGGCTTCACCAGAAAACGGTCATCGTAAATACCGCCAACGATTTTTCCCTGATAGTAGATGATATATTCATTCATCATTGCCCGATAGGTTACGTCTTCCAGTCCTGACAGCTGCTCCAGGATGAAATCCAGATATTCTTTGTGCGATGCCATACCAGCCTCCTTATATCACTCCCTGACACTGCTGACGGCAGTACAGTAACTCCAGTGTGTCACTTTTATACGATCTTCTTCCGGAAGAAAACAGCCAATAATACGCATACGAGGATTCCGGCAGCGTATGGAATTGCCGTTAAGAATGCTGCAGATGCCGGGGCACTATACCCGGCATATTTGATACCCCACTTCATGTCACAGTAATTATATGCTGTAACAGCGCACATAATATGAGACAGAATGACTGCCAAAACCAGAAACAATGCAGATATGGTCTTCATATGAAATCTCCTTATTTTTCAGATCTGCCTGAAAGGAGGAAAACTGCACCGGCAATGACGGCAGCCAGGCAGAGAATCAGAAGTATTCCATTCCCGTCTACAGTAATCACGGATGATTCACTGATTTGATGTGACATCGATGGAATAAGAATAGAAACAAATGCCCAGATGATCATGCAGACAATTCCGCCGATGCAGCAAATCATTCCCAGGACACTCTTCTTTCTTCCGGGATCTTTTCCCGGCATATCATTCATCAAGCCTGCTGGCGATTCATGTGCAGCAGAATCATCCTCTTTCATCAGGTAATCAAGTGATACATCGAAAAACGTACTGATGGAAATAAGCGTATTGGTTTCCGGAACCGCTCTGCCGGATTCCCACTTTGATACCGCCTGCCTGCTTACGCCTAACTGATCAGCAAGCTGCTCCTGTGAAAGGCCCCTCTTCTTTCGAAGTTCATATAATCTTTCCGAAAGTGCCACGTTTTCCTCCATTCACTTAAAACATACCCAAACAGCCAACAATACTCCATACACAGCAGTATGCAATTACGAAACCATCAGTTGCACCTGTATATTTCCCTGTTTCTGCCTCTTTGCCAACATCCCATGATCAATATAGCTTTTTATTTCTTATGAAACAGTAATATGAGAGCTATATCCCATATTTACAGCAGAACCAAAATAAGTTATCACTCGGAAAGATCGATCCAGTATCTCTCCAGATCGACTCCCGCATCCGGCTCATACACGGTGGATTCGTAAACACCGCCGTTTTTCATGATCGTTCTTTTGCTGCCTTCATTGCCTTTTATACAGGTAATCAGGACTTTCCCAATTCCCAGCTCTCTGCATTTTGGCAAAGCCATTTTAAGCATCATTGCTGCATATCCTTTGCACCGTTCACTGGGTACAACAGAGTATCCTATATGTCCGCCGTACTTCTTCAGATATTCATTGAAATAATGCCTGATTTGAATCATACCGATAATCTTACGGTCTTCTCCTCTTACAAGCATATATTGTGTTGCCGGCACAAGGCCCTGCGGGACAGTATCAGGATTCTTGCATCTGTATGAGTGATCAACCCAATCCTGCGGATCATCAAATCTTCTGAGTGCTCCTGTACCGTCCATAGAATCGCCGCAGTCCAGAAACTCTTTTCGATATGCCTGAATCTCCTGTGTGTATTGTTCTGCTGGTTCTATTAACATCATCATTGGGATTCTCCCCCAAAACAGTATTTTTGTTTTTGTAAACGGCACAGGAATGCACCATGATGGATTCCACATGGCTCAGAAAATGACACAGATAAATCCTTCCCCTCGCTGATACACGACAACCTCTCTGCCTTCATGCACACGGATTACTGGTTCTTCCATTTCATCAGGCTGTACTTGGATTGATCGTCCGCAAATCCCAAAGAGCGGTACAAAGAATATCCATCCGCCGTGGCTTTCAGTTCTACAGCAGAGATATTCATATTCTTAGCATCACAGAGCAATGCATCCATGACCTTTTTTGCATACCCTCTCCGTCTGTAACCAGGACATGTATATACATTCAGAACAATTCCTGTTTTCCCATTGATAAATGCAGGACTCATTGGTTTTTCAACGATCAGCAGGAATGCACATGAAACAACCGTGTGATCATCCCTGATCACATAGACAAATAAATCCCTGTCCAGATGCGTCTGAAAATAACCGGGTAAATCCCTTTTAATCAAAGAAAGATCCTGTGCATCAAGACTGCCATAGTCTTCACTCAGATAGTTGATACGCATTTTTACCAGTGCATCAACGTCCTGTCTTCCGGCTTTTTCAGCATTCATTTTGCATGCCCTCCACGTCGGTATTTATCGATCAGCCGCAATCATACCTTAATCATTATCCTGTTCGAGTGAGTTTCATGACACATTCCCCACGGCTTGATGCGTCTATTATGCTGTCATCGCTTTTCATCCTTTGCGGGAAACATCGACGTTCTTTTTTTACTCTGATGGCAGAGCGCAACTATGTGGCATTCTTGAAGCCGGTATGTGCCTCCCATGGACCATAGGGAAGAATTAAAGCGTTTCTTTTATAAATACTACCGATGTGGGGGAGGATGTTACCATAACGCTTTCCTGATGGAAAAAAGCACACAGATCCTTTGCAAGTTCAGTGATGATCTGGTCGGAAACGTCGATCAGCATGAGCATTAATGTGTTTTCTTCCGTATAGCGTCCGTCCTCGTGAAAGTATCCCCCGTTGATCTCCTGAACGGAGAAAGCGACTTTGTAGCTTCTGCAGGCGGTTTTCAGGATTGAAAGGTACTTTTTGGAATCATATTTCTGGATACCGGTCTCGGAATCGTTCAGGCCGATATAAATGGTTGTCTGTTTTGATGTGTGATTCATGTGGTTACCTCATTATACAACTTCGCTTTTTGGCGGCTGATCTGCATCTGAAAATGTAAATCCAATGGCTCGATGTCTGTTTTCCGGCAAAGAACAACAACCGTTCGCAAATACCCAGGCCAGGGCAGGATCGAATGAACATACTGAAAACCGGTATACCGATAAACCGGTGACTGTACGCGGCAAGCGGGAATTTGTCTATCAACGGGAATTTGTTGTATTGATTTATAGTTCTAATGTTTCCAGATCATCCGGAATAAACAGGTTTCCATGATAATACAGGGAGCCTTCCTCAGTATAAAGGTGCTTCCTCTGATCCAGGTTTTTATCTTCTGTATGATAGAGCAGCAGATTCCTGATATTCAGCTTCTCTGCCAGTTCGCAGGCATCCTTTACCGTAGAATGGTGCTTTTCATACGGATCAAAGATGTCCCTCTGTGAATAAAGGCAGAATGCCTCATGAAGCAGCCATTCACTGTTTTCTGCATACTTTTCTTCGCAGGTATCGTATGGCTCATCCCCGCAGCAGGTCAGTTTCTTTCCATCCCCCAGATCCATGCAGAATCCGTATTGCTTTGCCTTGGTGGACTGAATATCAAAGACAGTAATATCGTGCCCGATCACATTCATCGTTTCCCCATCATGGACTTCTACCATATGCAGTCTGTCATCAATGAATCTGGTTTCTTTCTCCAGCAGAAGATTTCCAGTTATGTCTCTTATAAGATCCAGAACCTCTTTATGCGAGTAGATATATGCTTTGCCTTTATACTCACCATGATTCATGAACTGACAGATCATCCGTACCATCCAGATGATCCCCATCAGATGGTCGACATGCTTATGCGTTACAAAGATATGGCGCATATCCATCCAGTCATATCCAGCATGCTTCAGCTGACGAAGGATCGTACTGCCGCCTCCGCCATCCACCATGAAATACTGTTTATTATCTTCCATCACAAAACAGGTATTATAGCATTCTGTAACCAGAGCATTTCCTGTTCCGAGCATTGTTAGTTTCATATGTTGTCTTCGTCAAATTTCGATTTCTCAATCAATATTTCAATTTTTTTCAAATCGTCCGTGTTCTTCGGCTTATACAGCACTGAAATAAAGTCCTTCTTTTGGTGGTATAAGCAGCATACCGTCTCGACGTGCCTGGAGACGTTGCTATGAATGTCAATGGTAAAGCTGAATTAATTATGATAAAAATCGTTATACCGAACAATTCTACAAACTGAAATATATCTTGATATCAGTTTTGATATCGTATCTGCTGTTCTTTGATCATCGGATACCGAATCAATGCTTCTCCGTCTATTGCCTCTTTGTGCATATCTACGGCTGTAATCTGAGAATTCTCATATGTTCTGTAATAGTAAATTCCCCGATCCATGTTACAGCAGGAAGAATATACGGTTATCTCATATTTTCCTTCGCCTAGACAAACACAGCCTCTT
>JAFYHC010000088.1 GCA_017539385.1 Solobacterium sp. | reverse complement strand
GTGCCGTTTTCATCCAGGAAACGGACACCCAGCGCCTTTGCGCAGCCCATACCGCCGTCATTGGTGGCACTGCCGCCGATTGCGATCGAAATATTGCGGAATCCCCTGTCCAATGCATCTTTGATCAGTTCCCCGGTTCCATAGGTCGTTGTATAGAGCGGGTTGCGCTTTTCTTTCGGCACTAACGGCAGCCCGGATGCGGAAGCCATCTCGATCACTGCCCGCTTTTCATCCAGCATGCCATAGTATGCTTCACGCTTTTCAAACAGCGGTCCGCATGCGGCGGTATAGATCAGCTGTCCGTTTTCTGCTGCCACTACAGCATCCACCGTTCCTTCTCCGCCATCTGCCACCGGAACGCCGGATGTATCACATGGTCCAAATACGTCTTCAGCAGCCTTTTGCAGCAATTGCGTCGTCTTTTCACTGGTCAGACTTCCTTTAAAAGAATCCGATGCGAACAGAAGTTTCATGATATGTACCTCACTTGTTTCTTTCTCTCATTCTATCATTTCGGCCCATTCATGCATATGCTTTAGAAATACTTTGTTTGACGATGAGCCCCGACTGCTTTTATACTGAAGCCATGAATACAAATGGATTGCCGGAATTCTATCTGCCGGCCTATGAAGAAATACCGGATGTCGGTCTGTATCTGGATCAGACAGCCAAGTACATCAACAGCTTCTTTTCAGATTATCCGCAGCTGCAGGTCACACCGTCCATGATCGCCAACTATGTCAAGCTCAAGCTGGTTGCCCGCGTGCATAAAAAAACATACAACCGTGATCAGATTGCATGTTTCTTCATTATTGCATTGTCCAAGACAGTATTGTCCATGGATCATATCCGCATATTGCTTGGCTCCCAGTCCGTTCTTGATCATGCGGCAGATTATGCCTGCTTTATCGGATGCATGAAGGAGAATCTCTCCTATCTCAACGGCATCCCCTACAGCAATGCCTCAAGGGATATTCCTCATCATGAGATGCTGAACCGGGTCACGGTTGCCATCTGCCACAAGATGTTTCTGGAATGGTACTTTGAACATACGGAATTCACACAGGAATAAGAGCAACTGCTCTTATTTTTTTTCAAATTTATGCCCGCAGTATTTGCAGTATGTCATCGAAAGATCTTCTTTGGACAGTCGTGTGCCGCAGTTGGTGCAGAACTTCAGTCCCAGCACAGCTGCAGTCTTTTCGATCTCTTCCGGTGCATCTGCCAGAAGATCATCCGACTTCCGGACATTTTCCACGACCGGTTCCGGTTTGGGGGCCGGCTGCACCGGTGTCGGTTCAACGACGGGACGTACAAGCTCTGCTGTATCATCGATGAACGGGATATCGTCATCTTCATTTTTCTTTCTGCCGTACAGTTTTCTTCTCTTGATGTAATAGCAGAAATTCAGCAGTGCATACAGAATGACAACGCCGAAGAAAATACCGCAGATGACATTGACTGCCAGCGTTTCGATGCGCTTGTTGAATGCAGCAGAAGCAATCTCAGCTGCCTTTGCGGCATATCCCATGCCTGCCATCGCATAGATGGCAAAGCAGGATCCGGCGATAAATAATACGGACAGCAGGATCTCGCATACCAGCGATGTCTTCTTCCAGCGGAAGGATTTCAGCCACTGCAGCAGTTCCAGCAGGAATACCAGAACCATGCACGCAGCAGCGATCAGGATGATCTTCTGCAGTCCGCCGGACACATGCAGATCAATATCCAGTTTTGCCAGTGCTTTTGAAACGATGTTGTAGAAGCCTGGGAAATCGATCTTGAAGTAATCGATGACAAAGCATGCGATGCCGTATCCAAGTGCGAGGATCGTTGCCGGCATGATCAATATCTGCCGCAGACGATGCCATTTCAGCGGTGTTTCGCTTTTATCACTGTAAGCCATTGGTTTCCTCCTCTATCTTTCTGAGAATCCGTTTTTCTTCTTCGGTAAAATGATGTTTTTCCAGAAGATCCGGCCGTATGTCTCTGGTCAGACGCAAAGACTGTTCCAGACGCCACTTCCGAATGTTCTCATGATGTCCGGACAGAAGAACGTCCGGTACCCTGACTCCATTATACTCCGCCGGCTTGGTATATTGGGGATATTCCAGCAGATCATTTTCATAGGATTCTTCTGCGGTGGATTCCCCCTTGATGCTGCCGTCAAGAAGGCGCATCACCGAGTCCATGATGCACATGGAAGCCAGTTCCCCGCCCGTCAGTACATAGTCACCGATGCTGATGCTTTCATCCACATGGTCCAGAATGCGTGCATCGACGCCTTCATAGTGTCCGCAGATCAGGATCACATGTTCCTTCTGTGCCAGTTCATGTGCTTTTTTCTGCGTATATGGTGTTCCGGACGGACTCATCAGCACAACATGGGAATTCTCTTGGCGCACCGATGCAAGCGCATCCAGCAGCGGCTGGCATTTCATTACCATGCCGGCGCCGCCGCCAAACGGTGTATCATCCACATGCCTGTAGCGGTCCAGTGCAAAATCACGGATCTGCACCAGATCCGCAGATGCTATGCCGCGGGAGATGCAGCGGCCGATGATCGATGTGGACAGGAAATCCCCGTACATCTCCGGAAACAGTGTCAGGATGGAAAATCTCACAGCAGTCCCTCCGTATTGCGAATGATCAGGATTCCCTTCTCCGTATCCACAGAAGCAATGAAATGCTTCACATACGGAATCAGAAAGGAACTGCGGTCACTGCGCTCAATGCGCAGATTGTTCTGTGCACCAAGTGTCTCTTCCACATCTTTTACCGTTCCGATCACCGTGCCGTCTTCCGTACATACAGAAAGACCGATCAGTTCACTGCGGTAGTATTCCCCTTCCGCAAGCGGCTCGCGTTTGGAGCGTTCATACCAGACTTCGCACTCTTTGTAGCATTCCACATCATTAATATTGCTTAGACCTGCAAAACTGACCAGGGAAAAGCCTTTGTGCATGCGGAAAGAAGCAACTTTTACCGGCATATATTCTCCCTGATACAGGATGTATACCGTATTGCCCTTCTGATAGCGTTTTTCGTCAAAGTCCGAGTAGGAGTCGATCTTCACTTCTCCTTTGATTCCGTGGGTATTGATGATCTTACCGATACATACAAGATCCATGTTTCACCTCCAAAAAAACGGAACATGCCTGTCCCGTTCAGATCTGTTCAAACTTGATAGTGACCTTCTTGTCTTCCGCATGGCTGGCAACAGACATCACCTGACGCAGTGCGCTTGCCATACTGCCTTTTCTGCCGATCAGACGGGCGATATCCTCGTCTTTTGCATATACATGCAGTGTCACTTCATCCTCATCCAGAGACGGCATCACACGGATGTCCAGGCTCTGCGGATCAGCGACCATCGGCTTTACAAGGTCATAAAGAACCTTATCGAGTTCAGCCATGATTACTTGGCCTTTTTAGCAGTCTGTTCCTTGTGGAACTGTTCCATGACGCCTGCACGGGAGAGCAGGTTGCGGACAGTGTCAGACGGCTGAGCGCCTACACGGAGCCACTCCAGTGCTTTCTCTGTATTCACAAACAGTTCAGCCGGTTCTGTTGTCGGATTGTAGTGTCCGATCGTTTCGATATCACGTCCATCTCTCGGTGCACGGGAATCCGCAACAACAATACGGTATCTCGGTGCCTTCTTAGCACCCATTCTCTTTAAACGAAGCTTAACAGCCATAGTTTTTTTCCTCCTTTAATCAGC
>JAFYHC010000087.1 GCA_017539385.1 Solobacterium sp. | reverse complement strand
GTCTGTCGTATTTCATCGGTACTGTCAGCGACAAAACTACTGCAGTTGTTAAACATTATATTCAGCATCAAAAAGATTAAGGCAATTCATCCACGTCTGATCCAGTCGGTCAGGCGTGGTACTCTTGCCGGATTGATAGAAATAATACGGAATACAGTATAAAGGAAGAGCTCAGAGAGCTCTTCCTTCGCATGAGAAATGATCAGAGTACTTCGCCGTTGCTTTCGCAGACACCCTTGTACCAGTAGAAGCTGTCTTTGCGTTCTCTGTGCAGGTCACCGTTGCCGTCGTTGTCTTTATCGACGTAAATGAAGCCATAGCGCTTCTTCATCTCACCGGTAGAAGCAGAGACAAGGTCAATGCATCCCCACATCGTGTAGCCCATCAGATCGACGCCGTGTTCGATCGCAATGGCCATCTGCTCGATGTGCTTGCGCATGTAGTCGATGCGGTATGCATCGTGGAACTTTCCGTCTTCACTGCGTACATCTACTGCACCAAGACCGTTTTCAACGATCATGAGCGGGATCTGGTAGCGGTCATAAACAGCTTCCAGATAATAGCGCAGTCCCTTCGGGTCGATCGTCCATCCCCATTCACTTGCTTTAAGATACGGGTTTGGTACGCCGCCGAACAGGTTGCCCTTGCCTTTGGTCTTTTCCGGATCGGTGGAGACGGTATTGGACTGGTAGTAGGAGAAACTGTAGAAGTCGACGGTGCCTGCCTTCAGGATTGCAGCATCGCGCTTTTCCAACTCTTTCATATAGTCCGGATCGACACCGATGGACTTCCAGTAGGAAGGTGCCCAGGCGGAATATGCACCGCGGCACTGTACATCGCCGCAGTAGAAGTTGAAGACACGGTCTGCTTCCAGCGCAGCCAGGACATCATTTGGATGACAGGAATACGGATAGTTTGCGGCACCGGCGATCATACAGCCGACTTTGTTGGCCGGGTCGATCTCATGTGCCTGTACAACGGCTTTTGCACTGGCAACGAACTGGTTGTGCAGGCCGACCATGCGTCTCTTCGGATCATCCCAGTCGACTTTTCCCATGGCAATCGGGCAGTCATGATCCGGCAGGATGCCCAGTCCGTAGATGGCGCCAAAGCCGCCCAGAATGCCGCAGTTGATCTCATTGAATGTCAGCCAGTAGCGGACAAGTCCCTTGTATTCTGTGAAGCAGAGCTTTGTGAACTTCAGCCAGAGATCGATGATGGCCGGATTGTCCCAGCCGCCGTACTTATGAGAAAGTGCCAATGGGAACTCATAGTGGCTGATCGTAACGAGCGGTTCAATGTTCTTTTCCTTGCAGTGGATGAAGATGTTCTTGTAGAAGTCAATGCCTGCCTGCAGCGGTTCTTCATCATCGCCATTGGGGAAGAAGCGGCTCCACTGTACGGAAAGACGGAAGCACTTGAAGCCCATCTCTGCGAACAGATCGATATCTTCCTTCCAGTGATGATAGAAGTCAATTGCCTCGTGGCTTGGATAATACGTATCCGGACGAACGCCGGCCGGGGTAATGTAGCGGGGACGGTCGACTGTTCCGCCCATGATGATATCGGGAACACTCAGTCCCTTGCCATCCGCGTCATAGCCGCCTTCGAACTGGTTTGCGGCAGTTGCACCGCCCCATAAAAAACCCTGTGGGAATTTTGCCATAAATGATATTTCCTCCTGTTTGTTACTGTAAGTATCTCATGTTTTCCTCATGCATGCATCAGAATCAGCCTGCTTTTCTTTTGAAAATAATCAGTGTAGACTTAAACGGTGTACGGAGGATGATCTATGTACAATGACTGGCTGAAGATCGGTCCGGTAACCATTCATGGCTATGGCGTCATGATTGCAATCGGCGTACTGGCAGCGTTCTGGCTGTCGGAGCGCAATGCGAAGAAACTGGGACTGGACAGTGATAAGATCGACAATATGATTTTCTTTATTCTGATATTCGGATATGCATGTGCAAAGCTGCTCTACTGCATCGTCGAATACAAACAGTTCCTCAAGGATCCGCTTTCGGTGCTTGGCTCCGGGGGCTGGGTGGTCTATGGCGGCATACTGGGCGGTATTCTTGCGGCATGGCTGTACTGCAGAAAGAATAACTGGGACTTTGTGACCTATGCCAATCTGCTGTTTCCGTCTCTTGCATTAGGACAGGGATTTGGACGCATTGGCTGCTTCTTTGCGGGATGCTGCTATGGCAAGGCAGCCTTAACACCATTTTCAGTCACATTCCCGACAACGTCCCTGTGCCCGGTGGGCACACCGGTGATCCCGACGCAGTTGATCATGAGTGCAGGGGACTTCCTGCTGTTTGCATTCCTGCAGCACAATCTGTTCAAGGGAAAGCATCCGGAAGATACGGCCGCATACTATGCAATGTTCTACAGTATCGGACGTTTCCTGATCGAATTCCTGCGCGGGGATGAGCGGGGAGCAGTGGGTCCGTTATCGACCTCTCAGTTTATTTCAATCTTTATCTTCCTGTTTGGCGCATGGCTGCTCTACCGCCGCCAGCAGAAAACAGGCATCGTTGAATAACGCGCAGCTGCAGACCATGCGTAAATGTGCATGGCCTGCAGTTTTTATGACGTGACAATTGTCATGTTTTTCGGAAACGTGCACGTGCGTGTATTTTTTTCGAATATTTGAGCAGGTACAATAAAGAGAAGTATTTGGAGGCAGTATGGAGTTTCGCGGAGATTCATTCCGAAGGATCGGTCTAATGATCACGGCATTCTGTGTGATTGCGACATTTTATGTGATGTTTTTATGGCCGGAAGATATTACCGCTGACCGGAATGAAGAACGTCATATTTTCGGCGCAACGTATATGACCATGAACAATCCGTATTATTCCATGCTGGACAGCCGGCTGCGGGCGGTATTGGAAGAACACGGAGACGTGCTTCTGACGCGGGATGCGGCGATGAACCAGAAACGTCAGAACGAGGAAGTACAGGATCTGATCGATGCCGGTGCAGAAGTTATTTTCATCACACCGGTGGAATGGGATACAGTAGATGCGGCAATTGAAGCGGCGGCACGGGCAGGCGTACCGGTGATCGTTGTGGATGCGCCGGTGAAAGATGACCGGCTGGTGACATGTACCGTTGTATCGGACAATTACCAGGCAGGCGTATTATGTGCCCAGCATCTTCTTAAAGAGCGTACGAGCGCATCGGTGATCCTTTTGGAACATGTATCGGCCCGGTCAGGAACGCAGCGCATACAGGGGTTTATCGATACGCTGGAAGGGCATGAGGGTTTTGAGATCGTCGGCCGCGGGGAATCGGACGGGCAGATTGAAAATGCCATGCCGGTGATGATGCAGCTGCTGGAAAAGCATCCGGAAGCGGATACAGTCATGGCACTGAATGATCCAAGTGCCTTTGGTGCTCTGGCGGCGATCGAAGGCAGCGGCCGGCTGGATTCGTTTCTTGTATACAGCGTGGATGGATCCCCGGAAGCGAAGACACTGATCAATGACGGGCTGATGACTGCCACGTGTGCACAGTTTCCCTACGAAGCGGTCAGGGCGGCTGCAGACAATGCATACCGCGTGCTGGAAGGACAACCGGTGGAAAAAGAAGTTGTTGTACCGGTCAAGCTGATCACCGCGGAGAATGTGTCGGAATTTGATCTGACCGGGTGGCAGTGATGGATACGGACAGACGCTTAAAAGATACGTCCCTGATCATGTTTGCCATTAACCTGGCGATCATTGTGTTCTATGGGACGATCTGTCCGGTGACGACGTACCGGATCTGCCGGTCATTGCAGGCATATGAATTTCTTTCAGCGGCGAAAACGATCCCGCAGAATCCGCTCATGATGCCGCTTGGAGCATTTCTGCAGTTTGGCTTACTGATCGCTGTAAGCATGCGGAAACGCAGGAAAGATGACGGGGATCCGTTCCTTGCCGGGATGGTATGTGTTGTGGAGATCTTCCTGTGCATCGGGATCGTATGGTCACTGAATTTCTACTACAGCGGGATCGCGCTTCTGGTACTGGCAGACCTGATCAACTATATACGGGACAATAAAGCACGTGTGCTTTTACTGGTGGTATTGATCATCATATTTGCTCTGGGGCGGTATGAGGTCGTCTCCAGCCAGTCGGGGAAAGTTGCTTTCTCGGTCTATCTCTCGTATTACAATTCCCGGATCCAGGGATATCTTTCTGCCATTGAAAGTGTATTGATCTCTTCGAACATTCTGTTATTCGTCTACTACATGGTGCAGCTGTTTACCGGGCAGATGGCGGAGAAAGAAAGAATCCGTACATTATATGATCAATTGAAAAAAGCCAATGCAGAACTCGAACGGATGACAGCGATCCGGGAGAGAAACCGTCTGGCACGGGAGATCCATGATACGCTAGGTCACACGCTGACCGGCATCATCATGGCAAGCGAAGCCTCGCTGGCATTGTTTGAAAAGCAGCCGGAAGAAGCAAGAAAGCGTCTTGAGGCGGTGACCGGGGCGGCCCGGGATGGATTAAATGACGTTCGTCAGTCGATCCGGGCACTGCGGCCGGATACACTGGAGAAGCATTCTCTGGAGCAGGCACTCCATGAGATGGTCGCCAAGTTTGAAGCAGCAACATCGGTAAAGGTGGAATTCCGCCAGGAAGCCGGTGATCTGTATTTTGCAAGAGATGAGGAAGATGCACTGTACCGGATCGTACAGGAGTGTCTGACGAATGCTGTGCGCCATGGACAGGCGGACCATATTCTGCTGACCATACGCCAGCAGGAAAATGCACTGCTGATCGATATCCGCGACAATGGAAAAGGGGCAGCGGATATGAAGGAAGGTTTCGGCCTGCGGCATATGCGGGAGAGACTGGATCTGCTGAGCGGTTCCATGACATATGGAAACCGGAAAGAAGATCCGGAAGACGGGCAGGAAGGATTCTATGTGATCGCCAGTCTTCCGGTCCGACAGATCAAAGGGGGTAACTAATATGATCCAGGTAATGATCGTTGATGATCAGGAAATGTTCCGGGAGAGTCTGAAAATACTGATCCAGACGTCCGGTGATATCAATGTCATGCACTGTGCATCCGGTGTGGCAGAAGCACTGGATGCGATCGAAGAAAAGCAGCCGGATGTCGTATTGATGGACATGCGCATGCCTGGCAAGGATGGGGTAGAGGGAACACGGCTCATCAAAAGCAGGTATCCTGAGATCCGTGTCATCGTATTAACAACATTTGATGACGATGAGTATGTATTCGGTGCCCTGAAATACGGGGCAAGCGGCTATATCCTGAAAGGATCGAGCATCGGGGAACTGTCCTCGGCCATCCGGATCGCGCATTCCGGCGGTGCTTTGATCAATCCGGGCATAGCGACAAAAGTGATCAGCCAGTTTTCGGCGATGGCCAAGGGAAACGAAGTGATCAAGGTCGATGAGGCTTCGGCGGCAGGGCTCAATGAGAACGAGCGCCGCATCATCCGGGCGGTCGGACACGGACTGTCCAACCGGGAGATCTCCGGAAAGCTGTATCTGTCGGAAGGAACAGTGCGCAACTACATCAGTACTATTCTGTTAAAGCTTGGCCTGCGTGACCGCACACAGCTGGCGATCTGGGCCGTGCAGAATGGTATGGCAATGCAGAAAACGGACTGGAATGGATAAGACGGAGAAGAACATCGGCTGGTTTGTTATCATCATGACGGTATTGATCATGTTGTGGGGAACGGTGGATCTGAAGCAGAGACAGACCGTTACCCTGCATGTCGGGGTGTATGCGGGAAGCTACTGGGATTCTCCCAACGGAGACTGTTACCGCATCCTGGACCGCGTGATCGAGCGGTTTGAGAGTGAACACGAAGGCGTGAAGGTGGAATACGTGAGCGGGATCGGCTCACAGGACTACAGTGAGTGGCTGACCGAACAGATCCTGCTGGCGAAGGAACCGGATGTGTATTTCGTATTGCCCGATGACTTTGATCTGCTGGCGACGTCCGGTGCCCTTGCACCGCTGGACAGTATGATCCGGGAAGATGCATCGTTTGATACAGAAGCATACTATGAACCGTGTCTTTCGGCCGGGAAACGGGGCGGCATCCAGTATGCATTGCCGCAGGAAAGCGTGCCGACGATCATGATCGTCAATAAGACGCTTTTAGCCAGTGCCGGCATCCCGATGCCTTCGGCGGACTGGACGTGGGAGGATTGTCTTTCCATCTGCCGGAAAGTGACGGAAACAATACCGGGTGCCTACAGCGTGTACGATTATTCCTGGCCGACGGCGTTATATGCCAATGATGCGGCACTGTTTTCCGAACGCGGTGACTACTGCAATCTGACCGACAGCAATATCCGTGAGGCGATCCGGTATGTACAGAAACTGGAGGAACTGAATGACGGGCACATCGTAACATCGCGGGATTTCGATCTTGGCAATGTTGTCTTCCGTCCATTCCTGTATTCTGAATACCGCATGTATCAGCCGTTTCCCTGGCGCGTCAAGAAGTATACCAATTTTGAATGGGACGGACTCCCGATGCCGGCCGGGCCCAAAGGAGATAATGTATCGCTGTTAAGGACGATGTTGATGGGAATGAGCGCACGGACGAACCATCCGCAGCTGTCATGGGAGTTCATGAAGCTGCTATGCTATGACGAAGAGATCCAGCAGGATCTCTATACCTACTCCAGAGGCATCTCTCCGCTGACGGCGGTGGCGGAAGACAGCAATATCGTTTCGCTGCTGCAGGAAGACATTCCGGGCACGACGGAATTCAATGCCGATGTCATCCGCCGTATCATGACCTCCGCGGTGGAAATGTACCGCTTTCCGGGGTGTGAAAGGGCACTCATGATGGCGGAAAACGGCGTGCGCGAAGAGGCGGACTCCGACAGTTCACGAGGCGACGGACTATTGTCACTGCAGCGTGAAATCAACGAGTATCTGAGTAAAACGAAATGACATTTGTCAACGCAATACATGACATTTTGCACATGCGTACGGCATGTGCATTTTTTTATCATTTTTTTAGATAAAGGAGGTTCCATCATGAGATATGTCTTATTGGTCAGCCATGGGGAATTCGCTCCGGGACTGCACAAGGCAATTGAAATGCTGGCGGGAAGCGCAAGGGAGGATATCCTTTCCACCAGCCTCAAAAACGGTATGGGTGCCGATGAATTCGCAGATCATGTACGCGAACTCATCAAAAACATCACAGCCGAAGATGAAATTGCACTGTTCGCAGATATCGTCGGCGGTTCACCATTGACAACGACAGCAAATGTACTCGGCGAAGCCGGTCTTCTGGGCAGAACGATAATGGTCGGCGGCATGAACCTGCCGATCGTACTGAACACAGTACTGTCCAAGGACTATGCAGAAGACCTGAAAGAGCACATCCGCACCAGCGTGATCCCGGAATCCAGAGAAATGATCCAGGAATTCCAGGTCGCAGCAGAAGAATCGGAAGATGACATCTAAGGAGGAAAAACATTATGTCAGTTTCATTTATTCGCGTTGATGACCGCATGATCCACGGTCAGACATGCACAAGATGGGCACTTGAGTATCCGTGTGACGGACTGATCGCCGTAAATAATGCAGCGGCAAAGAACCCGGTCCTGAAATCGGCATACAAGAGCGCAAGCGGCAAGAAGACATTCGTCTGGTCGCTCGATGAATTCCAGGCGAAGTGCGGAAAAGTTCTTGCCAGCAAGGACAACTACTTCCTGATCACAAAGAATCCGATCGACATGAAGAAATTGCTTGTTGACCAGGGCTTCCAGCCGGGCATCAAGACGGTCATCATCGGACCGTGCAACGACCGTCCGGGTGCTGTCAAGCTTGGCAACAACCAGTCCATCACACAGGAAGAGGCTGAGGCTCTCGAAGCAATCATGAAAGCCGGCTACGAAGTGGAATTCGCACTGCTGAAAGAAGAAGCAATCGGCAACTGGAAGAAATTCCGCGGACAGTTCGGATTTAAGGATTAAGTGTTTTTAAGGAGATAGAATATGACAATCAGTTGGCTGCAGGCAATCCTGCTTGGTTTATTTGCATCCCTTTCAAGTATGCCCGGTCTGGGCGGCACTTCCATCGGTAACTATACACTGGGAAGACCGCTCGTCGGCGGACTTGTCTGCGGAATCATTCTCGGTGATATCCCGACCGGAATCATGGTCGGTGCTGCGATGCAGGTCGTATATATTGCTCTGGTCACTCCGGGCGGAACCGTATCTGCAGACGTGCGTGCTGTATCCTACATCGGTATCCCGCTGGCAATGGTCGCTCTGAAGAGTTATGGCCTCGACGCTGCTTCGGCAGACGGTGCTGCGCTGGCTACTTCCTTCGGTACCATGGTCGGTACGATCGGTACTGTTCTGTTCTATGGCACAGCGACGATGAACCTGTTATGGCAGCACATCGGCTGGACAGCTGTTGAAAAGCGCAACTACAAACAGCTCTACATGGTAGACATGGTATATCCGTGGATCTCCCATCTCTGCTTCTCTCTCATCCCGACAGTCATCATGTGCAAACTCGGTGCAAATGTCGTTGATGCAATCAAAGTTGCTCTGCCGATGGACGGCATTGCAATGAAGACACTGTTCACAGTCGGTTCCCTCTTACCGTGTGTAGGTATCGCGATTCTGCTGAAGCAGATCGTCCGCAATGCCACGGACTTCATTCCGTATCTGTTCGGTTTCACACTCGCTGCTTCTATGGGAATCAACCTGGTATCCGCTACTGTCGTAGCAGGTATGTTTGCAATCCTGGTCTACAGACTGAAGCTTCTGCAGCTGAGAAAACCGGCAGCCGCAGGCGCAGCGGACTTTGACGATGATGAGGAGGATATCTGACATGACAGAGACGAAGAAATTATCCAAAAAAGCTCTTACCAGAAGTTTCCATAACTGGTATTACGGAAACCTGACCTGCTTCTCGCAGGAACACATGCAGACATTCGGTTACCTGTGCTCGATGCTTCCGTTAGTGGAAGAACTGTATGCAGGCGATGATGATAAGAAAGCCGAAGCAATGCAGACATATACCGCATTCTTCAACACAGAGCCGCAGCTCGGTACGGTCGTTGTCGGTATCACAGCAGGTCTTGAAGAAGCACGTGCAAACGGACAGGAAGACGTCGATGATGAGACGATCAACGGTCTGCGTGCCGGTCTGATGGGACCGATCGCCGGTATCGGTGACTCCCTGGTCGTTGGTACTGTTATCCCGATCCTTCTGGGTATCGCCATGGGTATGTCCTCCGGCGGAAGCCCGATGGGTGCGATCTTCTACATTATTGTCTGGAACCTCTTCGCATACTTCGGAATGAAGCTGCTGTACTTCAAGGGCTATGAACTTGGTACAAAAGCAGTTGAATTCCTGATTGGTGATATCGGTGAAGCAATCCGTGAGGCTGTTACAACACTGGGCGGCATCGTCATCGGTGCAGTCTCTGCAACATGGGTATCCGTCAAGACAAGCTTTGCTCTGTTCAATGAAGCAGGCGAACCATACATGGTCCTGCAGGACAAACTGGACAGTGTATTCCCGGGCATCCTCACCGCATGCTTCGTCATCCTGTGCTGGTGGCTGATGGCCAAGAAGAGACTGTCTCCGATCAAAGTCATGCTGCTGCTTGTAGTCATTGCCTTTGTCGGCGTATTGCTTGGATTCTTTGATCCAGGACTGTCTTACTGAGAAAAGAAATCATATTGTTCCCCTTTCTTTCTGTCATTGTTTCTTTTCTTTGCCAGAGCAGCAGACCTGTTCCTGTCAGGTCTGCTGCTCACTTTTGATAAGGGGGTACACAGTATATGGATCTGATCAAAGAAGCACAGATGCAGACAGCAGCGCTGAGGCGCATTGCCTCATGGCGCACGATCGCAGTCGTGATCTCCGGTATTGGCGTTGTGATTGCCTGGTTTGGAATATACAAAAGCAATGGCGTATACATCACAGCAGGCGTGCTGCTGGCAGTGGCAGCCATGTTTATTGCCATGACACTGCACAGAGGCATTACCAACGGCAGACGCAATGTAGAAAGAATACTGGACGCTGTGGAGCGTGAAAAGAAGAAGGCGAAAGAATGACCTTCTTCTTTTTTTGACGTCATGTTTTACAGGCAATACGTAATACAATGAAAGGGTAGACTGGAAAGGGGTATCTATGGAAACACCGACACTGAGAGTGCGTATCCGTTACTGGTTTGACCGGCATATGGCCAGAGGCAGTATCGGTCTGATCCGCATATTGGTTATTTTCTCTGTATTGTTTGTACTGCTGATGACAGGGCTGATCCTTCTGTTTGGCTTTAACGGGGAACAGGAAGGCGCAGGCGTACTGTGGAACAGTATCGCGACGATCATCAATGCGTGGATGCCGTCCTATGAAGAAGGCTCTTTGGGCTATCTGATCATCATGGCGCTGACGGCATTTGCCGGACTGCTTGTGACAAGCGTGCTCATCGGTATCGTGACCAGTGCGATCGAAGAGCGCATCGTCGGTCTGCGCAAGGGAAACTCGGCAGTGATCGAGTCCGGACATATCATCCTGATCGGCTTCTATCCGGGCGAATATACGCTGCTGGGGCAGCTGATCCTGGCGGCAGGGGATGATCCGTGTACGATCGTGATCGGCGCGGAGATGGAGCGTGACGAAACAGAACAGTATATTGCGGACAATGTGGATGTACCGAAGAATGTGCACGTGATCTGCCGCACGATCGATCCGTTCGATCCCGGTTCCATGGAAAAGTTGTCTGTGCGTACATGCCGCACCATCCTGGTAAGCCCGACCGATGACAGCACCACAGTAAAGATCCTGCTGGCAGTATCGTCTCTCCTCCATGAAACGGGAAAAAGCAGTGTGCGTGTCAACGCAATCCTTTCCAAGGAAGAAAACAGGTTTCCGCCTCTGCTGGCAAAGAAACTGAATGTGATCACCCTGCAGGCAAACGATACACTGGCCAAGATCATTGCCCATTCCTGCACACAGACCGGGCTTTCCGAAGTCTTCCGTGAGATCTTCAATTTTGAGGGATCTGAACTGTATTTGATGCCGGCAGGAAGCTTTGCCGGATTATCCTTTGCGGAAGTGATGCGGCGTATGGACAGCGGTGTGCCGGTAGGCATATGGCATGATCATGAGATGCATATGAACCCGGAAGGGGATATGCATGTGCTTGAAAATGACCGCATACTTGCGTTTGCGGAAGAAAGTGATTCCGCGGTGCTGCGGGAAGAAGGCATCGTGGTTCCGGAGGATGCGGAATATGTGCCGGTGAAGCCAGAGAGGACCACAGAGACGCTGGTCTTCGGCAACCGGAGTACATTGAAGGTCGTGCTGCGGGAACTGCCGGAAAATGTCCGCAAGGTCACACTGGTCAACTGGGATCATTACAATGAAGAGATGATCCGGTCGATCTGTGCAGAACGCGATATCATTCTGGAACTGGCAGAAGGGGATACCAGGAATGAAAGAAAGCTTCTGGAGATCACAAGAAACGCGGAACATATCATTCTCCTCAGCAACTACGGCGATGAGGAAGAAGCCGATATGAATACGATCTTCCTGTTATTGAATCTGCGGGAACTGCGGGATAAATACCATCTTCACTACAATATCACTGCCGAGATGCGCAAAGAGAGCAACCAGTCCCTGATCGCTTACGGTGACCGTACCGACTTCATCGTAGCTTCCAGCATGTCTTCGCTCCTGCTGGCACAGCTGGCGGAAAGTCCGCAGCTGCTTGGTGCCTTCCGAGAGATCCTGTCTAACGAAGGCAATGAAGTTTACATGAAGCGGGCTTCCAATCTCAGCTGCACCGGTACCTATACGGTGCGCCAGCTGCGGCAGATCCTTTTCCGGCAGGGATATATCTTCCTTGGCTATATGACAAATAACGGCAGTTACCGGTTTAATCCGCCGCTGGATGAAACTGCCGAGATCAAAGGCACCGACAGTCTCATCGTATTCGGAGAACACTGACCGTATGATCACTCAGTATCCTGGGTGATCATTTTCTTTTCTGTGAGAATACGAAGTACTTTTCTTTTCCGTATTCCGCAGACATCTGAAATGTGCTGACAGATCCGGCGTCGGAAAGATCGGTAAAATACATTCTGAACTGGCCGAACATACGGACAATAAGAGTTTCCTCCTCGTTTTAAGGTAATGCAGAAATGCTTCTGCTGCAGGAAGACTGTCCCGCATAACTGCCGCAAAATACAGATCATCCAGAAGACACAGGTCTTCAATTTTCACTTCATACGGAACGTGCATGCATTTTCTCCCTTCACTGTGAATATTCACGTGACAGAAAAAATCCCCGCACAGATGAAAATACGGATAAACATATATACGTATTACGGTATATCATAAAGAAAGACAAAGAAAAGACCGGCAGGGGTGAAACTGCCGGTCCGAGGACAGAGGGAGTATTACTTGATTCCGTAGCTTTCCATGATCTTTGCGAACTCTTTGGAGTTTGTAAATCCCATCATGACTGTGTCACGGCTTGTGCCGGACTTCAGTTTGTTCACCCAGTTGTTGAAGCCGCCTGTATCCGGTTCTCTTCCCAGGAATGTCTTGTAGAGGATCGTGACGTACTGTTCGTTCGTCGTGTTCTTCTTGATGAATTCCGGTGAGTGGAAGAAGCCGTTGGATGCAGTGTTGATCGCTTCCTGCTTCTTGTTCTTCGCCGCAAGGATCTTGCCGCACCAGTTGTTCAGTCCGCCGGTATCTGCCTTTCTGCCAAGCACTTCGCTGTAGCAGCGTGATACGAACTTTGTGATGCCCAGGTTCTTGTCTCTGGCTTCTGTCAGATTGATCGTTCCCGGGGTGATGCCGAAGTCGCTGCAGATCTTCGCAAACTCTCTGCTTTCCACGAATCCCTTCAGGATGTAGTTGTTGGATACGCCGGCCTCACGCTTGTCGAGCCAGTTCTTCTTTCCGCCTGCATCGCTGTTTCTGTCCATCATGACCAGATAGCATCTCTCGATCCATTCTTCATCGGAGAGCTGCAGGTTCTTCATTTCGGTACTGTTGAAGAAGCCCTGGACGACCTGGGCAGCGGTCTTTTTGCCGCTCTTAAGCTGGTTGACCCAGTTATTCAGTCCGCCTTCATCCGGCTTGCGGTTCAGGCACAGTTCGTACAGACGTGTGACGAATGCGACGATCGGATCCTTTTCGACCGGCTGCGAGAACAGCCAGTGCATCGGTGTTTCTTCCTCGCCGTATTTCACTTCGTTGAATACATTGACCCAGCTCCAGTGATACAGACCGTAGTTCAGACCATTGGAGATGCCTGCGGCAGTCATGTCATCCTCAGAGTAGATCCGGATCATGTTGTTTTCATCACCCAGATTCTTCATGGAATCGTACATTGCCCTGGAGGAGTTCACAGAGCATGTCGGATCCTTTTCGGCGTGTGTGAAGTAGATCGGTACATTGAGCAGTGCTTCTGTATCAACGTCCTTTTCGACCATTGCACTGGCTTCTGCATCCCAGGTGTATACTTTGCCTTTCCAGGCTTCTTCGAACTCGGATACGCATGTGTCATAGTCGAAGTTCGGATTCTGGTGTACCCATACGATCGGGTCCATGGAGCACATGGCAATCGCACCGGCGAACATTTCCGGATACTGCATCAGGAAGCGCATCGTTGCACCGCCGCCGGAGGAAGCACCTGTCACATAGACTTTGTCTTTATTGACGGTGCCGTCTTCGATCAGCTGGCGTACGATCTCTGCCTGCAGAGCGTTGTTCTGGTCGATCTGTTTCTTCTTGGATTCATTGGTGGCTGTTTGGTAGCCGTAGTTGGCATTGGATACCTGCATGACGAGGACTGCGCATTCATAGCCCTGTTCATTCCAGGCAGTCATGCCGCGGTTCGCGGTCAGGGTCACTTCAATATTGACTTTGTACTCACCGCCGCCGTGGTTCCAGATGACTAACGGTACATCCTTCTTCGGATTGCCGTTTTCATCCTTCGGCACATACAGGGCATACTGACGTGTGATGCCGGCGTATGTAATGGACTTGCGCTCTGCTTCATCCAGGATGTTCGTATGGAGCTTCAGCACCTTCTTCTCATTGAAGGACAGGGCAGGGAGCTTCTCACAGACGACTTCCCACGGTGTTACGGTGGACAGGTCGGCTTCGATGATGCCCGGATAGCGGAACGGCCGTGCTGTCAGGGTGATCTTGTTTCCTTCCACTGTGATCCTGATCTCATCGTCTTCGTAGCGGTTTCCGCCCGTGCCGTCGAGGTCGATGTAGTGGGAGTGGCCGTTGTTCAGGATGTCGAAGTCTTCGGCTGTGAGATCAGCGATCTTCTCGGCATCTTTTTCTGCAACAGTGATCTCGAATTTGTATGCTTCGACTGCGCCGTCGCCGACTTTTGCAAATGCTTCGATGTTTTCCACTTTGACTGCGTCCGGATCTTCTTCGGCCTTTGTGCGGACCTGTTCGAAGAGCCAGTGCATCGGTGTTTCTTCTTCGCCGTATTTCACTTCGTTGAATACGTTGACCCAGCTCCAGTGATACAGGCCGTAGTTGCTGGCATTGGAGATGCCGGCAGCGGTCATGTCATCTTCGGAGTAGATGCGAATCATATCGTTTTCATCGCCGAGGTTTTTGAAGGAATCGTACATGGTCTTCGAGGAGTTGACAGAGCAGGTCGGATCCTTTTCGGCATGTGTGTAGTAGATTGGTACATTGATCAGTGTCTTTGTATCAACATACTTCTTCACCATGGCCTGTTCGTCTTCACTCCATGTGTAGACAGTACCCTGCCATGCTTCTTCAAACTGTGCGACGGCTGTGTCGTAGTTGAACTGACGGTTCTGGTGGACATGGACGATCGGGTCCATGGAGCACATGGCGATCGCACCGGCGAACAGTTCCGGATACTGCATCAGGAAGCGCATTGTAGCGCCGCCGCCGGAGGAAGCACCGGTCACATAGACTCTGTCTTCATTGACTGTGCCGTCTGCGATAAGCTGACGTACGATCTCTGCCTGGACAGCGTTGTTCTGGTCAATGAGCTTCTTCTTGTTCTCGTCATTGGCAGCGCCGTAGCTGTAGTTGGCGTTGGCAACCTGCATGACAAGGACTGCACACTCATATCCCTGTTCGTTCCATGCGGTCAGACCGCGGTTGGCACGGAGGGTGTTTTCGATATCGATGTTGTATTCGCCGCCGCCGTGGTTCCAGATCACTAATGGCACATCCTTCTTCGGATTTCCGTTTTCATCCTTCGGCACATACAGCGCGTATCTGCGTGTCAGTCCGGCATAGGTGATCTCTTTGCGTTCTGCTTCATCCAGGATGTTCGTCTTCAGGGAAGTGACGTTTTCCTTTTTGAAGTCGAGGCCGCTGAGTGCGAAGCATTTAACTTCCCACGGGACATCTGCGAAGTTGGCTGCGACCATTCCGTTATAGCGGAACGGCTTCGCTGTCAGAGTGATGACATTTCCTTCGACACTGATTTCGATTTCGTCGTCTTCGTACGGGACACCCATGGAACCGTCGATGTTGAAGTAATGTGAATGGCTGTTGTTGTAGATTTCGAAGTCCGCTGCTGTGAGGCCGGCGATCTTGTCTGCGTATTCTTCCTTGACGGTGATTTTGAACGTATTGACTTCGATCGCGCCG
This sequence comes from Solobacterium sp., assembly GCA_017539385.1. GTDB lineage: Bacteria > Bacillota_I > Bacilli_A > Erysipelotrichales > Erysipelotrichaceae > Bulleidia. The sequence continues at coordinate 788 of JAFYHC010000087.1, read as the reverse complement.
TCGCCGACTTTGGCGAGTGCTTCGATGGATTCGACTTCGACCGGTGTGAGTTCCTTCTTCTGCTGGAAGAGCCACCACATCGGTGAATTCTCTTCGGTCTTGTTGAAGACGTGCACCCAGCTCCAGTGGAACAGGCCGTAGTTAGCTGCGGTCGGAATTCCGACGTCTGCCATATCCTGCTCGGAGAAGATCCTGATCATGTTGTTCTCGTCGCCCATGTTCCGGAAGGAATCATACATGGTCTTCGAGGAGTTGACGGAGCAGGTCGGGTCTTTTTCCGCATGCGTGAAATAGATTGGGACTGCCTTGAGGGCTTCCGTATTCACGGATTTCTGGATCATCGCCTGTTCGTCTTCGCTCCATGTGTAGACCTGGCCTGCCCAGGCTTCCTGGAACTGTGCGACTGCGGTGTCGTAGTTGAATCCGCTGTAGTTATGAACACGGACGATCGGGTCCATGGAGCACATGGCGATTGCACCGGCGAACAGTTCCGGATACTGCATCAGGAAGCGCATTGTTGCGCCGCCGCCGGAGGAAGCACCGGTCACATAGACTCTGGTCGGATCGACGGTGCCTTCGTGGATCAGCTGACGTACGATCTCTGCCTGTACAGCGTTGTTCTGGTCAATGAGACGCTTCTTGCCTTCGTTGCCGGCTGTATTGTATCCGTAGTTGGCATTGGCAACCTGCAGCATCAGTACCGCGCATTCGTAGCCCTGTTCGTTCCATGCGGTCAGACCGCGGTTGGCACGGAGGGTGTTTTCGATATCGATGTTGTATTCGCCGCC
>JAFYHC010000086.1 GCA_017539385.1 Solobacterium sp. | reverse complement strand
GTCTGTCGTATTTCATCGGTACTGTCAGCGACAAAACTACTGCAGTTGTTAAACATTATATTCAGCATCAAAAAGATTAAGGCAATTCATCCACGTCTGATCCAGTCGGTCAGGCGTGGTACTCTTGCCGGATTGATAGAATTCCGACTTGTGAAAGCGTTCTCCCAATTTCCCTTATACTTCCTCTGCCATGCGGCATAGTTTTTTATAAGAGATGCATGCAAGGCTGTCTGCACGCACTTTTGCGGCAGAGCGCTGTGCCTTTTTATCACCGTTATGTTCGTTCTGCAGGATCGTTTTATCCATCAGATACTGTACATAGACCAGCTTGCGCAGATAAAACCAGCGCAATACAAGACCTGTGGCATCAGCATGAGTGCGTATGGTATGGCTTGCGTCTTCCTGCAGGCTTTGTGCTGCCTGGCATGCGTTATGATAGATGACATTGGTATTGGAGAATGCGTTCTGCACCAGGCGCCGCTGCAGTACGGAAGCCTTCTGGTCATGCATTGCCTTTGCCGCAAATACGATATCTTTGGCACGGGAGGATGCAATATAGACGATCTCATTGCGTTCCTGTTCGAATTCCGCACCCTGCTCCGTCAGACAATAGAACAGTCCCCGAACATACAGTTCCCCATATGGCTCATAGGGGAATACGAATAATGCGCGCTGGATGCCTCTGTGCGTATCATACAGGATATACGGGATATAGAGCGGACGCTCACTCATCTGCAGTACTTCCCCGCAACGTATGATCCGGTTTGTGACGGAGGATGCACTCAGATGACTGCACAATCCTGCACACAGATGCATCTCTGGCAATTCTTCTGCGATTTGTGCAAACGCCCGCTGCAGCACAGGATCCAGGTCATGATCCTGCAGATATTCCTGCAGATAGCCGTTATATTCACATTCTCCTGCCTCTTTTCGCTTTTCCAGTAGTTTTGTACAGACTGCCATAGAATTCTCCTGCTTTCATCTTCTCATACAGACCGCTTCTATGTGCGACATTTTTTTGAATCTGGTATGATTATTCCATATGGAGGTTTACAGCACTATGAAGAAATGGCTGCTTGGGGTTCTCTCTTTGTCATTATGTGCCGGCATGACTGCCTGCAGTAAGAATGCGGTATCATCCGGACCGGAAGAACCCAAGATCAATATCGTCACACCGGAAGAAGGATTTGCGACCGGCTATGCGACGGATGTTATGCGCACAGCATTCTTTGATTACACCGTGAACAGCGGCTATACCACAGCTGCCTATGATACATTTACTGCTGAAGAAGGCAAGGTATTCCTTGTTGTGGATATTACGATCACCAATACCCAGACAAAAAGCTGCCCCATGTTCGATACCGACTTCCAGGTACAGTGGGGAGAGGATGAAGACCCGGATGCCTTCTCTTATCCGTTAACCGCATATGGTGAGACACCGAACGGGGAGATGTTGCCGGAGGAGTATGAACTTGCCATCAGTGAAACACGCACCGGCAAGCTGGTATATCAGGTACCGCAGGGATATCATGATTTCTCTGTATCCTATATGGAAGTCTATGATACCGAAGAGACCGGTGATACCTTCTTCGCCTATTTCACCGCTGAACAGAGATGAGAAAAGAGACCGCATGGTCTTTTACTTTGGCAGGATCTGCTTCATGGTGCAGGCATCACCGGTTTCGATGCACAGACTGCAGAAGACGCATTCCGTCATCTGTCCGTCAGCCGCAGCCGCAATCTCTTAAAGGATTTCTTCCACGATCACAGTTATTACAGCTGTGAGAAAAAAGCTGAATGAAGCAGGCACCTATCTCAAATTCAATGCCATCAAACGCAACGGAAAGCCGGAAGAGATCGCTGCTTTATACGAAGCACGGTCAGATGAACGGCTTGGTTATCTGACCGGTGCAGATATTATCTGCTATGGCGGTTGTATTGCCAGCGGCGCCGGTACATTGTCCCGTTAAAAAATGGAATCGGATCAACTCCGATTCCATTTTTTCGTTCTACAGGCAGTGAATTGCCCGGTCAATGCGCTTTTCTACTTCGTTGAAATGATTGCCGGGGTTCCAGTGGAATTGCACATCTGTATATCCTGCTAACAATGTACGCACTGCTTCCGTCCGCTCTGCCACGGTACGCATGAGCGGATTTTTCGTCTGCGCTTCTTTGTCACCCAGCGACAGGATGACTTTTGTGCATTGCACTTTGTGTTCCTGCAGGTATTCCAGGAAGCCAGGATACCACAGTGACCCCGATACACTGGCACATGCATCAAAGATCTCTGTCTTTGTACATGCATATAACGCAAACAGACCAGCCAGGGAATAGCCGATGATCGTGGCATCCTGCCATCCTTCTGCTATGAGCTCATTCAGCTTTGGCAGCAGTTCTTCCAGGAAAGCATCTGCTTCTCCGGCAAAGGGTTCTCCTTTGGCAAATACTTTTTCACATGGCCATGGGGAGAGATACCTGTTCCAGTCGATATCGGTTACTGCATATACAGTGAATTCTTCCGGTGCAGTGATGTCATCCCCGATGGATACCAGCAATCTCTTGCCGGAACCATGACGCACAGTATGCATCACAGGGAGCGCAGGACCTCTACACCCTGCTTCTTCAGTTCATCCATGACAGCCTTCGGACCGACAACGAATGTATTTGCCTGCTTCAGCAGCGGTTCCAGATGGTCTGCGAAGGAAACCATGTCTTCCTTGGTCATATGCATGATGCGGGCACGGTTCTCACAGCGCTTTTCATATGTCATCTTGCGGAACCATGCGGCATCTGCGGAGCGGATGCGTGCGATCGGTGTCTGCAGCGGGGATGCCCCTGCCAGTGTACCGATGATGAAGCCTTCCATGTCGAGGTCTTCGTCTTTCAGTTCACGCACTTCATTGGCAATATTGCGGAAGATATCCAGGGAACGCAGCGGGGACGGATCACGGTAGGAATACGCTGCCAGTGAACCGGTCACACCGATCGAACAGCCTGTTCCATATGCACCGCCATGTACACGCACTTCGTTCCAGAGATACTGGTATGTCAGATAATGCGATAATACCTGCATGCCTGCATCGTATTTTCCCTGTTCTGCTTCCAGCGGTGTCGCAAGCACCGCAAAGGAAATACCTGCCGGGATCTCCAGTGCTTCATTTTTGCGTTCCATCCGGCTGTAGTGCACAACAGCACGCTCTGCCGGCATACCATTCAGTGTATCCATCCAGTCTTCCACAGCACCCAGCAGTTCTTCACTGGAGAAACTGACGGTCAGACGGTCTTTTGCGAATAATACATCCCGTAACAGTTCACACTCCCCGATCAGTGCATCCGCCTCTTCATCAAAGTGTTCGATCAGATTCTTTTCAAATGACGCAAACGTATAGCCGTTCACATATTCACGGAATACACCTTCAGCAGTATTGCCGGCATTCAGTCTTCTCGATGCCAGGGAATGACCGCCCATGATCGCACTCTGACGCAGTTCTTCCATATCCTGCTGCAATAATGCCAGTATGCTTTCTTTCGGGAATACCGATTCCATCAGTACTTCCCGTACAAGATCCAGCACACTGTTCAGATTCTTCTTCAGACAGGAGAAACCGGCACAGATCACCGGAATGCATACATCCGGATTCAGATCCGGTGTATATGCATCGATCGAGATCGTTAATGTACCGGCATCCCGGCGGATCGCCTCCTGCAGTTCTTCAACTGTCTTGTTCTTCGTCGGTACATTCAGCAGTAATCCGGTATATGCGGACACATACGGCAGACGCTCCTTCGTAACACCAGCCAGTGAGAAGTAGAAATTCCCATATACGATACCGCGTTCATTATCCGGATACAGCAATACCGGTACGCCCTTCACAGTGCGTACTTCCGCTTCATATCTCTCCGGCTTCTCTTCGACATCTTCCAGTTTCAGCTTCGGCAGTGTATCCAGCTGTTCCTTTGTATCCGGTGTATTCTGCCATGTCTCCAGTGCGATCGTCCGGTCGATATACTCCTGTACATTCTCCCACGACTGCTTCGCATCATGCAGTTTCTTCTGTTCCCGGGCAAGACGCTCTTTGCCTACTTCCGGGGAAGGCACTGCCATGACAGTGCACAGGTGTTCATCATCCAGGAAGAATTCTTTCAGCAGTTCTTCGAAATATCCGGTATCTGCCGCCTGACGCAGTTCTTCGTAAACATTGCCGCAGGTAAATGCAATTGCCGGGTCTTTTTCAAAATTCCATGTCTCCATCATCTTTGCCGCAAAGATCACACCTGCCGGCTCATGTTTCTCATGATAGGAGAATTCCATCTGGTTCAGGGATGCCTTGATCCGATCATGATCCAGACCGCCGCTGATCAGCTGCTTCGCTGCTTCTTTCAGTGTGCGCATTACTTCGTCATAATGTTCTTCATTCGTATTGCGTACCAGCAGTACTGCCCATGGCTGCTGGATGCCGGTGGACAGGTCCATTTCCACATCCTGTCCCAGTCCCTTCTCCAGAATCGACTTCTTCAGCAGGGACTCATTATTTGCCGTCAGTAATGTCGCAAGCACATTCCATGCCGTATTCTTTTTGATATCGTCGCATTCACTGACGATCTTTGCCATGGCGATCTGCGTCTTATCTCTCAGATCATCGCTTTCCGATACTTCATATGCATAAGTACGGTGTACTGCCGCAACCGGTTCCTGATGCGGAATGGTAAAGTCTGCCTCTTCCTTCTCATAATGGGAAAGATACTCCCCATCGATATATGCCAGCACTTCTTCAATATCGATATCCCCATCCAGCACAATGCGTGCATTGGTCGGATGATAGAACTTTGCATGTGTGGCAATATACTTCTCGTATGTCAGGTCTGTGATCTTTTCCGGATCACCGCCCGAAACATATTTATAGCAATTGTCCGGGAACAGGATACGGTCCAATTCCGCGATCACTGTCTCATCCACCGATGAGAACGCACCCTTCATTTCATTGAATACAACACCTTTGTAGATGGGTTCTTCTTCCGGATCATGGATCTCATAATGCCATCCCTCCTGATAGAAGATATTCTTATTCCGGTAGATTTCCGGATGGAATACTGCATCCAGGTAGACCGACATCAGATTCATGAAGTCTTTCTTATTCCGTGACGAGATCGGATACAATGTCCGATCCGGATATGTCATGGCATTCAAAAACGTCTGCATCGATGTTTTCAGCAGTTCCACAAACGGTTCTCTGACCGGATACTTCTTTGATCCATTCAGTACCGTATGTTCAATAATATGGAATACACCGGTATCATCTTCCGGCAGCGTCTTGAATCCAATCGCAAATGTCTTGTTTATATCATCCCGTTTCAGCCAGCACAACTGTGCACCGGTCTTGATATGTGTCATTTCATACAGAACTGCTCCATGGTCCGGCAGTTCTCTTACACGCATAATCTCAAATCCGCTGTATGTTTCGCCTGTTTTCATGCTTTATTTCTCCTCAGCACATGTATAATAGTACTTTTTTATTGAAAATGACAGGCATGCCCTCCGACAAAGAAACCAATACCAAAAAAATGACCCATATCTGATTATTCCTATCAAGCATTTCTATGTAGTCATTGTGCAGCCAATAAAAAACCGCAATTGCCCATTTGCGGACAATTGCGGCTATGTTTTGCTCTGCTGATCAGAATTCAACTGTTTCAGGTGCTGCTGTAAAGGATGAGAATGTTGCTTTGGCATTCTTCAGCCAGTATACAGCTGTGTTTCCGTCACCTGCTTTGTACATATTCTGCAGGGATGGATAGGCATCCAGCATGGATGTCTGTGCTTCGATGCGTTCATCATAGACGGCTTCGGCCGCAATGCGCAGCCACTGTCCTTTGTGGAATGCACAGATTTCTACTTTGGGATTGGCAGCCATCTGCTTTGCGACGTCTTTTACCAGTCCTGTCTGGAAATACAGCTTTCCTTCAAAGATATGTACTGTGCCAAAGGGACGGACACGGGGCTGATCGCCTTCGACAGTCGCAAGATAATACGTACCGGCTTCTTTCAGGAACTCACATACACGTTCAATGTTACTCATGATCAATTCTCCTTTTCTTTATCATAAAACAAAAGAGTCATAAAGAATGACTTTATGACCCTGTTCATTAACGAAGTCTCATTTCAGCAGTGATTTCAAGAATTTCTTCAAGTGTGAGTGAAGTTGGATAGGAGTTTTTCTGTTCTTCGTGCTGCTTGTTCTCTTCCATACTTCTGTACCCCCTGCTAACAACAGTTCCTATGGTACATCATTCTTTTTGGAATACAACTCTTGAATTCCGGTAATGATAATGATATGCAACGAATCTGCTTATTCGTATATGTCTGTATGGAGCCAGATCCATCCGGAACCGGGAATATACCAGCCATCGGCACGGGTGACGCCGTTTTCATCCTGGAGGGATGCCTGCAGGGGATCGCCGCCGGATGTGTTCTTGTATACGATATGGCGGTAGTCATGCATTGGCTCTTCAGAATAGCGTGTATAGGTTTTTTTGCGCTGCAGTGTTTCTTCTGTTAACAGTCCGTCACGGTATGTCCAGGTATGCTTCTCCAGCCATTCAATAATATTCTGGGTGATCGTGGAAGCAGTGAGATGGCCGTCTTTGTCATAATCATAGGTCGTATGGTGCGGGGTGCTGTTATCGGCGAAGGAAGCGTCACGGACATTGCGGCGGCCATTGGAATCATAGCCGAAGGTGTAATTGACCTTTGTGCCGTCCGGCTGTTCTTCGATACAGGAAATGGCTTTGTTACCATCGTATTTATAGGTATAGCTGTAGACACGGTTGGCTTCCAGAGAGCGGCGTATGGTGCGTTTGACGATATCTCCCTTGTCGGTAACGATGTCTTCTGCGTAATAGCGTACAGCATTGGAACCATCCGGATACCAGTGGACATCCAGGGTATGGGGACGTGTCTCTTTGGTATCGGCTGTAAGGGTGGTGACACCCTTGCGGCCTTTCATAACACCGTCGATCTTGATGAGTTTGTCCGCATCATATGTCAATGTCAGCGTGATTTTGGAATTGACCAATTGGACCGGTTCTCCGAAACTGTTGAAAATATTGCCGCTGACATCGGTATACGTACCGCCATTGCGGATCGCTTCTTTGCGGTAGAATGTGCGTTCATCGTGGGTCAGCCCGTATTCTTTATCGAGCCAGCTCACACAGGTATCTTCATCACCGGCTTTGAGTGCCTTGTCGGCAGCGCCCCGGTAGGCATCACGGAAGCGCGGTGTCATATCCACATTGGGCATCTTGTCCCGGTAGGCTTCATACTGTGTGATCGCTTCTTCGTATTCCTCTGTGCCATAGAGGGCATCCCCCAGCAGCAGGATGGCATTGTTTCCACCGCCGTTCCATGCAATGGCATTTTTGAGGGCTTCTGCTGCTTCGGCGTATTTTTCTTCCTGCAGATACTGCTGTCCGGCACGGTATTGGGAAGACGCATATGTACGCACACCGATCAGACTGCCCAGCACAACGACGACGACCGCTATGGCAGCCAGTACAAATTTATTGGACAGTGCCTTTCTGCCAAGCGATTTAGGTACTTTGATATGTATTTTCTTCTTTTCCGGTTTTTTCTGTACGACCGGTTTCTTTTCTTCCGGCTGCGATACCGGCTGCGGCTTTGGTTCTTCGGGCTTTGGCTGTACGGTATTTTTGCGGAATATGTTCTGCAGATAGGCCTGTACGGTTTCTGCGGGAAGTTCAAGTTCCCTGGCAATGTCCGCTTCACTGAGCCCTTCGCCATACTTCATCAGTACAACGATGCGTCCTTCATAGTCGAGATCCCGGCAGAATGACTCCGGATCCGGAATTTCTTCCGGAAGATCCACCGGTTCCCCTGGTTCCAGAGAATCCATAAAGAGATCCGGTTCTTTGTTACGGATCCAGGCAATACAGGCTTTGCGGACATCGGGGATATCTGCGTCTTCCGGCAGACTGTCCACGATTTGCTTTGCGGCGGCCGCATTGGCTGTATACAGCTGTGCGATCACAAGCATTCCATCTTTTGTCATAGCTACTCCTTATGAAAAAAGTACCTGCACTGCAGGTACTGATCAATACAGTATGCGGTCGATGCGGATCACTGCTCTGCCGAGGCTGATCTCATCCCCGTCATTGAGTCTTGCCTGTCCGAGGGGAACGAGCTTTGTGCCGTTGACATACGTTCCGTTATGTTCGGATACATCTTCCACAAACAGTCCGTTGTCCTGCAGGAACAGTCTTGCATGCTTTCTGGATACAGCAGGCTCCTGCAGTACAAGATTGCAGGTACGTGCTTCTCTTCCCATCATGCACGGCATCGTATCGAGAACATGTGTTTCACTCTGTCCGTTGATCGTTACTGTGACTTCTGCACCCGTGGCTGCAACAGTATCTGTAAACAGCGGACCCATGACCGGATCATCTTCGCCGCGGTCTTCTTCCTGTTCCGTTTCCGTTTCTTCTTCCTTTACCGGTTCGGCGTGGCGCATGACCGGAACGACGACGGTCTCCTGCACGGCCGGATCTTCCTCTTCCTCGGTTTCCTCGGTAATTACCGGTTCCTCTTCGGCTTCTTCCTCCGGCTCCTCTTCCGGTTCGGCTTTTTTTCTTTTTTTCTTCTTTTCCGGAGGCGGTACTTCATTCCCGTCTTCGTCTACATAGTAGCTGTTTTTCTTAATTCCCAGGAAGATGACAGCGATGGAAAGCACGCCGCAGAGGCCTGCCAGAACATATATGATCATCTTCATGATTTCCGGATCATTGAACATATTTTTTCTCCTGTGTTCTTCCCGTATTTTACACCGTTTCTATGCAAAAAGGAAATACATGCACGTGAATGCATCAGTGGATGGGGCGGTCCTGCCTGGAGGCATTGCGCAGAGTGCGGAATACCATGATCGTCATCAGGACATCAAAGACGAAGAAGATGGCTACAGAAAGGTCGCTGTTGACCATCAGAGTGCCGTCGAAGACAGCGTGCAGAGTAACTGCCATCAGATAGCCGGCCAGCAGATTCCACATCTTGCCTTCTCCGTTATTGCGCTTTTCGCAATACTTGGCACGTCCGTAATAGACGCCCATGTATACCGAGAATGCCATGTGTGCAGGAATGGATAACACTGCCCGCATCAGTGCAACGGACATGCCGAACTGGAAGATGTACAGGACATTTTCCAATGCCGCAAATCCAAGGGATACAAAGACTGCGTACACGACACCGTCGAAGGTATAGTTGAAGCTTGGTGATTTCCACGACAGTTTCTTCAGGGCAGCGAATTTGCATGCTTCTTCGATGATGCCGACCATTGTTGCATCAACGATCGCTGCTGTAGCAGCACCGGCACTGACCTGGGTCAGGATATTGACTTCGAGGTACTGGGATGCGATTTCCAGAACCATTGCCGGGATCGTGGAGAGTGCGCCGAAGAGGAACAGTTTGAATAACAGATCTCCCGGTTCTTTTTCCACACGGTCTTTCCGGTATACGTAGTACATCAGCACCAATGCCGGCACGACGGCCGCAAGAATATGCATCAGGGTCGAAGTAATGGACATTTCTCCCAGAATACTCAGCATATACGGTTTTCTCCTTCCTGTCTGCCATGGACAAGATCATAGATCCTGTTCTTGGAAATACCGGTCTTTTTTGCGACTTCCTTTACGGCTTCCGACTTGGACATGCCGCATTCCATGGCTTCCTTGACCATGGTCAGGATATGGCTCATATCAACATCTTTTTCCGGTTCATCCCGGTTTCCTTCGACAACGATGACCATTTCTCCCTTGAGGGTATCGGTGATTTCCATGACCTCGGATAATGTGCCGCGGATGAACTCTTCGTGCATCTTGGTCATTTCCCGGGCAATGCACACACGGCGGTCACCGAAGACATCACGCATATTGCGGATGGTGCGGCTGATGCGGTGCGGTGCTTCATAGAAGATCATGGTCATGGGATAGTTCTTGTATTCCCGCATTTTGCGTACGGATTCGTTGTTGGCAGACGGCAGGAAGCCGATAAACAGGAACGGCTGTACGATCAGTCCCGAAGCCACTAATGCATTCAGCACGGCACTGCAGCCGGAGACCGGCACAACGTTGTATCCATGCGCACTGATGCGGCTGACAACGGTCTGTCCGGGATCGCTGATCAGCGGATAGCCGGCATCGGAAATGAGTGCGACATTGTATCCCTGTGACAGCAGATTGAGGATGCCGTTGGCCGAAGCATCTTCGTTGAAATTCTGATAGGCGATCAGGCGCTTGGAGATCTCAAAGTGCTTGAGCAACTGGCCGCTGGTCCGTGTATCTTCGCAGGCGATCACATCCACATGCTTCAATACTTCCACTGCACGCGGCGTCATCTCGGAAAGATTGCCAATGGGCGTAGGCACCAGGTACAGTGTCGGCTTTTCATTTTCAAATGACTTCTGCCGGATCACGATGGGTTCTCCTGGGTTCCTTCGGTCTTTTTCTTACCGAATGTACGCACTGTAATATTTCTTGTTTCGGTATTCGGCTTGTTCTGTGTGTGGGTGCGATTCCCTTGAATGAACGGGATTCGCTCTTGCGCTCCGGCTTATTGTCGCGCTTGCCGGCATTGTCCCGGCGGGGACGCTCTTTGTTCGCATTGTCCTTCTTGCGGGCAGCACGGGCAGCTTTGATCTCGGCATCATCCAGTTTTTCCGGCTGGTTGGGCTTCGCAGCAGGCTTGTTGTCTCTGGTAACGACTTTACGGGTGAATCCGTGCTGCTGTTTGTCGCCTTCGGTTTCTTCTTTGCGGCGCGGCTGCTGCACAACGCCCTTGCGCGGAATTCCCTTTTCACGCAGATCTTCCAACGTGATGAAGATGACCGATTCCCGGTTTTCCAGCTTGGCTTCGTTGGACATGACATTCATATTGGTGATCCGGTAGATCACACCGTCATATTCGACCTGGGAGCCCATCTTCGGCAGTCCCTTGGTCAGTTCCTTGTAGTCTTCATCTTCATATTTCAGGCAGCACATGAGCTTTCCGCACATGCCGGACAGTTTCTCAATGTTCAATGCAAGCAGCTGGTTCTTTGCCATATTGATGGAAATGACATCAAAGTGGTTCTTGAACCGTCTGCAGCAGCACTCCATGCCGCACATGCCCAGGCCGCCTACCATGCGTGCCTTGTCGCGTTCACCGATCTGACGCAGTTCAATGCGACAGTGCAGACGGGAACCAAGATGCTTTAAGAGTTCACGGAAGTCAACTCTCTGGTCTGCCAGATAGACAAACAGGATCTTGGAACGGTCCAGGGTATACTGGGCACTTAATAAATTCATATCCAGGCCGAGTTCTTTGATCTCTGCGACGCAGATATCGAAAGCTTCTTTCTCCAGCTTCACATTCTGGTTGTAGATCTTTTCATCCTGCTCTGTAGCAAGGCGGATGACCGGCTTCTGCGGCATATGCAGGCTGTATTTTTCTATGCTCATGGCATCTGCTTCACATAAGCCAAGTTCCGGGCCCTGTGCCGTTTCTACCACGACCATATCACCCTTCTTCAGGCTTGCGTCTGCTGTACCAAAGGAATACGGCTTGCCCGCATCCCTGAACCGTACGGCTACGGCATATTCATATTTCACAGCTTCTGTTTCTTCAACAGCTGCTGTCTCGATCTGTTCACTCATGGTTAAACTCCTCCAGTCTGAAACAGGTCTGACACATGACCAGACTCAGGTCATTGTACTTATTAACTCTGTCCTTCTGTTCATTTACGATCCGGAGCAGCTCTGCAAGCTGTTCCTTCGTATACATCTTCTTCTGTATCGCTTCTTTGTACCATGCCGGTCCTTCTGCTGTCCCATAGATTGCATCATGGGCATAGGCATCCAGCAGGCCGAAAAACAATGTCAGCAGGCGGATATCACTTTCCTTCGCCTTGGAACGGTCTGTCAGCTGCGAACGGAAGGAAAGATCATAGTCCGTTAACAGCATCTTGCGGTCACCCGCTAATCCCAGTGCCTGACGCATCATCTCCTGGGCACACTTGTATTCCTCGGACCCGAAGATATCCATCAGTTCTTCTTCCCGGCGTACGACTTTGGCAAGCAGGGATGCGTCTTCTTCCGGTATTCCCTTTTCAATTGCCGCATGCAGTGCCATCTCTTTACTGACCGGCACAAACGGCAGACGGATGCAGCGGGATACGATCGTCGGCAACAATCTGCTGATATTGTCCGTGGTCAGGATCGCTGTCACATGGTCACCCGGTTCTTCCAGGAATTTGAGCATGGAATTCATTGCCGAAATACTGGCGTTTTCTGCATTGCGGATAATATAGACGGAGCGTCCTTTTCCTTCTTCCGCTGCAGTCCGGGAGAAGCGCTCCTGTATGGCATCGATCTGCTCTTTGGAGATCGATCCCCTGGAACCATCCAGCACAGCGACATCCGCATGTTCCCCTTCCAGTACTCTGCGGCATGTATTGCACTGTTCGCACGCCAGTCCGTCCGATTCCTCACACAGCAGGCTCATTGCCAAAAGCAGTGCCGCATCATACTTATGCGTCCCTGCCGGCCCGCTGAACAGATAGGCGTTATGTACGCGGTCTTTCTTCAGAGCTCTTTCCAGTGCCCGGTAAACGACCGGCTGTGTCCGCTGCAGTAATTCCTTACGCATCCAGAAGTCCCTTCACCGCGTTGTATGCATCCTCGATCACTTCTTCTGCAGCCTTTGACGCATCCAGGATGATCATCCTGTCTTTATACCGCTCGATCACTGTGTGATAGCCGTCATACACTCTCTGGTGGAAGTCTCTGCTTTCCTGGTCCAGACGATCCAGATACGTACGTCCCTTTTCGATCCGTTCCAGACCTGTCTCTGCGTCCACATCCAGATAGATGGTCTTATCCGGCATATGTCCTTCGATCGCAAACCGGTTGATCGACATGACTTCTTCTATGCCCAGCTGTCTGCCGCATCCCTGGTATGCCAGGGAACTGTCTACGAAGCGGTCACTGATGACCGTAATGCCCTTTTCCAGATTCGGCAGTACTTTCTCTACGAGATGCTGGCGGCGGCTTGCGGCATACAGCAATGCCTCTGTGCGTGCATCCATGGCGGTATTTGCCGGATCCAGGATCACTCTGCGAATCTGTTCCGCAATATCGATTCCCCCCGGCTCTCTTGTATACAGGACCTGGTATCCTTCTTCCTGCAGTCTTCTGGCAACGGCTGTCGATACCGTTGTCTTCCCGCTTCCATCCGGTCCTTCGAATGTAATAAATAACCCTCTGTTCATAAAGGTTATTATAACATGTACAAAGGGTTGTAAATCTACAGCAGACTGATAAAAAAAGGCGAATCCCAGTGAATTCGCCTGTATTTCTTACTGGAAGTGCAGTCCCAGACTGTCGATCTGATCTGCCGGTATCTCCGTATAATTGGAACGAAGGTCTTCAATAATGCCTGTCGCATCCACATACACCCATGTTTTGGATTCGCCCTGCAGTTCGATCAGGCCTGCTTCTGAAGCCTTTTCTGCATTCTCTCTCTTATCCAGATCTTTGAAATGAACGATGAAATTGACATTGTTGTCATCTTCATTCAGATCAAAGCTTGCGAAAGAATAGGAATCAAAATCCGGATAGACCTGTTTAACAGAATCCTGGCTGAAAGAATCAATTGTATATCCGGCTTCTTTGTAGAAATGTACTTCATCATCCATACCGGTCAGTGCTTTGCGCTCTGATGTGTAATATACAACGATGAATTCTTCGTACTCCGCCTCATCAGCAATCTGGAATACTGCTTTCTCTGTTGTTTCTGCTGCAGAAGAACCGCACGCAGCCATGCCCAGTGTCAGTGCCGCAACCATCGCTGCTTTGAATATCTTTTTCATATACCCTCCAAATACATTTGTTTTGATACCATTATACACAATTCTTTAGATCTGCCGACAGGTTAACATCAGCAGATTTCCTCCTGATTTTAGAACGATTTTGCAAAAATCATCAAAGCAGACAAAAAGCAGATAGGAGTATTTCTCCCATCTGCCTTTCTTCTGAGATCAGCTCAATTAGTTGAGTGTTCCTCTTTCAATGCCGAAGCTGTTGCAGATATTCGTGAATTCTGTACTGTGGACGAAGCCCTTCAGTACTTCATATCTCGATGTGCCTGCCTTCAGCTTGTCTACCCAGTACTTCTTACCGCCGGAATCACTCGGACGATCCATCATTACCAGATAGCATCTTTCAACATACTCTTCGTTGCTCAGCTTCAGATTTGCCATTTCCTGACTCAGGAAGAAGCCTCTTACTGTCAGAGCTGCTGTGTTCTTCTTCGTCTTCAGACCGGTTGTCCATGTTTTGAATCCGCCCGGATCAGCTCCGCGGTTCAGGCACAGCTTATACAGTCTGCGTACGAATGCATTGATCGGATCTTCGACATAGACTTTGCACTCTGCAATGACTGTGCCGTTTTCTGCAGAAGCAGTAATGACTGCCTCAGATGCATCCGCGATGCCCTTGTCGGCAACACCAGTCACAACGCCATTCGCATCAACTGTCGCGATGCTTGTATCACTGGAGGACCATGTGATCGTCGGATCTGTTGCGTCTTCCGGTGTAACGGTTGCAGTGAGAGTTTCTGTCTTACCGACACGGATCGTTGTTTCTGTCTTGTTCAGCGTGATTGCTGTGACAGGGATGTGCGATGCCTTGACAGTGACCTTTGCGAATGCGACATAGCCGCTGTCCACAGTGGAAGCGATGAGCCATGTTGTACCTTCTGCGATACCTGTTACGACACCGTTTTCATCCACAGAAGCAATGCCCGGGTTGGTGATGTTCCAGCGGACTGCCTTGTTTGTGGCATTGTCCGGTGTGATGACTGCCTTGATTTCAGCTGTCTCACCTTCAACAACCGTCACTTCTTCCGGATCCAGAGTGATGCCGGTTACGGCAACGACTTCTTCACCGGCGCTGACTGTGACTTTGCACAGTGCAATGTAGCCGCCGTCTACTGTCGAAGCGATGAGCCATGTTGTACCGTCTGCGATACCTGTCACAACACCATTTTCATCAACGGAAGCGATCTTCGGATTGGAGACCATCCAGCGGACTGCCTTGTTCGTTGCATTTTCCGGTGCAATGACTGCTTTGACTTCTGCAGTTTCTTCCACATTGAGTGTAACTTCCGTCGGATCAAGAGTGATGCCGGTGACTGCTACGTCTTCCTGTGGTGCAGTTGTGCAGATGATGTCGGCACGGTTACGGATACGGATACGCGGGAAGTAGTTTGTATCTTTCCATGTATTGTCATAGGACGCAAGACCGGTTGCGCTGATTTCTGCACCAACTTCGCAGTTTTCAACTTCTTTGCCGGTTGTGATATAGCCGTCGATGAATACACGTGCGATATCACCGTTTGCGTCTTTGACCATGATGGTCTGGATCAGTCCGTTTTCAAGTTCGAAGCTTTCGACGGTTCCCTTCAGTGTAACAAGAGATCCAAGGACGGACTGGTCGTTGATCTGTGCTGCTGTGACTTCTTTCGGTTCTGTGCTTCCTTCACCGATCACTTCGATGGAAGTGACCTGGAGTTCTGCTTCACCCTGGTAGAAGTCTGTATAGCCTTCGATATGGACCTTATCGCCGATCTTGTAATTGCCGGATACCGGGAAGCAGCAGATACCGCCTGTTTCATCTTCCACATAGATACAGTCGAAGAATGCGGTGTCTTTGTCATAGCCGGATGCGTTGGATACGACGATACCTTCGATTGCATATTCGAAGCCTGCTTCTTTCTGTGCCTGTACTTTAGCGATCGGAGTGACCGGCAGCGGACCTTCTTCTGCACGTACGGAGAATTCAATATCCTTGGTGTAGGTCATTTCCTTGCCGTCGATCTCAACGACTGCAGAAACTGTGACGGTCCATCTCTTTGCCGTATCCGGTTTGAAGGTGAACGGTACATCCAGTGTGCTGCCTGCGTTGATCGTATAGCCTGTTGTATCGGTGCCGATGACAACACTGCCGTTGGTCGTGAATGTCAGGGACTTGACGCTGACTGCCTTATCTTCATTGTTGAAGAGTGTTGTTGTCAGTGTCATGTCTTCATTGACGATGCCGATTTCCGGAGTGTTTGTGACATTCTTGATACCGACCTGGGAAGCCTTGGCTGCCCATACCGGTGCAGTCACTGCGAGATCTCCGTCTTTCTGGGTAACACGGATGAAGTAGTAGCTGTATTCTGGCTCCAGTTCAACGGTCAGATGACCTTCAGCCAGTTCTTCTGCATTCTCCCATGTATGGACTGTTGTACCGCCGTCAGCGACGACTTCGACCTTGGCAACAGAGTCGCTGTTGTCCGGATCATACAGTGTTACATCGATATTCAGTGTTTCAGGTGCTTCTTCTTCGGACAGGATCGAACCCATCTGCTGACCATTCATCGTGTAATAGATCTGCAGGTTCTTGTCTTCTGTCGCATAGATGCGGCGGGCACGGATGGCGTCATAGATGCCTTCTTCCGTGAAGTCATTTGTCAGGATGACATCTCTTGCGTCATTGGCGTTGCCCCAGCGTCCCTTGTGGTTGTCCTGGTTGTTGGTCGGACCGACATGCCAGCCTTTATCCAGTGCCATGATGTACTGTTCATAGCTCGGATAGTAGCCGCCTGCACCGATCTGTCCTTCACCGTTGCCGACTTCCACCAGGAACATGCGCTTGTCGGTTTCTTCATCCCAGTAGGAGAAGTCTGTGAAGTTGCCGAATGTGCTGCCCGGATGGTTGAACTGGTGCATCGTTTCGCCGTTGTCTTTGTTCATTGTCTCGTAATACAGCTTCATGCCTGCATCGCCGGACTTGTTGTTCAAAGCAGCGTTGTTGCGGGATACCAGACCATCGGTGTTGAAGGAGTTGATATGACCCGGACCGCCGGACCATGTCATTTCGAAGCCGGCTATTGCCAGGATATTACTGCCGTTGGTTTCGTTGAACTTCGCTACTTTGTCTTTGTACTCTTCCCAGATCGCACGGCTGGCATCTGTCATGAGACTCTTGTCATTCATGGCATCTGCCGGGTTGGCTGCACTGGTCGTGTCAAAGTAGTTGGAGTGATCGGTGAATGCGACAAACTGTACATTCGCGCTTTCCGGCAGTGCTTTGATATATTCCAGAGCGGTATCCAGAGAACCGGAACCGTCGGAATATGTCGTATGGGAGTGCAGCTGACCGAAGTAGAGCTGGTATTCAGACTTGCCGACAATGAATGTCCATGTCTTTTCAGCTGTCTTGCCATCGGCACGCTTCACTGTGACTTTGACATTTGTGCGTCCGTCTTTCAAGTCTTCTGCCGGTGTATATGTCAATACGCCGTCTTTGAATTCCGGAGTGACTTCTTCATCGTTCAGCGTCATGGTGAATTCCGGTGCGTCGCCTACATTGCCTGTTTCGACGGAGATGACCGGTTTCTTGTCATCGCCTGTCTGGCTGTTCGGTGCCGGTGTCATGTTCTGGAAGAATGGTTCATCCAAGATATCGACTGTCCATGGGCCAACGTATTCGATGCCATAGCTGTTCTTTACCGTTACGGTAATGATCAGCTGATCCGGTTTTTCTTCACTGTCGATCGCATCCGCCGGAATGGTGAAGCTGAATGCACGGTCGGTGCCTTCGTAATCTGTGATCTCACCGGACTTGGAACCTGCCTTGTATTCGATCTTGAGAGTTTCGATTTCCGGTGCCAGGTCATCCAGAGATACTTCCAGCTTATAATCCTGTTCAATGTAGCGTGATGTTTCACCGTTGAAGAGGATTCTTGGCTCCTGAACGACACCGTCGTAGATCTTTGTATCTTCGACCGGCTTGTAGAAGTTGAACAGATAGATATTTACATCGTTCTTTGTACTGAAGGTCCATCCGGAGAATACACTGGAGTAGTATTCGATACATACCGGTGTACCGTTGTAGGACGCTTCCTTGTTGTAGATGATGTAGCCGCTTTCTTTCGGCACGAGGTACCACTTGGCGGTTTCCGGCAGCTTGCCGTCTGCGTCCTTTGTAACAAAGAGCAGTTCTTCCGCATCGTTGGATGCGAGGTATTTGCCGTTTGTCTCGAAGGAGTAGTAGCGGCCCATTGTATCTACTTTGAATACATATGCACCGTTGCCTGCACGGATCGTATTTCCGCCAGCCGGTTCGGACGGAATAGCCCGCATGGAGTAGTTTGCTTCTGCGAACAGACCAATTGCCGACTGAGCGTTCGCGTTGTAGATGATATATTCTTCGTCTTTGTTCAATACACCATCCCATACACCGTCATCGTATGGCGGAACAGCATCTTCCGGATTGATGAGATAGAACTGCAGTGCAAATTCATTCTCTGTGAAGCGGCTGTTGGATGGGGATGTGAAGTAGCCGGAGAAGACTTCGGATTCATTGCGGACATATGCCTCAATGTATGCAGCACCACGGCTGCCGGATACGGTCGGGCTGTTGGCATAGAAGCAGTTAGCTGTCTTTGCCGGTGTCAGTGTCCATGTGTTATCCGGATATGTTCCGACATTTACAGTCAATTCCGCATAGTCGCCGGACGGCCATACTGCAATACTGCGGTCCATATTCACAGCACCGTCGGTATAACCATAGAAGCTGTATGTACCGTTGTCGTTGACTTTCACAGACCAGATCATATCTTCTGTGAATTCTTCGACCTTGTTATCTTTGACGCTTGCGCTTCTTGCCTTCAGATACCAGTCCCCATTCGGCTTGGAGCTGATTGCTGTCTTATGACCAGGGCTGTAGATTGCGACTGTAGCGCCGTCTTTCAGCTGGGAAAGATCTCTGACCAGGTCTCCATCCGGTTCAACCGGAGCCTCCGGTTCTGCACCTTCTTTATAGAATGTGAAGATATATGCAGCGTCCGTTCCCGGATTTGCATAATCATTCAGGGAATACTCAGTGTACTTATCATACCAGTCAAGGTAGATATGACCGCCGTCTTTGGAACTCGGCAGTTCACCCAGATACAGGTATACGCCATTATTTGCGGCTTCGGCTGTCCACTTTGTGGCTGTCGGAGCTGTCAGGCTGATGTTGTTGTATACCTTTCCGGAGCTTGCATTGGTGGACTGTACGCCGCCGAATGTCTTTTCACCCTGTGTAAATGTATAGGTACCATCTTCATTGACCGTAACATCCCAGACAACCGTTTCATCTGCTGTTTTGATGATGCCGTCAGCCGGTGTCAGATCTGTACCGGCCAGATAATAGTTGCTGATGACAGTAGAATTGACGCCCTTGGCGAAGGAACTGTTGTAGATGATGACTTTATCACCGGTTGCCAGTTCACTGACCAGACCGTAGGATTTCTCATCTGCCGGCGGCTCTGGTGTATCGGGTTCTTTGTAATCGACCAGATAGAACTGCATGCCGTACGGGCCTTCTGTCACTTTGTCTGCGCTTGTCGTATATCCGCAGAATACCGGTGTCTGTGTACCGTCAACAGACTTGTTATAAACTTCCAGATATGCCGGACCATAGGAACTCGACATATCGACACTGGACATATAATATGTGCTGTTTTCAGCATTTGCCTGTGTCAGATTCCACTTGAGGCTTGCGCCTGCGTACTTGGCATTGCTTGTGATCTCGGCATAGTTGCCGCTCATGTATACCGCGATACCGTAGTCCGCCATCGTGAAGCTGTAGCTGCCGTCTTCATTCACAGTGACCTTCCAGATCATGTTATCTGCCGGATCAACTGCCTTGCCGTCTTCGATCGTCGCTGCAGCACCGAGGATATACCAGTCACGATATGTTTCTGTTGTCGCAGCCAGCTTGTTTGCCGGGTTGTAAACAACGACATACGCACCGTCGGTCAGCTGTGCCAGATCTGTTACAAGTCCTGTCGGTACTTCTTTGACTTCACCGTAGAATTCGAACTTGTATGCCGCATTGTCTGCCTTTACACCATATGTTGTAAAGCCGTTGTAGTATTCGAGTGCCTGGTTATAGTTTCCGTTAAAGTTCGCACCGACGTTCATGAGATACCATGTGCCGTCTGTCTGCTGTTCCAGTGTCCACTTGGCAAGATTGCTTGTACCGTCTTCCGCAAATGTCAGGCTGTTGCCTGTTTCGCCGGATGTCAGATACTTGCCATCCAGTTCAAATGAATAATTTGTACCGTCTGTATGTACGGTCAGGACTGCCATTTCATCACTGATCGTCAGTTTATCTTCTGCGACAGTGCCTTCTGCACCAGCCAGCTTCTTTCCGGAAGCGGTTGATGTCAGAACCATCTTGCTTGTCGGATGATAGATGACGATTTGTGCACCATCGGCCGGAGCTTCTGTCAGTTTGCCAAATGTTTTGACAACCGGCTGATCATTTTTGACCGTATATGTGAAGGTAACAATCTTACTGTCGATACCATCTTTGGTTGCCTTGACGGACAGTGTGACATCTTCATTGACTGTATAGGTCGTGCCTTCGGTCCATGTTGCACCATTGTCTGTGCTGTAGGAGATGACTGCGCCTTCCGTCTCTGTCGCAAATGTTACGACTGTGCCGGCTTCTACTGTGCCAGCTGCCGGTGTTGCGGTCG
Organism: Solobacterium sp.; assembly: GCA_017539385.1. Lineage (GTDB taxonomy): Bacteria > Bacillota_I > Bacilli_A > Erysipelotrichales > Erysipelotrichaceae > Bulleidia. The sequence goes on along the minus strand of JAFYHC010000086.1, from coordinate 11,191 downwards.
GTTCAGCAGGTGCTTCAGCTGTTGCTTCACGGACCTTCTTGTAGAAGGACATGCCAAAGTGCTGTTCAGAAATACGGGATGTGTCATAGAGCGAGAAGGCTGTCTTGTTGGCATACCACTCCAGATATACCTTTCCGCCTTCTTCCGCAAACGTGCTTTCCAGAATGGCATTGGATACATACCAGGAAGCGTTTTCTGCATTGCACTCTGTCAGGTTCCAGTAACCGTTGGCTGCTTCTGTCAGAGAAGGATTCTTATATGTACCGCTGATAACACCGGAGAGAATACTTTCTCCCTGTTTGAATGTGTAAGTACCGTCTTCGTTGACTGTAACTGTCCATTCGATCTTTTCGGCATCGGAACCGATCAGATTGTTTTCGGCTTTCAGTTCTTCGCCAGCCAGATAATAGCCGCTGAATTCACCTTTGAGGCCGCGTGTGTTTCCTGTGTTGTAGATTACGACAACATCGCCGTCTTCTGGTTTTGCGATACGTTCATATACATTCAGGTTAGCCGGGAAGTCTGCGTATGGATCTTCCGGATCTGTTCCTTTGACCGTATAGACGAATTCAGCGATCTCACTGGTCTCTTCACCGAGAACAGCTTTGACCTGCAGTGTGACATCTGCTTCTACGGTGTATGTTGTGCCTTCTGTCCATGTTGCGCCATTATCTGTGCTGTAGGAAATGACCGCGCCTTCTGTTTCTGTCGCAAATGTTACAACAGTGCCCTTTTCCACTTCACCCGGTGCCGGTGTCGCTGTCGGAGCAGCTACAGTCGGTGCGGATGGTTTTGTGATGGTAATTTCATCAGCGCTCATGTTCCGCAGCTGCAGTTTGTTGTAGGAACCGACTGCTGCTTTCAGATCAACGGTGTCACCGACTTCTGCGACTTTGTCACCCAATACAGCCTTGTACAGCTGCATCGTTGTTGTGCCGTCTGTCAGATCAATGTTGGTGCCGCTGACTGCCGCAACTGTCAGACCTTTCAGGGAAACATAGGTGCAGATGTCCGCTTTGGTCAGTGCACTCAGCGTTGTTTCCTTCGCAGTCAGTGTCATGCCTTCGGACTTTTCGATCACAGCACCCGTCAGTTCAGGCAGTCCACTATAGAGTTTGTACTTGCCAGTTCCGATGACTGTATCGCCCTGCTTGATCGATGCGTCCGCCGCATCCGGATACAGGCAGATTCCGCCGGTCTCATCCTGGATATAGACATTTCTTCCGTCAACGAATGTAACTACACCCTTGACCATGAATTCTTCACCGGTCTGTCCTGCCAGTGCCTCTGCAATTGTGCTCTGTGTCAGGGGTTCTTCCGGATCTTCTGCCTCACCAGTCAGTTTCCAGAAACCAAGTGTCTGGTCTTTGATGTTGTTATTGATCGTTGTGTAAGAACGCCAGTCTGGATTGTCCATGAAGATGCCGATATAACGGGTTACATCTTTTGAATCCATACCTGTCAGATGATCATCGACAACTGACAGTACTGTCGCAGCCTCCTGATTAACGCGGACACCATTGTTCGACGCTATCAGACTGACCGTCCCATTCGGCCCGGTGAACGTATAGCCGCCTTCCACTGCAGCGATCGTCCAGCCGTAGTCGGCTGCCTGTGCATACAGCGTTCCATCCTGTACCGTTGCGATATCCGCAATCGGTCCGGAACTGGTTGCCGCAGCAGTTGGCAGAAGCCATGTTGTACCGTCTTTGGCCATGGTAACTGCGACAGTATCATCTGCTGTGATATCTGTCAGAGCCACCGGAGTCCATGTGCCGGTCATGTTTCCGGTGGTATCACCTTCCGCATAGACGGCTCTCGGCAGCAGTCCTGTGATCATACTGATCACAGCAAGAATGCTGACGAGGACTCTGTAAATGAATTGTTTTCTCATAAAGCCTCCGTCCCTTTCTTTTTTCGCGCCAAAAAGACGCGATATTGCTTATCTTTAATTGTAGCGTGAAGGGAGTACGTGCTTCTACAGCAACGGCGTGTTTTTCATGACCGATAGCGGAATAAGTGTGTTTGACCGCTCTTATTTTTCATATGTTTTTCTGCAAATTTTCATGGCGGAGCACAAGTATGACGCAAAAAAATACAGCCCCTGCATCTGGCTTTCTGCAGGGACTGTATCAGGGTTCATGAATTAGGGGGGAAAGGGAAAATTTCATGAATTATATCAATCAGATGTGTATCTCCATCTGACACGTATAAGATACTTCTGCTGTGTGTGAAATATTCGAAGAAAAAGTGAAGAGTATTTGAACAATTTAAATACATGACACCGTGTATTTCCGCTACAATGAGTAACAGAAGAATCCCCTAAGGAGTTTTACATATGATCAGAATAGCGATCTGCTGCGGAGAAGGCTTCGCATCCGGATTCCTGTCCAGGCATCTTGCAGAATCCACGGTAAAAGAGCATCTGCAGGAACAGGTATCCTTTATCTTTATCCCCTATTTCCAGTTATATGAAAGACAGGATGAAGCAGACATTGCCATGTTGATGCCGCATATTGAACCCATGGCAAAAGAAGATAAGAAAGAATATCATATACCGCTCTATATCATTCCGTTCAAAGTCGTGATCATGCCGCCGGCAGCGGATTATCTGAGCGATGCGGAATATATTCTGGAAGAAACGGGCGGAAAAGGCGGACTGTTCTATTTCCCGGGTGAAGAGAAGACTGCCTTTGTCAATCGTATTGGTTCACGGCGCAAGTGGGAAGCTGCCCATAAGTAATATGATATACCTGACTGGTGATACACACGGTTATATCGATATACGGAAACTGTTGAAGAACAATGTGACAACACAGATGACAGAAGAGGATTATCTGATCATTTGCGGTGACTTCGGTCTGGTGTGGCATTACAAGCATGAGACCGGAAAAGAAAGAAAGTGGCTCAAATGGCTGAATAAGCAGAAATGGACCACATTGTTCGCGGATGGCAACCATGAGTGTTTCCCCCGTCTGAACAGTTATCCGGTAAAAGAATGGCATGGCGGAAAGGTCCATGAAATACTGCCGAAGGTACTGCATCTGATGCGCGGAGAGATCTTTGAGTTGGAAGGCAAAAGCATCTTCGTCATGGGCGGTGCGTCTTCCCATGACCGAGGGCCTGCGGTCGGAGATACCGAGCAGGTCATCGGCAAATTCTGGTGGCCGGAAGAGATCCCCAGCAAAGAAGAATTTGACCATGGTCTTGCCAATCTGAAACAGCATGATTACAAAGTCAATTACATCGTGACGCACTGTCTGCCGACTTTCCTGCAGGAATTTGTAAAACAGGGAAAATATGCACCGGATGCGGCCACGGAATATCTGGAGAATATCTATCACACAGTGGACTATGACCACTGGTACTGCGGACATTACCACTATGATCTTGATGCAGATAAGAAAGTGACTGTCCTGTTTACACGCATCCTGGAAGCAGGCAAGAATGTACGGGACAGCGCCATGATGCTGGGTGTGCCGAAATACCGCCGTGATGACACCGTTCTCTTCCACTGCAATGGGGAGGAACGCTTCGGTACGATCAAAGAAACCATGCCATGGGGAACACTGACAAAACACGATGAACCCTATTACAATATCGTTCTGTTTCCGGAAGATGAAAACAGAACCGCTGTACAGGTCAGAGAATCGGAAATCATTGAAAAGAGTCTGATCCGGTAAATAAAGGAGAAACAAGTATGAGGATCCTGTTTGTAGTCGGCCCGGCGTTTTCCGGGAAAAGTATCTATATCCGCAAGGAATATCCTAATGCAACTGTTGTTAACATCAGCACCTTCAACAAATATGCCAAAGCAGCAGAAAGCAATGAAGAGCTGGAAACAATTGCCATGAATGCACAATTGTACTGTACGGAGGAACTGCGCCAGCGCATCCAGTGTGCCAAAGAAGATGACATCATCATCCTGGAACATCAATTGCTGAAAAAAGAGGGCAGAGCACATTATCTGCAGGCAGTCCGGGAAGTCACCGATACACCGGTGGAATGCATTGTACTGGATACCGATGAAGAAAATGTACAGAAAGTAACCAGCCGGGAACACCCGCTGATCAGCTTCCATCTCTATGAGAAAGGAAAGCTGCAGATGCCTTCCACAGAGGAAGGATTTGCCTCTGTTACCGTTGTGCATCCGGTATTTACCGAAGAAGATCTGAAAAACTGATATGCGAAAAAAATCATTCACGCATGTGTGTGAATGATTTTCATTTGGTCTTATTGATTGTGTGTATGACAAAGCAGATGACTTTCCATGCGGCATAGATCACCACTGTACATAACAGTACCGATATCACAAATCCCACCGGGTCAAACGACAGTGTCCTTACTGTCGCTTCTTCCGGTGTCATGCCATAGGTGACAACGGTCTGCCAGCCAAAGCCATACTGAACGGTAATCTCTCCGCCAAAGTGGTTTACTGCCCACTTCAATAAACCAAAGCGGACATAATGCCGGTAGTTGATAACCATGCCGGCAAGGCAAACCAGCACCCCTGCCGCAAGAGAGATAAGCCAGTTTTTCATTTCTGTTCGATCAGGAACTGATACAGGGCATCCATGACCTGATCCAGATGACTGTGATAGTTATGATCATCATCCGGAATGATCACCAGACGGGCATGATCGTACTTATCCGCCGCATCCATGGAATAATGCACCGGCACAGCCTGGTCATCGTCCCCATGAATCAATAATACCGGCTTGTGATAGCGGCGTATTGCATCGTCTTCGTGGATCATCTGGGCGACGCGGAAGTAGTTGCCGTTGAGGTGTTTGTCCTTCAGATCAAACATTTCCGGGATGTTGTCCGGATCGAATTCCATACCAAGCATGGAGCCTTTGCGGGCACCGTCGGTAATTACAATTGCCGGAGACATTGGGATAATGGCTTTGATATCCTGGGGTTTCATACCGGCTAACAGCATCGTTAATAAGCCGCCCTGGGAATGACCGCATACAAACAGGTCCGTCACAAAGTCCAGCGTCTTTGCATAGTCGATCACCGCCAGACCGTTGGTGATCCATTTGAACAGGGTGTGGTCTTCAAATTTACCGCCGCTTTGTCCATGACCGTATAATTCCACGCGCAGTACAGCATAGCCTGCTTCTATTGCAGTATGCATGGCTGCGACGATATGTTCTTCTTCCATATGTCCTGTCAGTCCATGGAACAGGATCATTAACGGACATTTCTCTGCCTCTTTTGGCATGTCAAGTTTTGCATGAAGCTGTATTCCGTCATTATCAATATAGAATTCTTTCATATCATGCCTCCTGTTTCTATTATATGGAATTTATCCGTTCTTTCGGCATCGACCTTGCGATTCTTCAAAATAACATAGTGACGGAAGGTGTTTTGGGGTATTGTTGGTATAACAGGAGTCATTATGGATCTTAGAGTACTGGAATACTTTCTGGCAGCTGCCCAGGAAGGCAATATAACAAACGCAGCGGCATCTCTTCATGTTTCCCAGCCAACTGTTTCCAGACAGTTGAAAGAGCTGGAGGAAGAACTGGGAAAGACATTGTTTGTGCGTACCAACCGCAATGTCCAATTGACCGAAGAAGGCATTCTGTTTAAAGAGACGGCAGAGAACATACTGATGCTGTATGACAAAGCACATAGCCGCATGATGCAGGACAGTCTGGAGGGTGACTATTATATCGGTGCAGCAGAGGTCGAATCGTTTTCCCTGGTTGCAGAGAAAATACGCAGTTTCCGGCAGAAACATCCCAAAGTACGCATCCATATTTGGTCTGATTATGCCGAACGCATCAGTGATGCCGTTCGTCTTGGCACGCTGGATATCGGCTTCATTCTTCACTCCGTTGATACCATGCAGTTTGAGACCCATACCCTCTCATCCGAGAGTGAATGGGGTGTGCTGGTGCGGTGTGATCATCCCCTTGCCGCAAAAGAGGCAGTTACCATGGAGGATCTGCAGAATGAAACACTGATCATACCGGAAAACAGTGCATTTCAGAATGAGATCCACACATGGAACAACGATGCGGTTGTGAATTGCTGTTATTACACACTGGTGCGCAATGCCATGATCATGACGCAGCACGGCATCGGGATCACGGTATGCCTGCGTATGAAGACCATACCGGAAGGTACCTGTTTCATACCCATTACACCAATACGCACAGCCGGATCCATGCTTATATGGAAAAAGAAACCGGCATACTCCGCCATCCACACTGCATTCCTCAAAGAGTTTAGTATTTAAATACTGTATATCAGAGCATGCAATATAGGTATTTTACATTTCTGCAGGAACCTCCTATTATGGAATCAGACAGGAGGACAACAGATATGAATCCATTTATCTATCACATGCCGGTAAAGGTATACTTCGGAGAAAACGGTGTACAGAAGCATTTGCAGAAGGAACTGGCCAACTATGGTCAGACGGTGCTTCTTGTATACGGAGGCGGTTCTGTAAAGCGCAATGGGATCTATGATGAGGTGGTCAGTGAACTGCTGTCTGCCGGCAAGAGAATCGTGGAGCTTTCCGGTGTCGCATCCAATCCAACGTATGAAAAGATCCTGGAAGGTATTGCCCTGTATAAAAAAGAAAACGCAGATCTGATCCTGGGCATCGGCGGAGGATCTGTCGCAGATACGGTAAAGATCATCGCAGCCGGTGCAAAAACAGAAGAAGATCTGTGGAATATGGAGATCAATGAAAAACGCAGACCGGAGAAAATGGGACGGTATGCGGTCATATTAACGATTTCCGGAGCCGGGGCAGAGATGGATCATCTTGGTGCCTGCACATATGAAGCACTGCATCTGAAGCAGACATTTGTCGGACCGTACGCAGACTTTGTCATTGAAGATCCGCGGTATCTGATGTCCATTCCGCTTAAGACATTTTTACCGGGTGTATTCGACTCTCTGAGTCATTGCATGGAATCCTACTTTGGTGCAGGATTCAACGTATGGGATGAGATGAACGAAAGTCTCATGCGCAATATTATTGCCAATGCAAGAGCACTGCTGAAAGATCCCGATAACATGGAGATCCGTTCCAATCTGATGTGGGATTCTTCTTTGATCCAGTCATTCAGCTTCTATATGGGAAAGCCGGGTGATTTCAATGTGCATCATATTGAAAATACATTATGTGCCTATACCCACCGCACCCATGGCATAGAGCTGGGAATCATGCATCCGGTGTATTACCGCATGATCTGCCATGGTGATGAAGCAAAATTTGCACGCTTTGCCGTGGAAGTCATGGGTGTGCCCAATACCGGCACACAGGCAGAAAAGGCAGAAGCCGGTGTAGATGCACTGGCCGCATTCATCAAAGAACTGGGACTGCCCACGACCTTTGCGGAAGCAGGCATCGAGATCGATGAAGCACTGGCACGCACTGTCACAGAAAAAACCGTTCTTACCACAACGAACGTATATAATATCAATAAAGAGGATGTATATACGATCCTGTGTGAATGCAGATAAAGGAGGGAAACAATGGCAGACAAACATGATGTATCACCATTTGCACTTGGCGGAGCGAATCCGTCGGCGCAGTATTTTGTCGGTACAAGCTACTATGCACCGCTTACCGGTGACGATGCACAGGTTGGCATTGCCAATGTAACGTTTGAACCAGGATGCCGCAACAATTGGCATATTCATCACGGATGCCAGCAGACACTGGTATGTGTCGGCGGTGAAGGATGGTATCAGGAATGGGGAAAAGAACCGGTGCGCATGCGTCCGGGGGATGTGATCGAGATCCCGCTGGATGTGAAGCACTGGCATGGTGCTGCGAAGAATTCCTGGTTTGCTCATTTATCCATCATATCCAATACCATTCCCGGAAGTCATGAATGGCTGGAACCGGTGGATGAGGACGCATACAACGCATTGCCGGAATAAATTAAAACTGAGAGGTGATCTGCCTCTCAGTTTTGAATTTGTTACTTGGATGGTGTGAATGTGTAGGAGAAGTCTTCGTCCTTTAACAGGGACATGTCTTCTTCCGGGTTTGCGGCAATACGGCGGGACTGCTTCAGAATGGCTTCTTCGATGACATTCCGCGCAAGACGTCCGTTGCCTGCTTCGGCCGCATTTTCTTTCTGTACATCGTCGAAGAATACCTGCAGCTTTTTCTGCGCTTCTTCGTCAATGACATAGCCTTTGGACTTTGCCTGCAGAACAGCGATCTTGACCAGTTCTTCACCGGTATAATCCGGGAAGAAGATCACATTCGGGAAACGGCTCTTCAGACCGGAGTTGGCCTCCAGGAATGTGCTCATTTCCTTCTTGTAGCCAGCCAGGATAACGATCAGGTTGTCACGGTTGTCTTCCATGGCTTTGACCAGTGTATCGATTGCTTCAAGACCGAATGCATCGTCCTTGCCGCGGTACAGTGCATAGGCTTCATCAATGAACAGCACACCGCCAATGGCACTGCGGATGACGGACATCGTTAACGGTGCGGTCTGTCCGACATACTGCGCAACCAGATCTGCACGGGTAACTTCTACCAATTGTCCCTGTGTCAGTGCACCAATGGCTTTCATATACCGGGACAGAAGACGGGCAATGGTCGTTTTGCCGGTGCCGGGGTTGCCGGTGAAGATCATATGCTTGGAGACTTCAGCTGTCTTCATACCCTGTTCACGGCGCAGTTTCTGCATCCGTACATGTGCTTCCAGGGAATGTACATATTCTTTGACTTCCACCAGACCGACGATCTCATCCATTTCTGCATTGACTGCAGCGATCTCTGCCTTGCTGGTCTTTTCACGGGCCAGATTAACTTCCAGGTTCTCCAGTACAAGTACCGGTTCTTCTTCTTTGACGGTGACTGTCAGCTTCTCATAGCTGCCAAGATTATGATCCAGGACTGCCTGGGTCAGAGATACATAGAAATCATAGAAGAGAGAACGGATCGATGTCGCACCCTGTGTCTTATCAAAGTGGCTCTTGACCCATACTTTCAATTCATCATCTACAGTCAGTTCCAATTGCAGCTGATCGTGTGCTTTCTTAACGAGGTCTTCTGTCTGACGGTCGACTGTTTTGGCGACTGCTTCGTCATCCAGTGCCTTGAATGTAACAGTATCCAGTACGTGATACATGAAGTCAGCACCGAAGGCATCCTGTACTTTGGAGGCTTTGCCTTCTGTGATGAATACCAGATACTTGTCTTCGACATGCAGGGTATCTACAGCATCTTTGACAAGACCGGTCTGGTTTTCTACCAGTATGCCCTTGCTTAAGACATAGCGTTTGTTCAGGACGACTTTTCCTTCTGTCGCAAGGCTGTCTACCATGCGCAGGAAGGACGGGAAGCCGGTCTCAAATTTCTCAAAGCAGATGACAGAGCCATTTCCCTGCAGTGCTTCGTACAGGTCCTGCAGGAAGATCTGTTCCTGTCCGCCGCTGGTATAGCGGCTCATATCGATCGTATAGACCGTGTCGCTGACAAATACCTGCCGCTCATAGAGGGAGCGCGTTACACGGGCAATGGCTTCGTGCTTTCCGCTGCCTTTGGGACCAAGCACAAGAATGACATTCTTCGGTTTGCCTGGGGCAGTGCCCATAACAAACGGTCTGCGGAAGGAAACGGTCAATTGGCGGATGGCTTCGGACTGGCCGATGACTGCCTCGTTGGTTTCTTCTTCCACACCGGTGAAGACGGCTTTGGAATCGATCTTCTTTTCTTCTTTCGGTTCTTCTTTTACTTCTACGCCATAGTCACTCTGGATATCTGTCTGCAGTTTGTCCAGATCGACATCCAGTCCGTTGTCACGGCTCATCTGTTCCAGATCTTTCTGCTGTTTGAACAGGATATTGCGCAGTTCTTCCATTGCGCTGTCTGCGTCTTTCAGCATATCCATGGTTTTATCAGAGCGCTTCTTTGCGTCTGTAACCAGTTCTACCGTCTCTGTCGTGTCATTCTTTTCGTAGGCACGCTTCTTGTTCATGACTTCTTCCCAGAGCCGGTTCTTTTCTTCTTCTCTGCGTTTATTCCGATCGGACATATTATTCTAACCCGCTTTCCTGAAATGTTCCTTCACTGGTAAGACCGTCTTTCTGCAGGACTGCTTCCAGTGTGGAGATATCTGCCGCCAGATTCATGAAGTCCTGGTCTGTCATACTGGAGATGATCGTCTTCATCGCATCGTTGATCAGTTTGATCGTACGGTTGAGCTTGACGCGTGTCTCTTCGTAGGACGGATCGGTCTTGGCTGCCTGCAGATTGTCATACTGTGCCAGGATCCTGGTCAGGATCGGCAGATAGTATTCATACAGTTTATCCAGCTTGCCTCTGGAATCCGGGAATCTCTGTTCCAATTGCTGGATCTGCTTCAGCAGTGCACAGGTCTCATACAGACCGTTGGAGATATCTTCATCCGGGATACTGTTGTTCAGACTGTTGATCGTATCAACGAAATACTGGGCAGACTTCTTGGGTGCCTGCGATGGTGTTTCCTGCTTTTTCTGCTCTTTCTTTTCTTTCGGACGGACCGGTTCTGCTTCTACATATTCGCCTTCGTAGACGACTTCCGGTTCACCGCGGTTCTCTGCCAGACGGATCAGTTCTTTCAGGATCTCATCATAGGACTCCGGATAGCGTCTGCCAAATTCGGAAAGAGAACTGATGTATGTACCGTTGCGGTATACATCCAGACTTGCCAGCGAAGCATAGCGTTCTCCATGGACACGCAGGGATACGCTCTGTCCGACCGGAAGGGACTTCCGGGTACGGAACCAATTGCGCAGATACACGTTGATGCGTGCCATCTGAGAAGCGGAATACCTGCCGCGTGAACTGACGGTACTGCCGTAGGATGGACGTCGGAAGCCGGACGATATGCTTTCCTGCCGGCGGTTGGAATTGACCGCGGCGAATGTGATAGCCAATACGATACCGAGGACGAATAAAAGCGGCACAACGGTGCCTCCGCCAAACATGATCAATAAGACGAACAGCCAGAAAAAGCTGTTTCCGTTACCTCTGTTGTTCATTTTCGCTCCTTATATGTCAACGTAAATTATAGCATATGAATTACCACGTGTGATCGCCAAAGCAATCTCGCGTGGTTTCAACGGAGTTCTCACGAACTCCCGGGGATTCACGTCTCCCATATCTGGTTTTATCCAGATTACTTATTCTTCTGTTTGTTGCGGTTACTTACCATTG
>JAFYHC010000085.1 GCA_017539385.1 Solobacterium sp. | reverse complement strand
ACCGATTGTGAACTCTTCCTTCGGATCATCCTTCTTGAGTTCTTCAAATACGGCATTGATGTGAGACGGGTTGGTATCCTTGGAGGAGAGACCGTAACGGCCGCCTGTAATGACGAGATCCTTGTGCTTGCGGAGTGCATAGCAGACATCAAGGAACAGCGGCTCTCTGGAACCCTGCTCTTTTGCACGGTCCAGAACAGCGATCTTCTTAACAGAAGCCGGCAGTACTTCCTCGAGGTATTCCTGTGCGAACGGACGATACAGATAAACCTTGATCAGACCAACTTTTTCACCGCGGGCAACCAGTGTGTTCACTGTTTCGGTGATTGTGTCAGTAACAGAACCCATAGCGATGATGATACGTTCTGCTTCCGGATGTCCAACGTAAACAAACGGCTTGTATTCACGGCCTGTATGTTCGCTGACAGCCTTCATATACTTGGCAACCAGAGCCGGAACCTTTGCATAGTGTTCGTTCTGAGCTTCTGCAGCCTGGAAGTAAATGTCATCATTCTGCGAGCCGCCGCGTGTGATTGCATTTCCATGCGGGTTCAGAGCCTTGTCGCGGAATGCCTGAACTTTGTCCATCGGCAGCAGGGACTTCAGGAACTCATAGTCCATAACTTCGATCTTGTCGATTTCATGGGATGTACGGAAACCGTCAAAGAAGTGCATAACCGGTACAGAGCCGTCAATTGCTACGAGGTGAGCAACGCCTGCCATGTCCATGCAGTCCTGAACGGAGTGCGAGCACATCATGACCATACCGGTCTGACGGCATGCATAAACGTCCTGATGATCACCGAAGATCGAAAGTGTATGTGTTGCGAGAGAACGAGCAGCTACATGCACGACACCCGGCAGAAGTTCACCTTTGAGCTTGTAGAGGTTCGGGATCATGAGCAGCAATCCCTGAGAAGCTGTAAATGTTGTTGCGAGAGCACCGCCCTGCAGAGCGCCGTGTACGGATCCGGCAGCACCGCCTTCGGACTGCATCTCTACGACCTTTACCTTATCTCCGAATACGTTAAGACGGCCGTCTGTAGCCCACTGGTCTACATTCTCAGCCATCGGAGATGATGGCGTGATCGGATAGATACCGGCGACTTCCGTAAATGCATAAGCGGAATGAGCCGTAGCGGTATTACCATCCATGGCCTGGAAAACCTTTTTGTTTTCTGTTGTCATATGTCCTCCTGTTTTTCCTCTAAACATTATAATTCATCCCGTCATAAAAAACGACCCTTTTCGGGACCATAACCTTTAAAAGAAATAAAACAGAACAGCATTCCTGTTGTTCTGTTTCAAAATTCATTTCTGTAGATTTTTCATGACCGCACGAATCTGTGCTTCGCTCGGTTTTCTTCCCATCTGCATGAACATTGCACGGATCATCTTTTCGTTGATCGGCGGGTTTTCACGCAGTTCTTTTTCAAAGTGCTTCTTTGTCACAAAGAACGAAATAGCAGCACCGACGATGCCGCCGGCGATAAACCACAGTAATGTTGTCCAGAATTCTGTCATAACTTCCACCTTTTATCCTTTTGTTTTCATGCGTTATTTTACCCTTTTTCGCTTCTCTTGGCAATAAGTGCGCACAAAGGAAAAGACCCCGCTTCGGGGTCTTGCTGGTAAATCACCGGAGGGGTGATATGTTCCCTCTTATGTAGAGGTGGGTGTTCTTGGTCATTCATCAGGATCCCTGCTCGTGACAGGTCTTCGACACCGAAATCTCCAGTCAGAACTCCCGTATATCAAAATGTAGGAAAAATATTAAAGTCCTCCGGCAAGCACATTATAGCAGGCCAGTCTGTAAAGAATAGTCTTGACAGGACAGAATTTACTGTTTGTCATCGATCTTGATACCAAGGACATCAAGCTGCTTCGGATCGACAACATTTGGTGCCTCACTCATCAGATCCAGAGAACTGTTTGTTGTCGGGAATGCAACAACATCACGGATATTGTCGGTGCCGGCAAGAACCATCGTCAGACGCTCCAGACCAATGCCGACTCCGCCATGCGGCGGCGTACCGTACTGGAAGGCTTCCAGGAAGAATCCAAAGCGTTCTTTTGCTTCTTCCATGGACAGTCCGATTGCTTCAAAAACCTTCTCCTGCAGGTCCTGATCATGGATACGGATCGAACCGGACAGCAGTTCATAACCGTTCAGAACAAGGTCATAGGCACGGCTGGAAACGTGTCCCGGATCGGTAAAGAGTTTATCGATATCTGCTTCATTGACCGCTGTAAACGGATGATGCGAAGCAACCCAGCGCTGTTCTTCCTCGCTGTATTCAAACATCGGGAATTCCGTGATCCATGCAAACTTGTACATGGTCTCTTCCGGGATCAGACCGCATTCATGCGCAATGCGCACACGCAGTGCACCAAGGGAAGAAAGTGCCACTTTTGCACTGTCTGCGATCACCAGTACGAGATCATTGTCAGCCAGGTGCAAATGTTCGCACACAGCTTGCTTCTCGGCATCACTCAGCGGCTTGGCAATGGAACCGGTCAGTACGCCCTTTTCCATCTTCAGATATGCCAGAGCCTTTGCCTTGAAGCCATGCTTGACGAATTCCTGCAGCTTGTCGAGTCCCTTGCGGCTGTAGCGGTCAGCGAGGTTTTCAAATTTGACGGCACCGATCATTCCGCCGTTGTCGAGGCAATTGCGGAATACCTGGAATTCTGTATCTTTAAACAGTTCGGAAAGATCCTGGATCTCATTGCCGAAGCGCAGGTCTGGTTTGTCTGTGCCGTATTTTGCAATTGCATCTTTGTACTTGATGCGGACAAAGCGGTCTTCCAGATCATAGCCGACAGTGCCTTTGAAGATGTCCTTCATCAGTTTTTCTACAACAGCAAAGATCTCATCTTCATCCTTGAAGCTCATTTCGATATCGATCTGGGTGAATTCCGGCTGACGATCGGCACGCAGGTCTTCGTCACGGAAGCAGCGTGCGATCTGGAAGTACTTTTCCATGCCGGCGATCATCAGCAGCTGCTTGTAGATCTGCGGTGACTGCGGCAGTGCCCAGAATTTGCCGTTATAGATACGGGAAGGAACCAGATAGTCTCTTGCGCCTTCCGGTGTGCTGCGGGCAAGGATCGGTGTTTCCACTTCAATGAATCCCAGTGAATCCAGTGTCTGGCGTGCAATCATGCAGATGCGGTGGCGCAGGATAAGGTTCTTCTGCAGCACGCTGCGGCGCAGGTCCAGATACCGGTAGCGCAGACGGGTATCTTCATTGGTATCGGTGTCATCGGCGATCGTGATCGGCGGTGTCTTGGCACTGTTGACGATCACGACATCACTGGCAAGAACTTCGATCTCACCGGTCGGCATTTTCGGATTGACAGCACTGCGCTTCTGTACGGTGCCGCGTACCTGCAGGACATACTCACTGCGGACATCTTTTACTTTCGCAGCCGTTGTCTCATCAAATGTGATCTGTACGACACCAGAGCGGTCACGCAGATCGATAAAGACCAGCGAACCGAGGTTTCTTCTCTTTGCGACCCAGCCGGTCAGTACAACTTCTGTTCCGGCATCGCTCAGCCGGAGTGTTCCATTTTCATGTGTGCGTTCCATTATTCTTTCTCCCATGCAGAGATCGTCTCTGCAGCATCCGCAAGCGCAACGCTGACCTGTGTGCGGTCAGCTGTCCGCTTGATATTAACTGTTCCGTTCTTTACTTCATCCTCACCGAGAATGACGACATATTTCGCACCGGAACGGTCGGCGCTCTTGAACTGTGCCTTGAGACTGCGCGGTACATAGTTGGCCTCTGTCACAAGATTTGCCTTGCGCAGTTTTGTGCTTAAGGAAAGCACTTCAGAAGCCACATCGCCCAGTCCGATCACATATACATCACATGCATCTTCACTTGCAAAGGCATAGCCGTCATCTTCTGCCAGTGCGATTAGACGCTCCATACCGATGGCAAAGCCGATTCCGGAAAGATCCGGTCCGCCGTAATACGATACAAAGTGATCGTAGCGGCCGCCCGCAAAGATCGTGGACTGTGCGCCGGAATCCGGACGGGTGGAAATCACTTCAAAGACGGTATGCGTATAGTAGTCAAGACCGCGGACAATGCTTTCATCGACTTCGTACGGAATGCCAGCCGCATCCAGTGCCTTCAGCACACGGTCAAAGTATGCCTTGGATTCCTCATTCAGATACTCTGACAGCTTTGGTGCATTCTTCATGCATTCCAGGTCTCTGTCGACCTTGCAGTCCAGAATACGCAGCGGATTCTGCTCATAGCGGCGCTTGCAGTCCGTGCACAGTTCGTCAAGATGCGGTGCGAAATACTCTCTCAAAGCGGCTCTGTAGGCTGCTCTGCTTTCATCATCGCCAAGTGTATTGATGCATACTTTCACGCTGGAAACACCCAGTGCCTTTACGATGTCATAGCCAAGAGCGATCGTTTCCGCATCGACTTCCGGTGATTTGACACCGATGTTTTCCACGCCGAACTGGGTGAACTGACGTTGTCTTCCCTTCTGCGGACGTTCATGGCGGAACATCGGTCCCATGTAATAGAACTTTGCCGGCAGTTCCATGGACCCATACAGTTTATGCTGGTCAAATGCACGGATGACTCCGGCTGTTCCTTCCGGACGCAGTGTATACGAATCACGTCCCATCTGGAAGGTATACATCTCCTTATTGACCATATCGGAACTGTCATTTTCCCGCTTGAAGACTGCTGTGTCTTCAAAGTACGGTGTACGGATCTCACGATACCGGTAATACTGTGTGATCCTGCGGATCACTTCTTCTACCGCATGCCATTTGCGGACTTCATCCGGCAGAATGTCATACGTTCCCCGCGGGGTCTGATATACCATATTCTCCTCCTGTATAAAAAGAAAGCGCCCTGTTATCCAAGGACGCCATAAGCGCGGTACCACCTCAGTTCATGTCAGACATGCACTCTATGCTGTAACGCCGCATGCGGAATTCCCTACTGTGTGTTCAGGAATTCATCTCCGGAGTGTCCCGTCTTTCCGCCGATGCGGTGCTTTCACCTGCCCACCGTCTCTTTACATCGCAGTCAAAAGACTTCTTCTCCATCCTCGATTTTGACACGTCCGATTATACGCTCGAACGAAGCGGAAAACAAGGCCTCAGTGACTGATCCGCGAAACCGTGCGGACAGAATCTACCTTGCGCAGATTGGCCATCAGGCTTTCCAGATGTCCGGTATTTTCCACCTGTACGGTAAGTTTTACGGTAGAGGTGATCTTGTCTTTGTTTACCTTTGCGGAAATATTGATCAAAGGTGCTTTCAGCTGGGATACGACAGTCACGATATCGGTGATCAGGAAGTTGCGGTCAAAGCAGTAGATCAGGATATCCGCATCATAACTGTGCTCCATATCGGCATCTTCCCATGCCACATCGATCAGCCGCGACTGCATGTCTTTGATATTCGGGCAGTCGGCACGGTGTACTTTTACCCCGTTTCCCTTGGTGATAAAACCGACGATCGGATCGCCGTACACCGGCAGACAGCATTGTGCGATGGTGATCTTCATCGTTTCAATGCCCGGCACGATGACACCGGTGCGTGTGCGCACCTGTTTCTTCTCTTTCCGATGCAGCAGTTTCTCCAGCGCTTCCTGATCATTGACCGGACGCTTCTGATTCGTCAGTTTTTCACATACATGGGTCACATTGATCGACTTGACCGCGATCCCGTACATGAAGTCGGTATAATTCGATACATGGAATTCCCCGAAGACATTCTCCAGTTTCTTCTTTTCCATGTATTCCTTTGCATCAAAGCCGCGCTTTGTCAGTTCATCACGCAGTGCCTTCTCGCCTTCTTCTGTCCGCTCTGCCTTCTTCTCAAATTCTTTCTTGGTCAGATAACTGCGGATCTTGTTGCGGGCCTGGTTGGTCTTGACGAATTTCAGCCAGTCCTCACTCGGACCGGTTCCTTTCATCGTCTTGATCTGCACGACATCACCGGTATGCAACTCCGTATTCAGCGGCACCATGGCATCATTGACAATGGCACCGACAGCCGTATGGCCGACATCGGTATGGATCCGATAGGCAAAGTCGATCGGCGTGGAACCATTGGGCAGATCGATGACCCTGCCCATCGGTGTCATGACATAGACATTGGCTTCAAAGATATCCTTCTGCAGCGATGCCATGTATTCGGAAGCACTTGTGCCTTCGCTCTGGTCTTCGCTGTACAGCGTAATGCTCTTCAGCCAGGACAGTTTTTCTTCGATTTCTCTCTGTTCTGCCTTGGCGTCGTATTTGCGGCCTTCCTTATAGCGCCAGTGTGCTGCCACACCGCGCTCCGCGACGGAATCCATGTCTTCCGTACGGATCTGCACTTCAAAGATCTTGCCGTCCGAACCGATGATCGTCGTATGGATCGACTGGTACATGTTCGTCTTCGGCACAGCGATATAATCTTTCAGACGTCCCGGGATCGGTTTGTACGCCGCATGGATATAGCCCAGGATCTCATAGCAGTTGAGTTCGGTGCGGGTAACGATACGGATCGCCAGAAGATCAAGAATTTCATCGAACCGCTTGTTCTTGGTGATCATCTTGCGGTAGATCGAATACAGATGCTTGGAACGGCCGAAGATGCGGAACTGAATGTTGTTCTTTGTCAGAAGTTCCGAAATATCCGCGATCATGCGCTTGACCGATTCATCGCGCTCTGCCTTCTTTGCTTCAACAAGCCGTGCGATATGATAGTATTCTTCCCGGTTCAGATAGAAGAATGACAGATCTTCGAGTTCATTTTTGACCGCACTGATACCAAGCCGGTGGGCGATCGGTGCATAGACATCCAGCGTTTCTGCGGCAATGCGCTTCTGAGAAGCAGCGGACTGGTACTGCAGCGTACGCATATTGTGCAGACGGTCGATCAGCTTCACCAGGATCACGCGCACGTCTTTTGCCATGGCAATAAAGATCTTGCGGTGATTGGCCGCCTGGTATTCCGGATCATCCTTGCCTTTGTATTCCAGTGTACCGATCTTGGTGACAGCTTCCACGATATCCGCGATCTCTTCATCAAACTCCGCAGCCAGCTCATCGTGGCTGATGCCGCAGTCTTCGATCACATCATGCAGGAAACCGGCTGCGATCGTCTTGGGGCCGACGCGCATCGTTGCCAGGATGTATGCAACATTGTTCAGGTGGATGATGTATGGTTCACCGCTTTTGCGGAACTGTCCGGCATGGTGCGCCGCCGCATACTCCGCCGCTTTTGAAATCAGAAAAAGATCTTCCGGATCACGGATATAAGACCGTGCTTCCGCCATCACTTCATCAACACTCGGATTTCGATGTTCCATGGCAGCCTCCCCCTTTCGCAGTTAGGAAAAAATCGAAGATTTCTCTTCGATTCTTATTTATCGCTCATTGTCATCATGCGGAAAACATTGTAGCCTTCGACTGCTTTCATGCCGTCAAGACCGGTGAGCTCAATGACAAATGCAATACCTGCAACGACACCGCCCAGTTCTTCGATCAGCTTGATGACTGCCTCCAGGGTTCCCCCGGTGGCAAGGAGATCATCGACGATCAGTACTCTCTGACCCGGCTTGATCGAATCTTTATGCATGTGCAGTTCATTGGAACCATATTCCAGATCATACTTAACAGAAACAGTCTCACGCGGCAGTTTTCCCGGCTTGCGGACCGGTGCAAAACCAACACCCATTGCATAGGCAACCGGACATCCGAAAATAAATCCGCGGCTTTCCGGGCCGGCGACGATATCCGCTTTAACAGCGCGGCCGAATTCAGCGATTCTGTCAACGGATTCTTTGTATGCAGCACCGTCATTGACCATCGGCGTAACATCCCGGAACAGAATTCCTTTGGTTGGGAAATCTTTAATCGTTGCGACATATTCTTCAAGATTGATCGACATATTATCCTCCAGATAAAAATACAGACCTATTATACAACCTTTCCCCGAAATAGAACAGGTTTTAGCAGATGTCTTCTATGACCATCTGCGGTTCTACACGCCCTTTATAGCGGTTGATGGACAGTGTCCCGATCAGCTGCTTCGGATGGGCAGGAACCGGTATGTTTTTGCGGGTATAGAGGACTGCCTCAAATCCCCCGTACGCATTCGGCACATGGAAGCGGATCACCTTGTCGCTGCGGTATGTGATATGCGCTTGATCTGCATCGACTGCAAATGCGATATCCTGCAATTGTTTCGGCAGCGGATCCAGGCGGGCTAGATCATAGAGATTCTGCAGATGCACTTCTTCCGCATCGATCCGCACAGCCGGCTTTTCCGGTGTCACCGGCGTAAACTCTTCCTGTTCAAACGCATTGCGCACTTCGCTGCAGAAAGCATCGAAGTCTTCCAGTTTCAGCGACAGACCGACTGCCATCGTATGACCGCCGAACGCAGTCAGCTGCGGAAAGCGTGAAAAGAATGCATACATATCAAAGCCTTCCACACTGCGTCCGCTTCCCTTCACATATTCACCGCTTCTTGCAAAAACAAGCACCGGCTTTTTCATTTCATCCGCCAGATGACCGGCTGCCAGACCGCAGATGCCTTCATGGAAAGAAGGATCATAGATCAGTTCGATCCCATCCCCCGTGCAAAGACGTCTGGCCTGCTCACTCTGTATGGCAGACAGTTCCCTTCTGCGTGTATTGACGCTGTTGATCTGGGCAGCCACCCGTCCGATCGTCTCCGCATTTTCCGACAGCAGATACGGAACCAGCGTATTGACGTTGGAAATATCATTCATCCGGCCGAGGGAATTCAGCTTCGGTACAATCTGAAAGCCAATGGATGCCGCATCCGCGGAAGAACCCGGATACAGCAGTGCACATAACGAATGCGGAACGTGCCTCTGCATGACGGAAAGCCCGGCTTTGACGATCATGCGCGTCTGCCGCCATAACGGCATGACATCCCCGATCAATGCCACTGCTGCAATTGCATTGCTTTTTTCTTCATCACCGAGAATATTGCGTGCGATTTCAAGAACAACACCAGCCCCGGAGAGATACGCAAACTCTTCTTCCATATAATCCGGATGTACGACAAGGTCTGCTTCTACGTCTTCTTCGATGCGGTGATGGTCGGTCACGATGACCTCCAGTCCGAGTTCTTTTGCTTTCCGCAGTGCTTCATGCGCCTTGACGCCGTTATCGACTGTCAGGATCAGATCGTATCCTTTGTCTTTGACCATTTCCACGGTATGAGCAGACAGCCCATATCCTTCTTTGAACCGGTCCGGAATATAATAGCCGTTTTCGATTCCAAGCTTATCCAGAAGATGCTTCATGATCGCAGTGGAGCAGATCCCATCCGCATCATAATCCCCGCCGACAAAGACTTTCTGTTTCTTTTCCCGTGCTTCCAGGATCCTTCTGCAGCACTGCATCACGCACTCTGCTTTGGAAGTATGCAGAACGATCGAGGGATCCAGCAGTTCCTGTATTTCTTCGTCGCTCAGCGAAGCAGCACTAATCTGCGCAGCCGCAAGCGAACCGATTCCGTACTTCCTGCTGATTTCAGCACGGTCGGTATCTATGATGCGGTACATACGCCCTCCTTTTCCAGCAGACCGATCACTTCGGAAAGATCCTCAAACCGGTATTCCATGTAGGAAAGCATCTCTTCGTCCGGAACGATCGTATCCTGAATAAATCCCGGATGCATGCCTGCTCTGTGCGCCGCAACAATACCCTGTCTGGAATCCTCCAGTACCAGGCATTCTTCCGGATGCACGTCCAGTTTTTGTGCACATAACAGGAAGATCTCCGGATCCGGTTTGGCATAGCGGACCATATCACCGGTGCACAGTGCATCATATCGGATCGGATGGAATGTATTATCGAGCAGTGTTTTTACATAGTCTTTGGAACTGCTGGAAGCGACTCCGATCAAAATGCCGTGTTCAGTAAGCCAGTCTGTCAGTTCTTCCAGTCCTTTCTTGACCAGTTCCCCCTTCTGAAAGGAAGACCAGAATTCCAGATCAAACCGTTTCTGGCGGATCTCTTCCACAAGCGGATCATTCTGCATGACATTCCGGATATATTCCAGTTCTTTCGGACCGCCCGCACCGGTAATGCGGACAAAGAAATCTTCCGGAAGCCGGATGCCGTTCTCTTCTGCAGCATCTGCCCATACCTGCTGGGCAATGCGCTCTGTATTAAACATCAGTCCGTCACAGTCGAACAGGACTGCCCTGATTTTTCCCATAGTACCTCCCGTGAAAAAAAGCAGTGTCTGAAACACTGCTTCATTGTATCATGCATTGATTCCCTTGACGGTATATTCGTCGAGTTCTTCTTTCTTCTCCGACTTTCTGATCTTCTTGTTCTTCGGCTTTGCCTTGGATCGTACATACTTCCATACAGTCGGTGCAACGAAGATGGAAGAGAATGTACCGGCGATCAGACCGACGAACATGGCAAAGTTGAATGTGAAGATCGCATCGCTTCCCATGAAGAGCAGGAAGATGACCGGCAGCAGCGTCGAGATCGAGCTGTAGATGGACATCTTGATCGTCTTGTCGAGCGATTCATTGATCACTGCATCATAGTCTTCTGCTTTCAGCGTTCCCTTGCGCAGCGACATGATCTCACGGACACGGTCGAACACAACGATGGAGTTGTTGATGGAATAACCGATGATCGTCAGCAGAACGCTGATCAGAGCAATGTTGACTTCGGAACGCGTAATGCCGAAGAATGCCAGTACGATCAGGACGTCATGGATCAAAGCGACAATACAGCCAAGTGCATAATCCCATTCATAGCGGAATGTAATATATGCCATCATGGCGACCCACGCAACAAGTGTCAGAATGACCGCATTGCGTACCAGGTCGCGTCCGACGACCGGCGTTACAACGTTGTCGCCCGGCTCTTCGCCAAATTCTGCCTTGCACTCTTCTTTGATATCAGACAGTTCTTCCGTTGTCAGTGCCTGCTTCGTTGTCGCATAGACGGTGTTTTCACCGGATGCCTGATAGGTGAATCCCGTGAATCCCTTTTCTTCCAGAACGGTCTTTACTTCATCCACTGTGATTGCTTCCTGACTTGTTACGGTCAGTTTTGTACCGGATGCGAAGTCAATACCGAGGTTGTAGAATCCCTTGCCGCCGGATGCATTGACAATACCAAGAATCAGTGAGAGAGCAATAATGCCGACGCTTGTATAGATCAGATACTTTGCCTTGCCGACATAGTCAAACTGTTTTGTGCCGGTATAGAACTGGGATTCTCCCTTGGCAATATCCGGGATCTGATCTCTCTTGACGGAGAACCATTCCGGCTTATTGTCTGCAATGCCGGAGCTGACAACGTTATTCAGCATCCATCTGGAGAATGCAACATTGACTAACAGCGTCATGACGACGGTAATGATCAGCATGGTCGCAAAGCCCTTAACAGCGCCATTGCCCCAGACATACATGATCAGTGCAGACAGCAGGGTTGTAAACTGTGCATCGAAGATTGCGGAGAAAGATACTTTCTGTCCTTCTGCCACAGCAGCACGCACACTGCGTCCCTTGTACAGTTCCTGACGGATACGTTCACTGCAGATGATATTGGCGTCAACAGTCATACCGACACCAAGCACCAGAGCACCGATACCGGACAGTGTGAATACTGCACCCATCAGGGAATATACTGCAAAGACAGCCCACAGGTAGAATACCAGCATGATCGCGGAAACGATGCCCGGCAGACGGTATTTGAAGATCATGAATACCATGACGGCTGCGATGCCGATCAGGCCTGCCATTGCTGTTTTAGCCAGTGCGCCTTCACCATAGGAAGCCGAAACAACGTTGGAGCTGATTTCTGTCATCTTGACCGGCAGAGAACCGGAGTTGATCAGATTCGCCAGTGTCTTGGCTTCCGTTTCTGTGAAATTACCGGAGATCTGGCAGTTGCCGGTAATCTGATAGCTTACAGTCGCTGCAGAAATATACTTGGTCTCTTCACCGGCTGCTGCTTTCTTGGCTTCTTCTTTGTAGGAATCGCCCTCTTCCCAGTCCAGCCAGATGACCATAATGTTTTCGCCATTTGTTCTCTTGGAGATCTCACTTGTGATCTCACCGAACTTTGCATCATCTGCTATTTTCAGGAATACGATCGGCTGCCCGTTATCATAGGCAAGCGAAGCACCGCCTTCTGTCAGTACGCTCGAATCCGCAAGTTCTTTATCGTCCACATCACGGAATGTCAGGTTTGCAGTTGTACCAAGCATCTGACGTGCTGTTTCCTGATCTTCAACACCGGCCAGCTGCACACGGATTCTGTCTTCGCCTTCGACGATGATCTGCGGTTCGCTGACACCGAGAACATTGACACGCTTTGAGATTGCATTGGTGACTGCAGTCATATCAAGGCTCTGTCCCTCATTCAGTGGTGTAACCTGGTACAGGATCTCAAATCCGCCCCGCAGGTCCAGACCAAGGTTCAGATTGTTTTTGATCATATTGAATGTCGATGCCACTAATACAGCAATTGCTGCAACTGTGACATAAAACAGTCCAAGCCTGCCCTTTCCGTTTCCTGATTTGCTCATGATTCTTTCCTCCCTATAATGTCCGCAAAGTCTTCCAGATGAAGCCTGCTTCCGTCAACGACTGCCTTCCGTGACAGAAATACAACGATATCCTTCACATCGATCGACATGATATCGTTAACTGCTTCATGCAGAGAGACCGGAACTTTGTCTGTCCAAAGATCTTCTTTCAGATATTCTTCCAGATAATCATATATGGCATTTGGAAGGCCGTTACGCTGCATCTGCTGCAATTTAATGACCATTGTGAGCTGTATAAGCCTGTGATTCCAGTCAAAAACCTCGTAACGCATCCATCCCTCCTGACAATTCAAATATTATAGCAAAAATAAATGCTTAACGGCATATAAGTTATAAAAAATATACAGACTTGTCCATGCAGTAAAAAAGGACTGCTCAGTGCAGTCCTACCCAGAATCCAATCAGTGCCAGTACAGCCTCTGCTATCCAGAACATCCTGACGATATTCACTTCCGGCATCCCCTTAAGACGGAATGCATAATGAATCGGCGTATATGGGAATACACGCTTGTGACGAAGCTTGACAGATGTCAGCTGTATAATGACGCACAATGTCTCGATCACGAAGATGCCGCCGATCAGGATCAGTGCCAGTTCTTTTTTCATGACCATGGCAAGTGCCGCAAGCACACCGCCTAAAGCAAGTGAACCGGTATCCCCCATGAAGATCTTTGCCGGCTTCTTGTTGTAATGGAGATAGCCCAGCAAAGCACCCATCAGAGAAACGATGAAGATGCTTAAGCCGCTTCTTTCCTGCATGACCGCATAGATTCCAAACGGAATCAGAGCGATGAAGGAACATCCCGCTGCCAGACCATCCATGCCGTCTGTCAGGTTTACCGCATTGCTCGCTCCGGTAAACATGAACAGGATCAGCACAGCATACAGCCAGCCGGTGTGGATCACCTTTCCGGTAAACGGAATGGGGATCTCCAGTTTTGCATAAGACCGGTACAGGAGGAAGAAGACAACCGCCAGTACCAGCTGCATCATAAATTTCTGCTTCGGAAGCAGACCATCGTTATTTTTCTTTATCGCAATCAGATAGTCGTCAATAAATCCGATCACGCCATAGCCGGCAAACGCAAGCAGTACGATCATTGTATCCATATCGCGCAGAACCGACGGTTTAACGGCAATTGTCACAACGATCGGTACCAGAATAAACAGCAGACCGCCCATAATTGGTGTTCCTGCCTTTTTCTGGTCATCTTCCAGTGCATATTCACTGACCGACTGCCGCAGGCTCAGTTTTTTCAGATACCGGATCAGAGAAGGCATTGACACCAGGACGATGCACAGACTGATGAGGAAACCGAATCCCATCTGAAATGTCATAAACTGCCCTCCTTTCCTTGGGCTGAATCATTATATACAAAGTCTTATTTAAATACAACTTTGATATCACTTCCCTTTGTGACTGCCGTACCGGGCGGTACACTCTGGGAGACTACTTTCCCTTCTCCGGACAGCTGGAAGCCAAATCCGCTGACTGCCCACAATGCCGCAACATCCTTGCGTGTCCAGCCGGTCATATCCGGCATCGTGAAGCTGCTTGTATCGGTCAGCAGGAATACCCTCTGTCCGCTTGTCACGGTATCGGTGCTGCGCGGGAACTGATCGATCACCGTGCTGCCTTCACCAAGAACATAGATCTCACATCCGTAGCCGCTCAGTTTCTTTGATGCATAATCCACGCTGTGATTCAGCAGGATCGGCATATCCCATGAACGGTACTCTTCCGTTGTTTCTTCCGAAGGAACCGGCTGCGGCTCAATACTGCCGGTAAATCCATAGGCCAATGCAACCGAACGGATGAAATTCACTGCTGCATCAGAGCGCACATGTGCCCCCTGATCATATTTAGCCTGGAAGCAGTAATACACGATCACCTGTGGATCTTCCGCCGGCAGTGCGCACATGATGGATGTAATCGTTTTCCCGGATTCATATGTGCCGCCGACCGCAAGTTCGGTCGTACCGGTCTTGCCCATCAGTTCACATTCCGGGATCTGATAATACTTCGCAGTACCATCGCTGTCATTTACCGTCCGGTAGAGGATCCCCTGCACTTGCTTTGCTGTTTCCGGTTTGATCGGATTACCGATCACTTTCGTCTCTGCCTGATAGATGACCCGGGATGGATCATAGGCATCTCTTACGGATTCAACGAAATACGGTTTGACCATCGTACCGTCACTGAAGATCGCACTGTATGCCTGCAGCATCTGCAGTACATTGACAGATGAACCCTGACCATAGGACAGCGACAGTTTTTCACTTGGTTCCGAGAAGTTCAATACACCCGCCTGCTCGGGCAGACCATCGGTATCCACATTCTGGAAAAAGCCGAACTTTTTCAGATAATCCAGATGGATCGCCGGTGTGATCAGCTCCGTCTGGATCGCTGTTGCGGCAGAGTTGGCCGAGTAGATCAGACCGTGGTCAAAATCCAGTGCGCCGTAGTTGGCGTGGTGGGCGTTGTAGATACAGCCGATCTCGTTATTGCTGACACGGACCGGATTGCCTTCCCCGTCGGATCCATAGCAGTATGCATAGCCGTTTGTCGTGGCTTCTCCGTCATAGACGCCTTCATTGATCGCTGCTGCCCATGTAAATGTCTTCAGCGTGGAACCAGGTTCATATGGCAGTTCCGTACCATAGTTGTTGTATTCACTGATCTCCAGTTTGTTTGGATCAAAGGAAGGAGACTGACCCCAGGCAACGATCTTGCCGGTATGCACTTCCATCGCTGCACCCCAGACACGATCGACATCAAACATCTCTTCTGTCATCTTGAAAGACTGTTCCAGAGATGTCTGGATATTCTGATCCAGCGTCAGTGTGACATTGTAGCCGTTTTTCTCACTGACCACGGTTTCCCGCATGCCGGGCAGGATGTGTCCCTGTTTATCTGCCTGATACGTACGGGAGCCGTTCTCACCGGCCAGATACGAATTCAGGATCTGTTCCAGACCCATCTTTCCGCTCACATTGCCGTCTTCATCCTTCTGCGCATAGCCGATCAGATTGGATGCAAACGTCCCCAGCGGATACACACGCTTTGTGGAATTGGTAAAGCCAACGCCGGTCAGCTTATAGCTTTCGATCTCATCACGCACAGCCTTTGTCAAAGAACGTCCCTTGCTGCCAAGTTCTGTCTGGAAGATACCCTTCTGATTCAAAAACCCCATAACAGTGTCATAATCCATCTTCAGAACATCGGAAAGCACTTCTGCCGTGTGCGGCTTGTCTTCTTCTTTGATATATGCAATATCGCCCTCTGTATTGACAAGCGACGGATCCAGAACGCAGTAGATATCATACGTCTGGTTATCCTGGGCAATGACGGTGCCGTTGCGGTCATAGATATTGCCGCGCAATGCCCGTATTGTCTGGGTCACGATATTCGCTGACTCTGCATAAACGGAAAGATCGGTGCCGGAACGCAGATGCACATGGCGGATCGTAACGAAAAAAACATTGGATGCAAGGGTGATCATCGCAGCCAATGTCACAAGGGTTATTGTTCTAAGTGTCCGGTTCTGCCGGTTTCTTCTCATACACTATTCTCCCGAGTTTCCCGCATAGATCGTAATAATGTTATTCTGATCCATTTTCAGACCGGTCCCTTCGGTCATGCGCATCACGCGCTCGCTGGTACTCAGGGTATTGATATCCACACGGATCGCCGCATTCTGGGTCTCCAGCGTTGCGATCTGCGAATCGATCTCCTGTTTCTTTGCGCTCAGGTTGTTGTTATACGAGCGGAGAAAGAGCGAACAGGCCAGATAAGCCGCACCGGTCAGTACGAACATTATAACAGCCAAACGATCCCAGCGAATGTTTCTTTTCATGCGGCGATTTGTTTTTTTCATTTCTCTTTCCCCCTATATCTTTTCGATCACCCGCAGCTTTGCGCTGTGTGACCGGTTGTTTACCTGCAGTTCATCCTCATCCGCTGTTACCGGTTTGCGGGTAACCAGTCGGAAGGAGGCCTGCTCCATCTGTGCAGCCTTTAATGGAAGTCTGGGCTCCACAAATGGAGCAGAGGAGTATTCTTTGAACAGCTTTTTGACGATCCTGTCTTCCAGGGAATGGAATGTGATGACTGCGCATCTTCCTCCCGGGGTCAGGATATCCAGTATATCTCTTACGCCCTCTTCCAGGGCGCCGAGCTCATCATTGACTTCGATGCGGAGTGCCTGGAACGTCTGCTTGGCCGGATGGCCTTTTTTATGCAATTCCCTGGCCGGGATGCTTTCCCGTACGATATCCGCCAGTTCGAAGGTCGTATCCACCGGTTTCTGTGTCCGGCTTCTGACGATATGATCCGCGATCGAGGCCGCATAGCGCTCCTCGCCATAATCCCGCAGGATGCGGATCAGCTCCTGCTTTGTATACGTATTGACGACGGTCCAGGCATCTTTTTCCTGTTCCGTATCCATCCGCATATCGAGACGTGCATCGTAGCGGTATGAGAAGCCGCGGGAAGGATCATCAAACTGCGGGGAACTGACACCGAGATCGAACATTGCACCATCCAGTGCATAGACGCCTCTGTTTTCCAGTTCCTGACGCATATTGCGGAAATCACTGTGGATCGGTGTAAACCGGTCCGCATATGCTTTCAGATTTTCCGTGGATTCCCGGATTGCTTCGGCATCTTTGTCAAATCCGTACAGATGGCCGCCGGTCAGCTTTTCCAGGACCATCGATGCATGTCCGCCTCTTCCGAGCGTTCCATCCGCATAGATCCCATTTTCTCTGACCCGCAGCAGTTCAATCGTTTTTAACGGCAGTACGCTTACATGTTTCATGATGCCAGCAGCTCCGTCAGTGACTCAGCCACTTCTTCAAACTGTTCATCCGCTGTTTCTTCATATGCATTCCAGACATCTTCTGCCCAGATCTCCACATGGTCAACTGCACCGATGATCATGCATGTCTTTTTCAGCTTCGCTGTTTTGATCATGAAGCTGTTCAGCTGGATGCGTCCAAGACTGTCGAAGGAACATTCCTGTGCATTCGATGACAGCATACGTGCGTAAGTGCGGACTTCTTTCTTCGTTGCCGGGATCGCTGCCAGTTTGCTCATCATTGTTTCCCAGCGGTCCAGTGTAAATGCCGCAAGACATCCATCCAGCCACTTGGTAACGATAAACGACTCTCCCAGGCCGTCACGAAGTTTTACAGGAACGATCAGACGGTTCTTGGAATCAAGATTATGACTGTACTTTCCAATCAACATCTGCAGTCCCTCTAACACTTTCTCCCACTTACTAACACTATTTTACCACCACAGGGCTGTATTTCAATCTTTTTTTAGCCTCTTTCAAAGAAAAACGCATGCGTGCAGACAAGAAAAAAAGAGCGCCGGATCAGACCGTGCGCTCCTGTGTGTGATATGGATTATAATCCGCTCAGACTCTTCATTTTTTTACGGCAGCGCGGACACTCCGGCTTCTCAAAGGAAGACTCGTAACCGCAGACGGAGCAGCGGCAGTTTCGCGCATACCGGTATCCAAGCACATAGCTTGGATCTTCGATCTTTTCGTGTTCCCAATGAGGTACGACCGCTTCCAGTGCCTCCATAACGGACTGTCCCTTGCGTACCTTCACCCCTTTGCGGGAGATATGCTCTGCCATCTGTACGCTCCCGGATATCCGCTTACTTCAGCGGCTTTCCGCAATACGGGCAGAACTTCTCGTCTCCGTCCAGAAGTCCGTCGCAGTTCGGGCAGCGGTGCTCTTCCGCCTCATCCAGAAGCTCTTTTCCGCATTCTCTGCAGAAGATGGCATCCGGGCGGTTCTCCGTTCCGCAGTGCGGACAAATCTGCATCGGTGCGATTTCTTCTTCGTTTACGATGATCCTCTCTGCTTTTTCTTCGATCGGTTCTACATGCAGGCTGCTCTCAATAAAGTTATAGATATCCTGCGGCAGTGTGACCTGACGCAGTGCACCTACGCCTGCTGTCAGAAGCAGCGGATGCAGGAATACCGCACCCAGTGCTGCAATTCCCAGCTTCTCCAGCCACTTTTCAAAACCAATCGTTACTTTCAGTTCACCTTCGCTCTGTTCCAGCGTTACACTCAGTGCAACGTCGGCACCGATATACTTTGTCCATTCTGCTTCTGCGTCACCTTTGCACTGGATGATATACCCGGACTTTGTACGCATCATCTGGGTGATCATGTTCTTTTTCACATCCAGGAATTCTGTCAGTGCATATGCTACGCTCTGTGCAGATGCTTCCGGCGGAAGCGGATATCTGCGTTCCATGTCTTTAATAATCGTTTCCATACTTTCGGTTCTCCTTAGTTCCGGAAAAACGGAACACTATTATTATATCGCATTCCTGCCTGTATCGCATTCCGGGATAAAAAAAAGAACACAGGATCATATTACTGACCGCTGTGTTTCTTCAGTTCATTCACCTGCTTCTGCAGTTGCTTCCGAACCAACGTTACCGCAGTTCGGGCAGGCATGATGAGGACGCTTCATAGCACCGCATACCGGACATTTTACAATTGTCGGAGCAGTCAGCTTGTAATGCGTTCTTCTCTTATTCTTTCTTGTCTTCGAATTTCTTCTCTGCTGTACAGCCATTGTCTAGCACCTCCTGTTTTATTCATCCTTGAATTGTTTCAGTATTGCCAGACGCGGATCAATCTGATCTTTCCGGCTTTCCTGATATTCAGCTTCTGTGTAGACCTTCCAGCCATCGCCTTCCGGATACTCACCTTCTGCTGCCTCGGTCACCTGGAGCGGCACCTCCAGCAGGATCGCATCGATCACTGCGGGAAGAAGCTCTATGACTTCATTGTCGGCAACTCTCACGGCATCGTCGTCACTCGGTTCGAATACATACGTCTCATCAGTCGATGTTTCAAACGGAACTTCGATCGGTGCGTTTGTGATTGCATCCGGACAGATCATGATTCCGTCAATATCCAGCTGGGCATAGACTTCATCCGCCTCTTCATCCAGCCAGCATGTACCGGAAACATGTACATCCTTTACACCAGTGATTCTGCTGTTTCCGCGGAATGCCGAAGAATCGATCTCTACGTCTTCATCCAATATAATACTGTTTGATTGCCGCAGCAGTTCACTTCTTGTCCACTTCACTACAGTCACCTCGCCGACGCTAAACTATTATATCAAACCGTTTTCCAAAGTCAACGAGAACAGTAAAAAACGTAAGCAGAATTCCTGCTTTTTCTCAGATGTGCTCCTGCAGCCAGCTGACGATGTCATTCATCACTGTGTCTGCTTTTTTCTCATGCAGGATCTCATGGCGCATGCCCGGATACAGAATCGTATCGATCGTACGGTAGCCGACATCTTTCAGGAAGCTGACAGAGCTTCTGAAGCCGGATTCCCCGCCGGTGCACGGATCTTCCTGACCTGCCACAAACAAGATCGGAATGCCCGTATTCATGCGGTAATAACGGTCTTCATCCGCCATCCGCATCATGCCGTCAAACAGATCATAATAGCCGGATACTGTAAACGGCACACCGCACAGCGGATCCGAGATGTAATTATCCACATTCTCTTCATTGTAGCTCAGCCAGTCGACCGCCGTACGGGGGCGTTCGATCTTGCGGTTGAACTGTCCGGTTGCCAGTCCGTCAAGAATCTTGGAATGGCTCTTCGGCCCGGAGATACGCACTCTGTCCAGTGCCATCTGCCGTCCGACGACCGCGCCCGGATTATAGTTGGGAGCGCCGGAGAGAATAACAGCATCCACCAGATAATCGTAATTCTGCAGGAAGCAGCGGGCAATCATCGTACCCATGGAATGTCCAAACAGTACGAGCGGCACATCCGGGAATTCCCGGCGTGTCAGCTGTGCCATTTCCACTGCACTGACGATCAGTTTATTCCAGCCATTATCACCGAAATAGCCCAGTGTTCCGCCTTCTGCTGTCTCGCCATGCCCAGGCAGATCATATGTCACTGCTGCATAACCGTGTTCATTCAGGAAGCGCGCAAAACCATCATAGCGTTTCCTGTGCTCTTCCATTCCGTGAATCATAAATACCGCCGCTTTCGGATTCTCGCACGGATACAAAGTGTACTTTAATTCCTGTTTCATGATTTTTTCACCTTCTTTAAAAATATTGTATCATAGCAAATAGAAAAAGGACCTGATTATGAAAGTTTGTGGAATCGCAGCAGAATACAATCCGTTTCATTACGGACATAAACATCACATAGAAGAAGCAAGAAAGCAGAGCGGCTGCGACATCATCGCCGCTGTCATGAGCGGTAATTTTGTACAGCGGGGAGAACCGGCTGTCATCGATAAATGGACCCGCAGCAAGGCAGCTGTTGAAGGCGGCGCAGATCTTGTGCTGGAACTGCCGTTTTTCAATTCCTGTCAGAATGCGACAGCATTTGCCAGGGGTGCGGTGGAGATCCTGAAGGACATCGGTGCCGACACCATGGCATTCGGCTCGGAATGCGGAAATCTCGAGAATCTGATGGATATCGCATCCACCCCTGCCGATCCGAACCGGCTTCATGAACTCATGCGCAGCGGCATGTCCTATCCGCGTGCCTATTCCATTCTGACGTCCTCCATGTACCCAAATGACATTCTTGCCATAGCCTATCTGAAAGAACTGGAAACAACATCCATACGGCCAATCGTCATTCCCCGGATCGGCGATTACAGCAGCACGGATACCGATGTGGAATATGCCAGTGCAGCTGCCATACGCACTGCTCTGAAAAAGCAGCAGGATATCACATCCCTGACGCCGATGGCATCGCAGCTGCTGGCCGGTCCTACCGTCACAATGGAAGATCTTTATCCTTACTTCCGGACCCTCATCCTGACGCTTCCCCGCTCCTATACAGCTTCTTTGTTTCTTGTCAGCGAAGGAATTGAGAAAACCATGAAAGATGCGGCAATGACTTCAGAAACACTGGATGCATTTCTGAAGCAGACGGTCAGCTACCGGTACACAGCAGCCCGCATACGGCGGATCATGGTGCAGATCATGATGCATGTCACACCGGAAGAAGTGCATCGCTACAGCCGCAGTCATACAGTGCGTGTACTGGCGTTCAATGAACGCGGCCGCCAGTATCTTCACGAAAAGAAAAAAGACGGCAGCTGCAGCTTCGCTGTCCGATTTGCGGCCATGCCGGAACAGATGCGGCAGATCGAATATCGCGCTGCCCTGCTGTATACATCCCAGATGAAAGAGACCGACCGGCAGGCTTTGCTGAAAAAAGAAATCAGCGGTGCACAATATGTGTAACCGCTGATTTTTTTCTGCTTATTCACTCTTTTCCGGATTCTGCGACATATCATGATGCTGCAGGAATGCATTCAGGATGATTTCCGCACCCAGAATGCGGATATGCATGGAGAAGTGTTCCTTCGGTCCAAACAGCAGCAGCACTGCCAGTCCGATGGTAATCACAGCAAGAATCACCTGATACCATACAGCATGTCTTTCCCAGAAGAATTCATTGATCTCTTCTGCTGCTTCCAGAAGCGACAGCATGGCCCAGATCACTCCAAGCGTCTCATAGACGTTTTCTTTCATGAAGATGATCACCATGCCAAGCACGATATAGATTACATACTTTCCGACTTCGATCTCCCGGCTGTGTGTCCGGTAGAATTCGACCATATGGTAAATGGCATAGGCGATCAGGATGAAGCCGCCGACTTTCGGGACCCATGTCATGATCGGATCCGGGAACAGAATGCATAAAACACCAAGCAGAATAAACAGATAGATCGGCATGCCTTTGCCCATCCACTTATGGATCTCATGTTTCATCGTCGTTACGCAAAACGAGCACTGAGGTGCCCGTTTCCCTGTTTCTGCTTATTCCGCACTGCGGACGTTTGTATAGATCTTATTGACGTCGTCCGCATCATTCAGCATGCTCATGAGCTTGTTAAATGCTTCTACTTCTTCCGGATCTGTCAGAGTAACATACTCATTCGGCAGCATCGTTGCTTCGCATACGCTGAATTCAACGCCCGGGATCAGTGTTTCAATGGCATCCTGTGCCTTTCCGAAATCCTGGAAGGATGTCTTTACTTCCATGATGCCGTCTTCAACGCTGATATCCTGTACATCAACTTCTGCTTCCATCATGGCTTCCAGCATGCCGTCTTCGTCCTCATACGGGAATTCAAACAGACCGACATTCTCATAGTTGAACGATACTGCACCTGCATTGGCAAGCTTTGCACCCTTGCTCTTATTGAAGCATGTCTTTACTTCAGTATAGGAACGGTTGGTATTGTCCGTCAGACAGTCAACGATCACCGTGCTGCTGCCGGGGCCGAAGCCTTCGTATCTGCACTCTGTATAGTTTTCATCTGAACCGCCTTTTGCTTTATCGATTGCACGCTTGATAACATCAGCAGGAACCTGGTTCTGCTTTGCTTCAGCGATCTTTCTCTTCAGTGCAAGGTTCATATCCGGATCAGGAACACCATTCTTTGCGGCAATGTAAAGTTCTTTGCCGAATCTCGAATACAGTTTCGATTTGATTGCTGCTGTCTTAGCCATAGACGCAGCACGTACTTCATGTGCTCTACCCATAGTGTTAACCTTCTTTCTTTTTAATCGGTGATATTATAGCAAAAGCCCTTATTATTGTGAAATGTTTTTCATTTTCATCCGCGAAAGAATGGGATCTTGCACATCCTATTCCCGAACACATGCATGAAATGCCTCAGATGGAAAGGAAGGCGATCGTTTTCAGATCCATTTCCCCTGTTCCTGCAAACTTCATGTACAGCGGTGCTCTTCCCTGTCTGCAGACAGTCGGGATCAGAATCATTTCCCAATTGTCAGAATCTTCTGTCAGATCCAGTTCCGCAATGACTTTTTTCATATTTTCATCCCGTGCGACCGTAATGGATCCGTCAAAATGACCGCGGATTTCCAGCGAAAGCATATCCCCGCCGTAGAACATGAAATACTTATATCCGATGCATGTTCCGTCTTTGATCCCTGTAATGCAGGAAACATTCTGCTTTTCCGTCACACGCACCTGCGTTTTCATAACCGGATCATTGTAATCAATATGGGACAATGTAGTTGGATCAGTCAGATGACATGCAATCGCTGCCGGATAGCTTCCTTTGGCAGGCAGTGATTTTCTATTCAGTCCGCAGCTGGTTATTTCCGCCTGCCGAATGGAACCGTCTTTCTGTATTTCGATCTTTTCAGCGCATCCCTGTCTGGAGAACTCGGTGCCGTTTGTCTGACGGTGATAGAAAACATAGTAATCATCTTTGATCTGCACGATGCTTCCGTGGTTATTGCCAATTGGATATATGGGATCCTTTCTTCCGTTCAGTCCGATATCTCCATTGGAAACAAGTATTCCCCCATAAACGAAATCACGGTCCGGATAGTCGCTGACGGCATAGCAGAGTTCATGACTCTTATGACTTGAATAGATGAAATAATACTTTCCACGGATCTTGCGGATGGAAGATGCTTCGAAGAAACCATGTCCCTCAAAACCGGTTCCCTGGGTATGATGTCCGCCGGGAATCAGACAGCGCGGTTCTTCTTTGGCTGTGACCATGTCCGCTTCCAGTTCCACTACCATGGAATATTCCCCAAACGTCTCATGTTTCATATGTTCGAAAGCTTCCCGTCTTTCCGGTGGGAGTGCTGCCAGTTCTTCTTCGCTCAGATCCGGTATCAGCATTTCTTTTTCTTCTGCCGGCGCAAAGCCGTAATACAGATACACCCTGCCGTCATCATCCGTCAGAACAGCCGGATCAAATACCATATGTTCGGATACATCCTTTCCGCCCAGAATATGTTCGGGATAATGTACATGCCCCAGGAATTCAAATGGTCCCTGCGGCCTGTCGCTGACAGCCACACCGATCTGAGGATAAAAACTGAGGCAGTAATACAGATAATATCTGCCGTCCGGACCTTTTGTTACATCCGGTGCCCATAATTGTCTGGAATCATCCGCATTGGAAGGATCCTGTGTGCGCATGTACGAGATGCCTTCGCACCGCCAGTCGCTAAGATCATCAACGGATGCAGACCAGACTTCGTAATGATTCTGACAATAGGCTGTTCCGCCTGCTTTGTCATGTGAGCCGTAAACATATACTCTTCCGTCAAATACGTGCGGTTCCCCATCGGGAATATACACATTTAAAGGAAGATATGGATTATAGATAATTCCCATTTAATTGTCCTCTTTTCTATTTTCCCATTATCTCATAATTCGAACCGTGCAGACCGCTGTCTTTGACTGCATATTTGTATTTCTGTTTTGCGCATGAATACTTTCCCTTTGTGCTAGAATATCTGTAACAGGACACGAGGAATGCTATGTCAACATATGTAATCAGCGATCTGCACGGATGCAAAAAAGAATTTGATGAAATGCTTGAAAAGATCCACTTTACCGATTATGACACCATGTGGATCGTCGGCGATATCTGCGACCGCGGCAAGTATTCAATTCCACTCCTGCAGGAGATCATGGGATATGAAAATATGCATCTGATTCACGGAAACCACGATGTATGGCTTGCCCGCTATGCCCAGGAACTTATTGATGCCAAAAAGGATTACAATTCCGTCGATATGTCAGATGATCTGACCAACTGGCTCCATGGAAACGGCGGCTATACGACAGCCGATCAGTTTATGGATCTGAGTTATCCGGAATGTTATGACATCAAGCTGTATCTGGAAGATAAGCTATTGTATAAATATCTGACCGTTAAAGGAAGAAAGTTCTTCCTGGTCCATGCCGGACTCGGCAGCAAATACATGTATGAAGATGGTGTGAATCTGGCAGAGGTCCCGGAACAACTCATGGTCTGGGCACGCATCGGAATGGATGACAATCCGCTCACCGATGCAACGATGATCGTCGGTCATATCCCGACCTTCACCTATGGCAAGGAATATGACGGGAAGATTGCCCATGGTGCCGAGGATACATTGCTTCATATTGACTGCGGATGCGTCTTCGGACGGACTCTTGGCTGCATCCGTCTGGATGACATGCAGGAGTTTTATGTAGAAAGCACCTATCCATACTATCCATTTGAACGGCATAAATAGCGGTAGAGGGGGAGTTATAACTCCCGCCCCTCCCATTGCACCGTACGTACGGGTCTCGTATACGGCGCTACATTTGTATTGTCATCACGACTTGCTCAGATAATAATTCATCGGATCGATCAGACCTGGTCGCTCCTTTGTTTTAATGGCTAGAACTTTTGGACGTAATGCATAATTGACTACATACAGCCCGCATCTGCGATACCATCCGAGTCTGCTGTTCGCAACTTT